>DASZHY010000447.1:0-4564 GCA_035949675.1 Thermoanaerobaculia bacterium
CTAAACCTCCGCTGGTGGGAGATCCCCTTCGAGCGATCCCGCATCAGCCTCCCGACTCCAAGACGGGGGCCAAGCCGATCCCGCTTGGGCCGGCGGCGCTCACCGGCTCCAGCCAGATTTTCGCCTCCCCGTCGGCGCTCATTGCATGTATGTGTAGACGCTGCTCTTCGCGCGAAAGAAGAAAACCAAAGCCCTCCCTCACGGAAGATCGTCGGACTCACAACCGCAGACTAGCATTCCGCGCTCCCGTTCTGCCGAAGGCCCGGACGGCGTATCCCGCGGCTACTCCACCTAATGGCGACCCATCACCGCGAGACGCCGAGGTCGGCGTCGACACGATGCTAGCGCACCGCGGCCACCGCGCTGCGCACAGTCACCAAGAGCACGCCGGCGTACTCTCCCTGCCGCTGCGCAGGCGCTGCCCAGCTGGCTCTTGAGCGCTCCACCAGTCTAGGTGATCGCTAGTAAATAACTGCATATAAAAGAGTTAGTGGTGCCCAGGGCGGAATCGCACCGTCGACGCCGCGATTCTCAGACATTGAACCGGAAATGCACCACGTCGCCGTCCTGGACCACGTAATCCTTGCCCTCGAGGCGTAGCAGGGCGGCCTCGCGGCAGGCGGCCAGGGTCTTCAGGCGCAGCAGGTCGTCCCAGCGCACGACCTCGGCGCGGATGAAGCCGCGCTCGATGTCGGAATGGATGGCGCCGGCGGCTTCGCGGGCGCGGGTGCCGCGGCGGACGGTCCAGGCCCTGACCTCGTCCTCGCCGACGGTGAAGAAGGCGATCAGGCCGAGCAGCTGGTAGCTGGCGCGGCTGACCCGGTCCAGGCTGGGCTCGTCGAGGCCCAGGTCCGCCAGGAAGTCGCGCTGCTCGGCGGCCGGCAGGAGGCTGATCTCCTGCTCGATCGGCGCGCTGACGGTGATTGCGGTGACTGCCGCCCGGGACACGACGCCGAACTCCGCCGGCGGTGCCGCGGCGCGCTCCTCGTCCGCGTTGATCACCAGCAGCATCGGCTTGGCCGACAGCAGCTGGAAGCCGCGCAGTCGCCGTTCGTCCTCGGCGTCGAGGACGACCTCGCGCAGCGGCGTCTCGGCTTCCAGGGCGGGCAGGATCACCTCGGAGAGCAGCGTCCGCTCGCGCTGCTCTTCGGGGGTCAGGCCGCGCTTGACCGCCTTGCCCAGCCGGTCGAGGCGGCGCTCGACCAGGTCGTGGTCGGCGAGGATCAGCTCGAGATCGACCATCGCCACGTCGCGCGCCGGGTCGACGCTGGCCTCGGGATGCACGATCTCGGGGTCGGCGAAGGCGCGCACGACGTGCACCAGCGCATCCACCGTCTTGAGCTTGGCGAGGTCGAGGCTCTCGGCGCTCTCGCCGCGCTTGAGGCCGGGGATGTCGACGTACTGCACCGTCGCCGGCACGTAGCGGCGCGGCTCGAACAGGTCCCGCAGCTGCTCGAGGCGGGGATCGCGGACCGCCGCTACCCCGAGATGCGTCTCCGCCGACGCCGAGAACTTGCCCGTCGCCTGCTGCGAGGCGGTCAGGGTGTTGAACAGCGTCGTCTTGCCCGACTTCGAAAGACCGAGGATGCCCAGCTGCACGGCTGCCCTCCCGGGGTCGTGGGACCGGCAGGTTACCGTCTGGCCTCCGGCAGGTCAATGTCCGGGGCACGTAGGACAGGAACCGACACCGCTCCGGCCGCGTCTCCGGCGTGGGTTGGCGGCGCCCGCCGATTGGTGGGCCGGCCTCGCCGGCGCAGAGTTGCAGGGTAACGGCAGCCACGAGCAGCCGCTCGGGGCGCACGCCGTGGAGGGACTCTGCGATGCCGACCGAACAAGCTCCTCTCATTCCGCCGGACCCTACCCGTGCCGTCGGGAACGGCCGGCGGCGCCCGGCAAGGCTCGACGACGGCCTGCTGCACTCGGAGCTGACGACCCAGCGCAACCGCGCGCTGACCTACGCGGTGGCCGGGCTGGCGATGCTCCTGACCAAGGTCTCCGGCATCTTCGACGTTCATTTCGTCTGGGGCGTGGCCATCTTCGGCACCGGCGCCCTGAGCGTGGGCTGGTTCTCGCTGTGGTCGCTGCGGGCCGCGCGGGCGAACCGGCGGGCCAACCTGGCAGCCTGGTGGATCGCCTGCGATTTCGCCCTGGTGACCGCCATCGTTTGCGCCACCGGCGGCGTGTCGAGCCCCTGGTTCGTCATGTATCTGGGTTGCGCCGGCGCGGCGGTGACCCACCTCCGCCTCCGCCTGGCCGTCGCCTTCGGCGTCGCCGCCTCGCTCCTCTACTTCGGCGCGCTGGCGGCCATGGGCCAGATCGGAATGGGGGACCGCGGCTTCATCGTGGCGGCATCGCAGCTGCTGCTCCTCTTCGGCGCGTCACTGTTCCTGCTCGCCAACACGCGCAAGCTGCTGGCCAGCACGCAGCTCAACCTGCAGCTGAAGAACGAAGCGGACGCCAGGGTGGAGGAGCTGACCCGCGTCACCCGCGATCTCGAAGCCATGAGCCGGCTGCTCCAGGACTTCACCGAGACCGATCAGCTCACCGGCTTGCACAACCGCCGCTACCTGCTCGACCGGATGGCGGAGGAGAGCAGGCGGCGTGGCCATGAGCACTCGCGCCGGCGCGTCAAGGACCGCACCGGCAGCGCCGGCGTCCTCATGATCGACGTCGATCACTTCAAGACCATCAACGACACCCACGGCCACCCCGCGGGCGACGCGGCCCTCAATCAGGTGGCCAAGGTCCTTCGCCAGTGCGTGCGCGGCGATGACAAGCTGGCGCGCTGGGGAGGCGACGAGTTCCTGGTCTTGCTGCCGCACGTCGACAGGGAGCGTATCCACGAGGTCGCCGACCGCATCCTGAGCATGGTGCGCTCGCAACCGTGCCGGATACCGGGCTATGGCTCCGAGGACCTGGCCGTCAAGCTCACCTGCAGCATCGGCTGGTCGAGCTTCGACTGGCAGCCGCCGCAAGACGGCGCCTCGCCCTGGGACAGCGCGCTGGCCGCCGCGGACCAGGCGCTGTATACCGCCAAGCGCCACGGGCGCGACCACATCTGCTTCCTGCCGGCCTGGGCGGCCTCGGCGCCGGCCCCGTCGACCGACGACGGAGCGACCGCTGGAAGTGCCGCGGCGCCGGCAATGGCGGAAGCGGTGGACGCCGCGGCATGAGGACGACAGGGCGTTCGACCCCGCTCCTCCCGTTCAGGGCACTGCGACCAGCTGGCCGGAGATCGACATCCGGGCCAGACCCGCTCCCGTGGGGCGGTCCCGGTCGATGCGCAGCATGACGACCGTGCCCGGATCGGCGTACAGGCGCACGACCTGGCCGGCGCGGAAGTAGTCCGGCGCGCCGAAGTTCCCCAGCGCATCGGAGTCCAGATAGTGACTGATTCCGGTCCGCTCGCCTGCCAGCGACGTGATCACCGAAAACAGGGCTTTCTGGCCCGTGGGCAGGAAGGCCTCGCCGGAGGCGTACTCGATCTCGAGCCGCTTGCCTTTCGGCACGTGGACGAAGCCGTTCTCGCCTTCGGTGCCGTCGGGCAAATTGATCTCTACGGTGGCCTGGAATGGATTTGTAGCGCTCATGGGCCTTGCTCCTCAGGTGCGTCCGCGGCCGGTTGATCCCAGCTCGGGTTGGTGAAAGGGAAACGAGCGAGAGCCCTCGATCACCTCACCCGCGCTTGCTCGGCAGGCGAGGGGAGGCCATACCGGCGGACCCAGAACGACTCGCCGGCGAAGCGGCCTTCCAGGCGGTAGTAGCGAGCGCGGTGGCGCCAGTAGGCATCGAAGACGGCTGCCGGCGCGGTGCCGGGTAGGCGGCGTGCACGCGCCGCGCAATGGGCTAGAATTGACCCGCCATGCCAGTGCCCCACCCGCTCCCGATCGCCCTCACCTACGAGGACTACCTGGGTTTTCCGAGTGACGGGAACCGTCACGAGATCCTGGAGGGTGAGCACACGATGACGCCGGCGCCCAGCCCCGACCACCAGTTCGTCGTCGGCAGCTTCCTCTACTTCTTCCGCCTGCAGGTCCGGGATGGAGTGGCCTACGCGGCGCCGCTCGACGTGTTGCTGTCGCCGACGACGATCGTGCAACCCGACGTTTGCTACGTCGGCATGGACAAACTCTCATGCGTGACCTCACGCGGGCTCGAAGGGGCGCCAGACATCGTGATCGAGGTGCTCTCGCCGAGCACGTCGCGGCTCGACGAAGTCACCAAGCGGCATCTCTATGCAAAGCACGGCGTCGGGGAGTACTGGCTCGTTGACGCCGAGCGAGGCGCCGTGCGGGTCTGCATCTGGAGCGAGTCGGGGTTTCGCCCCGAGGCCGATCATTTGTTGACCGGCTCCGACCGCCTCACTACATCGCTCGCCCCGGGCCTGGACGTGCTTGTCGCCGAGCTATTCTGGCCCTCGGCGACCCGGAGATCGTGACGTAGCGCTCCTCTGGGCCATCGATTCAAGCTGTAGTCAAGCTGTAGTCCCAAGGCTGGGCTCAAGGCACCGGTAGCCGAGGCAGACAGCGACCGCGACGGGGCACGGAAGGCGCGAAGGGGTCCG
>DASZHY010000448.1:0-8778 GCA_035949675.1 Thermoanaerobaculia bacterium
GTGTCGCTATCGAGGCGGCGAGAATCTCGAGGCTCGGGGCGGCGAGCAGGTCGCCGAGATCCACGCGCACGCCCAGCTCCAGCTCGATCGCCTGCGACAGCTCCGCCGCCCCCAGCGAGTCGAGGCCGCAGGCAGCGAGCGGCCGGTCGACCGGCAGGGCCGCGGCATCGAGCGCCAGCGCTCGGGCCGCCAGCCGCCGCAAGCTGCCAAGCGAGGCCTCCCCGGTCTTCATTGCGGCGGCTCGGCGTCGACGGCGGCGAGGGCGCTCTCCAGATGCCCGACCAGGTGGTCGAGCGCCGGCGCCCGGAGCAAGGAGCCGTGGTCCGCGTCCGGGATGAGGTGCGCCGCGGTCGCGGCGAGCCGATCCCAACCCCAGCTCAGGTCCGTCGTTCCCGGGGCCAGCGAGTTGGCGGCCCGGAACAGCGTCACGCGCCCGCTGAAGGGACGAGGCACGTAGGTCTCCACGGTCTGCATGGCGCGACAGAACAGGTCGAAGCGCTCCCGCAGCCATGGCCTCTGCAGGTCCTGAAGCGCCTCCCCGGCTCGCGCCAGCTCGAGCAAACGGTCGAGCCCGGCTTCCAGGTCCAGCCCTTCCACCATCTCGCGGATCAACCCCTGCTGCTCCGCGGAAGGATGCGCGAGCCGCGAGAAAGCCAGGAGCAGCGCGGTGTCGCCGACGGCGGCGATGCGCCCATCGGGGGGCGGCGGTGGATCGAGCATCGTC
Organism: Thermoanaerobaculia bacterium; assembly: GCA_035949675.1. Taxonomy (GTDB): domain Bacteria; phylum Acidobacteriota; class Thermoanaerobaculia; order Multivoradales; family UBA5704; genus JASLEW01. The sequence goes on from DASZHY010000448.1 coordinate 725, forward strand.
AGCAGCGACGCCCTGCCGCCGGCGCTCTCGATCTGCCGCGCCATCTCGTAGGCGGTGACGGCGCCGGACGACCAGCCGCCCAGGAGCCAGGGCCCCTCTGGCTGGACCTCGCGCACCTGCGCCAGGTACTGCGCCGCGATCTCCTCCATCACCTCGGCATGGCCGTTGCCTTCTGAGACCGCTTGCACGCCCCAGACCGGACGCTTCGCCCCCAACCTCCTGGCCAGGTCCACGTAGGAGAAGACGTCTCCTCCCACCGGGTGGACCAGGAACAGCGGCCTCCCCGAGCCTCCCGGATGCAGGCGTGCCAGCGGCGCCGAACGCTTGACCGGCCGCTTCTGGATGGCTTTCGCCAGTGCCGCGACCGTCGGCGCCTCGAACAGTGCCGAGATCGGCGGCATGACCCCGAAGACGTTCTCGATGCGCGCCATCACCCGGACCGCCAGCAGCGAGTGGCCGCCCAGGTCGAAGAAGTCACTGTTCGCACCGACCCGTTCGACGCCGAGCAGCTCGGCCCAGATGCCGGCGAGGACCTCTTCGACCGGCGTCTCCGGCGCCACGTAGCTCCCCTCGGCGCCCCCGCCGGCCGCCGGCTCGGGAGCCGGCAGCGCTGCGCGGTCCACCTTGCCGCTCTGCGTCCGCGGCAGCGCGGCCAGGGGCACGAAGGCCGCCGGCATCATGGCGGCCGGCAGCAGCTCGCGCAGCTCCTCGCGCAGCGAGCGGCGCAGGCCGCCGGCCGCCGCCTCGCCCGCCGCCTCGCCCGCCGCTTTGCCTGCCGCTTTGCCTGCCGCTTTGCCTGCAACTTCGCCCGCCACGTAGGCCACCAGCCGGCGGTCGCCGCGCTGGTCCTCGCTCACCGTGACGGCCGCCTCGCGGACGCCAGGCAAGGCGAGCAGCGCCGCCTCGACCTCGCCCGGCTCGATACGGAAGCCGCGGATCTTGACCTGGTGGTCGGTGCGGCCGAGGAACTCGATCGCCCCGTCCTCTCGCCGCCGGGCAAGATCGCCGGTGCGGTAGAGACGCCCGCCGGGCTCGCCCCCGGTAGGGTCGGGCAAGAAGCGCTCGGCCGTGAGGTCGGCACGATCGAGATAGCCACGCGCCAGGTTCACGCCGCCGATGAACAGCTCGCCGGGCACGCCGACCGGCAACGGCGAGAGGCCCCGGCCCAGGACGTGGATGCGCGTGTTGGCGATCGGCCGCCCGATGGGGATCCTGCCGCGCTCCTGCCCCTCGCCACAGACCCACGAGGTCACGGTGATCGCGGCCTCCGTGGGGCCGTAGAGGTTGTGCAGGCGGACGTGCCCGAGGCGGGCGGCGCACCGCCGCGCGAGCTCGAACGCCAGCGCCTCGCCGCCGCAGATCATCTCCCGCAGGGTGCGGCACTCCTCGATTCCGGGCTCCTCCAAGAGGAGCTGCAGCATGGCGGGCACGAGATCGAGCGCCGTGAGCCCCTGGACGGCGACCAGGCGCTTCAGGTAGGCGCTGTCGCGGTGGCCGCCGGGGCGGGCCACCACCAGGCGGGCACCGCTCATCAGCGGCCAGAACAGCTCCGAGATCGAAGGGTCGAAGCTCGGCGGCGTCTTGAGCAGCATCCGGTCGCCGGCGCCGAGCGGCAGGGCATCGCGCATCCACAGCAGGCAGTTCACGACGGCGCGGTGCGCAATCACCACGCCCTTGGGGCGGCCGGTGGAGCCCGAGGTATAGATCACGTAGGCCGGGCAGTCGGCAGCGACCGCGACACCCGGCCACCCCCCGGCGTCGCCAGCGGCGCCGGCGGCGACGGCGGCGGCGGCGCCCCCGGCCGGCGGCCCGGCTGCCGCGAGCAACGGCGCCAGCACGAGGAACCGCTCCCTGAAAGCGGCGAGCTCGCCGCCCCGCCGCGCCAGGAGGTCCCTGCTGGTCAAGACCCATTGCAGGCGGGCGTCGCTCGCCTGGAAGGCCAGGCGGTCGGCCGGATGATCGGGATCCAGGGGAACGTAGGCGGCGCCCGCCTTGAGCACGCCGAGCACGGCGACCGGCAGCTCGGAGCAGCGCTCGAGCAGGACGCCGACACGGATTTCGGGACCGCAGCCCCGGGCGCGCAGCTCCCGGGCCAGCCGGTCGGCACGCCCGTTCAGCTCGCGATAGGTCAGCTGCTCGCCCTCGAAGTCCACGGCGACGGCTTCCGGAGCACGGCCGGCCTGCTCCTCGATCCAGCCGTGCAGAGGCCGGTCGAGATCGTAGGCGGCGGCCGTCTCGTTCCAGCCGCGAAGCTCGCCGGCCTCCTCGGCGGTGAGCAGGTCCAGCTCGTGGAACCCGCGTTCCGGCGCCTCGGCCAGGCCGGCCAGCAGGCGCTCGAGGTGCCCGACCAGGCGGTCGATCGTCGTCGAGTCGAACAGATCGGTGGCGTATTCCACCGCACCGGCCAGCCCGCCGCCGTGCTCCTCTCCGAGGCTCAGGGTGAGGTCGTACCGCGCCATCGTCTTGGCCCATGCGACCGGGCGCAACCGCAGCTCCCCGGTCGCGAGCTTCTCGGCGGGAGCGTTGCGCAGGGAAAACATCACCTGGAACAGGGGAGAGTGCGAGAGGCTCCGCCGTGGCGCCAGCTCCTCGACCAGCTTCTCGAACGGCACGTCCTCGTGCCGGTAGGCCGAGAGCGCCCGCTGCCGCGCCCTCCCGATCAGCTCGCGGAAGGACGGGCCGCCGGCCCGGTCTCCGGACAGGTCGCCGCGCAGCACCAGCATGTTGACGAAGAACCCGATCAGGCCCTCGATCTCCACCCGGTTGCGCCCGGCGATCGGCGAGCCCACGGCGAGATCGTCCTGGCCGCTGAGGCGCGCCAGCAGGGCCTGGAAGCCGGCCAGGAGCACCATGAACAGTGTCGCTTCGGCGCCCCGGGCGAGAGCCGCCAGCCGGTCGGCGAGCCTGGCCGGCAGCCGCACGGGGCGGGCGGCGCCGCGGGAGCTCCGCCGCGCCGGCCGCGGCCGGTCGGCCGGCAACTCCAGGAGCGGCGGCAGGCCGGCGAGCTCCCGGCGCCAGAACGAGATCGCCTGCTGAAGGATCTCGCCGTCGAGCCAGGAGCGCTGCCAGACCGCGAAATCGCCGTACTGCACCGGCAGCTCGGGCAGGGGCGAAGGCTCGCGGGCGGCGAAGGCCGCGTAGAGCGCCGCCACCTCCCGCACCAGGATGCCCATGGACCAGCCGTCGCCCGCGATGTGGTGCAGCGACAGCGCGACGACCTGGTCGCCGGCGGCGAGGCGCAGCAGCACGCCGCGCAGCAACGGACCGCGCGCCAGGTCGAAGGGTCGCAGGCTCTCTTCGCCCGCCAGGGCGAGAGCCTGGGCAAGGCGCTCGCGCCGCGGCAGCCGCGACAGGTCCACGACGGGCAGCGGGAAGGGCGCCGGCGGCTGGACCACCTGCACGGGGAGGCCGTCGTCCAGCACGGCGAAGACCGTGCGCAACGCCTCGTGGCGGCGCATGATCTCGCCCAGAGTCAGCGCCAGCACGCGCGGGGCGAGCGGTCCCTTTGCCCGCAGCACGAGCGGCAGGTTGTTGAGAGAGCTCCGCGGCTCGAGCTGGTCGATGAACCAGAGGCGCTGCTGGGCGAAGGAGAGCGGCCGCGGCTCCGGGCGTCCACCGGCCCGCGGGACGACCACCGGCAGTGCCGGCGGCACCGGCAGCGCCGGCGGCGCCGGCGGCCACGGCGGCCCCCCCGGCCAGACATAGCCGAAGCTCCCGGCCATCTCCCAGGTCGGCGCGCCAAGCGAGTCCTGCTGCTCCGCGAGCCAGCGCTCGGCCACCCCGGCCTCGACGCCCTTGTACTCCAGGAACTTCACGTCCCCGAGCATCTTGCCTTCGGCATGGATGCCGTCCGTCATCCGGCTCCGCCCCGGCAGATAGGGATCGATCATGGCGGAGTGGAGATCGAGCCCGAGAGCGCGGCAGAGCCGCCGCATCTCGGCGTCCGGGTGGCGCACCAGGTCCTCGAAGCGGACGCGGAGCTGGCGCTCCGCCGGCACGCCGGCCAGGTGCTCGGCGATGTTCTGGTGACTCGAGAGCCAGATCAGCTCGGCCAGCTCGGCCCGTCCGAGCGAGTGGGGATGGCGGAAGAACAGCTCGTCGAGCTTGATCTCCTCGAACGAGCGGACGGTGGCGTACGGGTGGCGGACGAGATGGATGTAGAACGGTTGCGCGAAGGCGTCTTCGGCACGGCGCAGGACCGCCAGGTCGAGAGCGTAGGTCGTGGTCTTGTCGACCAGGGTCCGGCCGCCCAGCCAGTCCTGCAGCTGGCGGTAGAACCGCTGCGTGGTCCAACCGCGGGCGACGGCGGCGCCAAGGACCTGCCGCGCCTCCGCGACGCCGCATTGGCGCACCTCCATGACGGCGCGGATCGCCCCTTCCAGCCAGAAGCTGTTGCGGCCCGCAAACGCTGCCTCGCGCTCGGCCATGGTGTTGAACGAGAGCAGCTCGAGCTCCGGCGGCGCGAACAGGCGCGGATGGCCTGCCAGCATGACGCGCAGGAGCGTCGAGCCGGCGCGCGGCGGTGAGAGGACGAAGATTGCAGGCGGGTTCTTCTCGGCCGCCAGGTCCGGGCATCGCGGCAGTGACGGGATCGAGGAGCGGAAGGCGGCGACCCGCGCCGCATCGATGCGGACGGCGCGGACGGCGCGGGCGGCGCGGGCGGCGCGGCCGGCCGCCGCCTGCGGAGCGGAGGCCGCCTCCTCGCCGAGCGACCCGGCGCCGAAGCGGCGGCGGACGACGTCCCGCTGCTCGCGCGCCAGGTAGGCTGCCATCTTCGCCACCGTGGTGGCATCGAAGAGGGTGACGACGTGGACGACCCCGCCCAGCTCCCGCTGCAGGCGGTTCATCAGGATCGCGCCGGTGATCGAGTTGCCGCCGAGATCGAAGAAGGAGTCGTGGATGCCGACGCTCGCGAGCTTGAGCGCCTCGCGCCAGAGACCGGCCAGGTACTCTTCCAGCGGCGTCCGCGGCGCGGCCGCCTCCCCTCCCGCGGCGGCCGCGGGCTCCGGCTCGGGCAGCGCCCGGCGGTCGACCTTGCCGTTCGGAGAGAGCGGGAGGGCCGCGACGGTCACGAAGGCCGCCGGGATCATGTAGTGCGGCAGGTGCGCATGGAGGTGGCGATCGAGGCCGGCGGCGAGATCCGGCGCGGCCGGAGCGGGCGCGGCTCCAGCCGCCGCGCCGCCGGCGCTCGCGGCGACCACCCAGGCGATCAGGCGCTGGGCGGTGCCGGCGCCGCGCAAGTCCACCGCCGCTGCCGAGACGGCGGGATGCGTGGCGAGGACCGCCTCGATCTCCCCGAGCTCGACGCGGAAGCCACGCACCTTGACCTGGTGGTCGATCCGGCCGAGGAACTCGAGCGCACCTTCGGGCCGCCAGCGTGCCAGGTCGCCGGTCCGGTAGAGCCTCGCACCGAGAGCGGCAGCGATCGGGTCCGGCACGTATTGCAGCGCCGTGCGCTCCGCATCGCCCAGGTAGCCGCGGCCGACTCCCGCGCCGCCCACGCATAGCTCGCCCGGCACGCCCATGGGTTGCGGATGGAGGTCCCGGTCCAGGACGTAGAGCCCGACGTTGGCCACCGGCCGGCCGATCGACGGACGCCAGGCCGCCGCGGCGGGCGCCTCGCGGACCGCACCCAGGCTGACGTCGTCGGAGCACTCCGCGGGGCCATAGGCGTTGAGCATCGGGATCCCGGGATAGCGGGCGAGCCAGCGCCGGCAGATCTCCGGCGGCAGGGCCTCGCCGGTGGGGATGAGCCAGCGCAGACCTGACAGGTCGTGCTCGCTGCCGCCTTCGATGGCCGCGAGCATCGCCGCGAGCAGCGAGGGAACCACCTCCAAAACCGTCACTCCGTCCCGCGCCGCCGCGGCGAGCAGCGCCGCCGGGTCGTGGGCGACGGCGTCCGGGTAGATGGCGACCCGGCCGCCGCAGACCAGCGCCGACAGCATCTGCCAGACCGAGACGTCGAAGGCCTGGGAGGCGTTCTGCGCCACCGTGTCCGCTGCCGAGAGGCCCAGCGCCAGGAGCGTCACCAGCGTGTGGTTGGTAAGACCCCGGTGAGGGATCATCACGCCCTTGGGCAGCCCGGTCGAGCCGGAGGTGTAGATGACGTAGGCGAGATGGTCGGGCCCCGTCTGTCGAGCCGCACGCGCCGGCGGCGCCGCCGCCGCTGCTTCCGGCCGCCCGAGCCCGGACAGCTGTTCCAGCTCGAGGACGTCCGGCGCGAGGACGTCCGGGCGGTCGTCGGTCGTGAGCGGCGCGGGTTCCGCCGCCAGCAAGCGCCGGCCCAGGCCGCCGCCCGAGAGGAGCAGGCGGGCCCCGCTCCGGCGCAGCGTCTCCCAGGTGCGCGCGGCAGGTTGTTGCGGGTCCACGGGGAGATAGGCGCCGCCTGCCTGGAGCACCGCCAGCACCGCGGTCAGGAACGGCAGGCCGCGAGGGGCCAGGATCGGCACCACCGATTCCGGGCCCACGCCGCGGCCGGCCAGCGCCTCGGCCCAGCGGCGGGAGCGGCCCCTAAGCTCGCCGTAGGTCAGGTTCTCCCCGGCGCAGGCGGCGGCCACCGCCGCGGGCGTCCTCGCCGCCTGCGCGGCGAACAGCTCGTGCACGGAGCGGGCGGCCGCCGGATCGCCGGCTTGCGAGTCGTTCCACTCGCAGAGGGTCTGATGGCGCTCGGCGGCACCGAGCAGCGGCAGAGCCGAGAGCGTCGTCCCGGGGTCGGCCAGCGCTCGCTGCAGCAGGGTTGCGAACTGGCCGGAGAGGCGCGCAATGCGCGTCGAGTCGAAGAGATCGCTGTTGTAGACCCACCGGCAGAACAGCTCGCCGCCGGCCTCGGTGGCGTTGAGCACCAGGTCGAACTTGGCGGTGGCGGAGTCCTCCCAGACCGGGCTGATGCGCAGGCCGGGCACCGCGAGCGACGCCACGGGGGCGTTCTGCAGCACGAAAAGAACCTGGAAGATCGAGGCATGGCTGAGGTCGCGTTCCGGGGACAGGTCCTCCACCAGCTTCTCGAAGGGGAGCTCCTGGTGTGCGAAGGCACCCAGGGTGACCTCCCGGGTCCTGCTCACCAGCTCGCGGACGGAGGGATCGCCGGACAGGTCGGCGCGCAACGCCAGGGTGTTCAGGAACAGGCCGATGAGCGGCTCGACCTCGGCGCGGGTGCGGCCGGCGATGGGCGACCCGACCACCAGGTCGACCTGGCCGCTCAACCGCGAGAGCAGGGCCGCGAAGGCGGCAAGCAGGACCATGAACGGCGTGGCGGCGGTCTCGCGCGCCAGGTCCGCGGCGCCGGCGAGCGGCAGCCGCTGCTGCCGCGACCGGCCGCGGAAACGCTGCACGGCCGGGCGCGGCCGGTCGCCGGGCAGCGCGAGGACCGGCGGTGCGCCGGCGAGCTGCTCGCGCCACCAGCCGAGGTGGACCGCGAGCGCCTCGCCCGCCAGCCGTTGCCGCTGCCATACCGCGAAGTCCGCATATTGCACCGGCAGCTCCGGCAAGGGGCAGGCCCTGCCGGCGGCAAGCGCCGCGTAGAGCGCCGCGATCTCGCGCACCAGGATGCCCATGGACCAGCCATCGCTCGCGATGTGGTGCAGGGTGAGCGCCACGACGTGGTCCCGCGCCTCGAGCCGCAGCAACGCGCCGCGCAGCACGGGGCCTTCCGCGAGATCGAACGGGCGGCGGCCCTCTGCCGCGGCCAGGGCCATCGCCAGACGATCCAGACGATCCAGCCGGGCCTGCCGAGCGGACCCGGACGAGCGATCCGGCCGCTCCGGGGGCGCCGGCGTGCCCTGAAGCCCCGACAGGTCCACCACCGGCAACGCGAACGGTGCCGGCGGCCGGATCACCTGCACCGGAGCGCCCTCCTGCACGGCGAAGACCGTCCGCAGCGCCTCGTGGCGGCGTACGATCTCGCCCAGGCAGAGCGCGAGGACCGCCCTGTCCAGCGGCCCCTCGATGCGCAGGGTCACCCGGATGTTGTAGAGCGGGCTGCCCGGCTCGAGCTGGTCGATGAACCAAAGCCGCTGCTGTGCGAAGGACAGGGGCAGGGGGCGCTCCCGCGGCAC
>DASZHY010000449.1:0-7853 GCA_035949675.1 Thermoanaerobaculia bacterium
TGATCAGCGCCGAGCATGCGCTGCTGCCCGAGTTCGTGGTCGGAGTCAATCTGACCTACCGCCGGCAGAGCAAGCTGCTGCAGGAAGACCTGCTGGTCTTCGATTCCGGCACTGGCCCTCCGGGCAATGGCAACAACGGCCGGGTGGCGACACGCGACGACTTCACTCCGGTCACCGTCACCGCCACGCTGCCCAACGGGTCGAAGCTGCCGGTCACCTATTGGAAGCTCAAGTCAGGGATCTCCACGGTGCACGGCTATGACCTCAGGAACGGTGACTACACGAGCGAATACAAGGGTGGCTCGTTGACCTTCAACAAGCGCCTCGCCAACCGCTGGATGCTGCGCGGCAACTTCACCTACAGCGACTGGAAATACAACAAGGCCGGCGACCGGCCCGACCCGACCGCCCTGCTCGCGGGCGGCACCACGGACACCAACTACGTCACCCAGGGTGACGTCGTGCTGCAGGGCTCGGGCAATGGTTCCGGCAGCTTCCGCAACGTCTACATCAACAGCAAGTGGTCCTTCGCGGTCAACGGTCTGTACCAGATCGCTCCGGACCGGCCGTGGGGCATCAACGTGGCCGGCAACCTGACCGGACGCCAGGGGTACCCCGATCCCTTCTACATCAACATATCTCCGGGGAACCTCAGCGTCCCCAACCCGGCCTTCGGCGGCGAGACCGTCCAGATCGGTAAGGCGGACAGCAACCGGCTCGACAACATCATCGACTTCGATGCCCGCATCGAGAAGGAGTTCACCTTCCAGGACTTCGGCTTGACCCTGGGAATCGATTGCTTCAACGTCTTCAACGAGGCGTTCGTCCTGCAGCGCGAGGGGGCGTTCTCGCACGCCTCCGCTCCTACCCCGTCCAACGCCACGTTCGTCAACGAGGTGCTCAGCCCGCGGGTCTTCCGCTTCGGCGCGCGCTTCTCCTTCAAGTAAGTCAGATAAGCGCAGCGCTGTTTGGCAGCAGCGCTTTAGCGCTCCTCCCCAAGGCCGCCGGGACATCCCCGGCGGCTTCATTTTTTTGGCCAGCCAGCGGTTCTGGGCCCTGAGGTATACTTTTCCGGCGCATGCACCGCCCGGTCGTTCAGCCGTGAGCCACCACAAGAGCCGGCGCCGTCCCCCGCGCCGTCCAGCCGCGCGCGAGGTCGACGCCAAACCGACCGCGGACACCCGGGGCGGCAAAAGAGTGTCCGGCGAACGAGGGAGCGGCGAGACGGCCGCGCGCGCCCGGGGCGGCGAGCGAACGAGTGCCGCGGAGCCCGCACCGGCACCGGCAGCGGGCCGTCTCCTTGGCTGGCCGTGGACGCTGGCCATCGGGCTCATTGCATGGTCCGTGCGCGCGCTCGTCCTCCACCAACTCGGACAGACGGCCCTCTATCAATGGCCGCAGCTCGACGCGCGCGAGTTCCTGGACTGGGCGAGGCGGATCGCCCATGGCGATTTCGCGGTCGCTCCTCATCCGACCCACGGCCCGCTCTATCCGTTGGTGCTGGGCGGTCTCTTGCGACTGACGGGCGATTCGCTCGACGCGGCGCGTTTACTCCAGATCATGCTCGGCGCCGCCGCTTGCGCGGTCACCGCCAATACCGCGGCGCGGCTCCTCGGGCGGAGCGCGGGGATCGTCTGCGGCCTCCTCCTTGCCCTGTACGGACCCCTCGTGCTCGTGGACACTCAGATCTGGGAGGAAGCCGTCTTCTTGCCGCTGCTCGCGGTTGTCCTCTGGCTACTCAGCCTGGAGATGCCATCGCCATGGACGGCAAGCGCCATGGGCGTGGCGCTCGGCCTGGCCGCGGTCGCGCGGCCGACGGCCCTCGTGTTGCTGCCGCTCGTGCTCTACCGTCTGTGGGTCGCGGCGCCCCGGCGCATGCTCGCGCTTGCCGTAGCGTCGCTGCTGGTCGTGGTGACGGTCGTGCCCGCGGTCGTCGCCGCGTCGCGCGCTTCGGGCGGGTTCGTATTCGTGCGCGGCTTCGCGGCGATCAACGTCTGGATCGGCAACGACCCGGCCGGCGGCGGGGTACAGAACGCAAGGCTCGGAGGCGCCTGGGACCGGCTCGAGGCCGAGCCGTACCGGCTGGGCCTGCTACGGCCACGGGAAGTCGAGAGCTATTTCACGCGCAAGACGCTGCGCCGGGCCGCCGCCGATCCGTGGGGCCTGGCGCAAACCCTGAGCAGCAAGCTGCTGTGGCTATTCCAGGCCGAGGAGGTGCGCGACAACCACAGCCCGGATTTCTTCCGCCAACAGGCGACGGCGCTGCAGTGGTTGCCGGGGTTCGGCCTGCTCTTGCCGCTGGCCCTCTGCGGGAGCTGGTCGGCGTGGCGCGAGCGACAGGTGCCGTGGATCGTGGTCGGCTACGTCGGTTTCCTGGCCGCGACCGTCGTGTTCCTGATCTACGGCATGCGATACCGCCTGCCGATCGTGCCCGGAGTTGCGATCTTCTCCGGCGCTGGCGCAGTCGCTCTCGGGCGCGCGCTGCACGGCGCGGCCTCCACGGGGCGCTGGAAGCCGGCTGCGGTGCCGCTGGCGCTGCTCGTCGTCGGCGCTGGACTTGCCCATGCCCGCCGGTACCCGCCGAACCGGAATTTCGCCGAGGAGTGGGCGCTGACGGGCAGCTCTCTCGAGGAAAACGGACATCTCGACGAGGCCGAGCTGGCGTTCGCCAAGGCGCGCCAGGCGGACCCGCAATCGGCGCTGGGCTGGGACGGCCTTGGCCGTTTGCGCCTGCGCCAGCAGCGCTGGGACGAGGCCGCCGCCGCATTCCGCAAGGCGATCTCGCTCGATCCTGATTATCGGCGGAGTCACTACCACCTGGGCCTCGTGTACGAGCGCCAGGGCCGGCCCGGGGAGGCCGAGCGGGAGCTGTCCGCCGCATTGGCGATCTCGCCCTTCTATCCGCTCTGCGAGCAGGAGCTCGGTACCGTGCGTTTGTCGCGGGGCGATCTCGACGGCGCCGAGAAGACCTTCCGGCTTCTCCTCGAGAGGGAGCCACGGGCGGCGGGTGCCCTCCTGGGGCTGGCGCGTGTCGCCGGCGCGCGGGGCCGGCCTGCAGAGGGCATCGACCATGCCAGACGCGCGATCGCCCTCGACCCGGACGGCGAGCAGGGCTGGTCCCTGCTCGCCATGCTGGCCACGGGCGCCGGCGACGCCCGGATGGCGTCGGAGGCGGTGGCCGCGCTCAGCCGGCTTCGTGGCGAGAGCGCGCCGGAGGTCCTACTGCTCGCCGCCGGGGTCGACCACCTGCGCGGCGACTATGCGAAGGCCGACGCCGAGCTGCGTAGCCTGCTGTTCGTCAGGCCGTCGGCGGACGCCGTGGAGCTCTTTTTGAGAAACGCCGGCGCCATGGGACAGCGCCCGGCGGCCGAGGCGTGGCTCGGGTCGCTGGGCCTGCCGTTCTTTGCGCCCTGAGGAACCGATCATGGGCAATCTCGCGGCTCAGGACTTGAGGTGCTCGAGCAGGGCGCGGGCTTTGGCAATGTCGGTTGCGAAACGGGCCGGCGGGGCCGTCTCGACGAAGCGCGCCAGCGCCTTGGCCGCCTGTTGCGGGCGGCCGGCATCCGCCGCGACCAGGCCGATGTTGTAGAGGGCATCGTATTGCCGCGGATCGATAGCCACCGCCCGCTCCCAGGCATCCAGGGCGCCGGCGACCTGCTGCTGGCGGAACAGGGCGACTCCGAGCGTGTTCCAAGACACCGGCAGGCGGTCGTTGAGCCGCAGGGCACTCTCGAGGTAGCGCCGGGCCTCGGCCGGACGGTCCATGCGCAGGCTGATCACGCCCAGGTCCTCGAGCGGCGCCGGATCGGCGGGCGAGGCCGCTGCCGCTCGCTTGAGCTCGGCGATCGCCTCCTGGTAGCGGCCGGCGTCGCCGAGCGCCACGCCGTAGGCGGTCACCGTCTCGGCCTCGCCTGAGGCGGCGATCGGCGCCAGCACCTCCACCGCCTCGCGCGATCGGCCCACCTCGCAGAGCGCCTGCCCGAGCTGGCGGCGGACGCCTTCGGTGCCAAGGCCCTTGGCGATCGCGGTCTTGAGCGCGGCGATGGCTTCGTCGTGGCGCTCGAGCTGGCGCAGGGCCAACGCCAAGGACTCGTAGACGGCGGGGATCGTCGGCCGCTCGGCGATGATCTTGCGGCAAAGCGCCGCCGCCTCGGCGAAGCGCCGCTGCTCGTAGAGGAGGAGGCTCTCCTGCATCTCCTGTTCCATGCCGATGAGCCGCTTGGGATCGTCGGCCGCGGTGTAAGCGCCGGCGTGCGGCGCGCTGGCGCTCAGGTAGCCCAGGCTGGCCAGGCGCGCCGCCTCCTCGCTCGAGACATGCCCCTTGACCGGCGGCCAGCGCGACTCGGTGGGCAAGACGGAAGCCAGGGCGCGGGCGGTCGGCCGGTCCTGATCGTAGAGGTTGTGCGCCTCGCCCGGGTCGTCGCGCAGGTTGTAGAGCTCCGGCAACGGCAGGTCGATCAGCTTCCGGTGGTCCCGCAGCATGCCGCGCAGGGGCGCCCAGCCGCGCGTCAGGTTGCCGGTGAGCGCCTCGAAGTAGCTCGGCCCGCCGCCAGCCGGCGCCGGCGCCAGGAGCGAAGTGCCCGGCAGCCCGGCCGGCGCGGGCAGCCGGAGCGCCGCGAGCACCGTCGGCACGATGTCGACGTGGCGCGCCTCCCGGAGGTCCCGCCCGGGCGGCACCCCCGGTCCCCAGATCACCAGCGGCACGTGGAGGGTCGCCTCGTAGGCGAAGAGGCCGTGCGTCAGCTCGCCGTGCTCGCCGAGCGATTCGCCGTGGTCGGCGGTGAAGACGACGAGCGCCGCCGGTTCCTTGCCGCTCAGCAAGGGGTCGAGAAGGGGAGCGAGGAAGGAGTCGGCAGCCGCCACCTCGCCGAGGTAGGGATGGCCCTTGAAGCGGCTGGCGAACGGCTCCGGCGGCTCGTAGGGAGCGTGCGGATCGTAGATGTGCACCCAGAGGAACCGGCGGCTGCCGCGCCTTGCCCGCCACCAGGCGAGAGCGGGCTTGACCACCTCGTCGCCGCGCCGCTGGGCAAACCGGTACTGATCCGGATTGGAGCCGCGCGGGAAGGCGTCGTCGTAACGGTCGAAGCCGGCGCCCAGGCCGAAGCGGGCGTCGAGCGGGAAGGCGCCGACGAAGGCCGCCGTGGCATAACCTGCCCGCCGCAGCAAGGTGCCGAGCGTCGGGATCGACGGCGGCAGCCTGAAGCCGCTGTTCTCCCGCACCCCGTGCTGGAATGGGTAGAGGCCGGTCAGGATGTTGGTGTGGGAGGGGAGGGTGACGACGTTGTGGGCGTGGGCGTCCGGGAAGACGCGCCCGGCCGCGGCCAGCCGATCAAGGGTCGGGGTCGAGACCAGGCGGTTGCCGGCGAAGCCCAAGGCGTCGGCTCGCAGCGTGTCGACGGTGATCAGCACCACGTCGGCGCCGCGCAGCGCCGGTCCGGCGGCGGCTCCCGCTGCCGCTCCCGCCGGTCCCGCCGCGGCCCCGGTGCCCGGCAGGCCGTCCCCTGCCGCGAAGGCGAACACCAGGGCCGCCGTCGCCGCTGCCGCCGCCAAGCCGGCAGTGGCAGCCGGTCGCTTGGACGGCAGGGAGCCTCGCCCCCCCTTGCATGCCGGCGGCATCACAGGGCCTTGAGGTACTCCCGCACCTCGTTGGCGTACTTGCTCTTGGGGTCGATCTCGAGCAGCTTCTTGAAGTCGGCCTTGGCCTCGGGCACCTTGTTCTTGTTGAGGTAGACCAGGCCGCGGTAGTAGTAGGCCTCCGCCATCTCCGGGTTCTCGGCGACCACCCGATTGAACTGCTCGAGCGCCTTGTCGAGCTGCTTCTGGTTGTAGTACTTGATTCCGACGTTGATCAGCGTGTCGGCATCCACCTTGGCCCCTTGCGGCAGCTTCGCCATATAGGTCTGGGCTTCCGCCTCGCGGCCGGCGCCGACCAGCAGGTTGACGATCAGCTGCAGCGACTCCGTATCGTCAGGCTTGATCTCGAGCGCCTGCTTGAGGGTGGCGATCGATTTCTCGAGCTTCTGCGCCTTCTCGTCCTTGGTCTTGACCTGCCCCGACTCGCGGTAGTAGGTGCTGGCGATGGCGCGCAGCACCGGCACCTGGTTGGGCGGATCGAGCAGCGCGAGCGCCTTCTCGTAAGCTTCCCGCGCCTCCACGAGCTTGTCGGCCTGCAGCGCGGCGTTGCCGTCGGTGATCGCCGCCAGCGCCTGGCTGCCCTTGCTCGGAGCCTGTTCCTGCTGGGCCTGCTCCTTGGGAATCGGCTTGAGCGAGATCAGGATGGGCGGGACGAGGCCCTCCTCTTCGACATTGATCCGGCCCTCGGAGGGTATGTACCCCTGCTTCTCGATGAGCACCCCCCAAGCCCCGTGGGCGAGGCCGAGCATGCTCCATCTCCCTTTCTTGTCGGTCTTGAGCGGCGTCGGCCCCGGACCTTCTGCCTTCACCGGGTCGTTGCCCTTGCGCAGCGTGACCGTGGCGCCTTCGACCGGATGTTGGTCCTGATCGGTCACCACGCCCTGCACCCGGCCGCGGCCACGCCAGTCCTGGGCCGGCAGCGGCAGGGTCGAAGACAGCGAGCACAGCAAGAGGGCAGCGAGGAGCGCCGATGAGTTGCGGCGATGGTAGAGCATAGGACCTCCTTGGATGGGGCGGAGCGAGCCGCCTGGCCCACACGGGTCGGATGGCGCCGGACCCCGTGCGGCCTCTGAGTGTATCCGGGCCGGAGGCAAAAAAAAACCGCCGGGTCGCCCCGGCGGCAGAGAAAAGAAGCGAAGCGCCGCTCGCTGATTTGAGCGGTGCGCCGCGCTTACTTGAAGCTGAGCCGCGCGCCGAAGCGGAAGACCCGCGGGCTGAGCACCTCGTTGACGAACGTGGCGTTGGACGGGGTAGGAGCGGAGGCGTGTGAGAATGCCCCCTCGCGCTGCAGGACGAACGCCTCGTTGAAGACGTTGAAGCAATCGATTCCCAGGGTCAAGCCGAAGTCCTGGAACGTGAACTCCTTCTCGATGCGGGCATCGAAGTCGATGATGTTGTCGAGCCGGTTGCTGTCCGCCTTACCGATCTGGACGGTCTCGCCGCCGAAGGCCGGGTTGGGGACGCTGGTGCTCGCCGCGGATACGTTGATGTAGAAGGGATCGGGGTACCCCTGGCGGCCGGTCAGGTTGGCGGCCACGTTGAAGCCCCACGGCCGGTCCGGAGCGATCTGGTACAGACCGTTGACCGCGAAGGACCACTTGCTGTTGATGTAGACGTTGCGGAAGCTGCCGGAACCATTGCCCGAGCCCTGCAGCACGACGTCACCCTGGGTGACGTAGTTGCCGTCCGTGGTGCCGCCCGCGAGCAGGGAGGTCGGGTCAGGCCGGTCGCCGGCCTTGTTGTATTTCCAGTCGCTGTAGGTGAAGTTGCCGCGCAGCATCCAGCGGTTCGCGAGGCGCTTGTTGAAGGTCACCGAGCCACCCTTGTATTCGCTCGTGTAGTCACCGTTCCTGAGGTCGTAGCCGTGCACCGTGGAGATCCCTGACTTGAGCTTCCAATAGGTGACCGGCAGCTTCGACCCGTTGGGCAGCGTGGCGATGACGGTGACCGGAGTGAAGTCGTTGCGTGTCGCTATCCGGCCGTTGTTGCCATTGCCGGGAGGGCCAGTGGCGGAATCGAAGACCAGCAGGTCTTCCTGCAGCAGCTTGCTCTGCCGGCGGTAGGTCAGATTGACTCCCACCACGAACTCGGGCAGCAGCGCATGCTCGGCGCTGATCAGGCCCTCGTCGGTGAGCGGGGCGTTGACCCCACTGGAAACCTTGTTCAAGAGGAACTTGCTGGGGTTCGTCGGGTCGACGTTGGAGCTGTAATTGGGGCTC
>DASZHY010000450.1:0-10347 GCA_035949675.1 Thermoanaerobaculia bacterium
ACAGCAGCGCCCGCCGCATCAGCTCGGCGTTCATCACCGGCCTGCCGTCGTCGGAGACCGCCACCGCTCCCGCCCGCACCATCTCGCCGATCTCGGCCAGCTCCTCGCCCGCCAGCTGCTTGCTCACCGCGCCGATCGGATACACCCGCGCGTAGCCGTGGCGCCGGGCCTCGGACAGGATGTGCTCGGTCACCGAGCGGTTGTCGTTGACCGGCTCGGTGTTGGCCATGCAGGCGACGGCGGTGAAGCCGCCCGCCGCCGCCGCCATGGTGCCCGTCGCCACCGTCTCCTTGTACTCCTGGCCGGGCTCGCGCAGGTGGACGTGCATGTCGATCAGCCCGGGCGTCACCACCAGCCCGGCCGCGTCCAGCGCCGGCGATCCCCGGGGCCCCGAGCGGCGCTCCGACCGCTCCGACCGCTCCACCACCTCGGCCACCACGCCGTCCTCGATCAGCAGGTCGTAGGCGCCGTCGAGCCCCTGCGCGGGATCGATCAGCCTGCCGTTTTCGATCCGCAGGCGTCCCCGGGACGCGCCGGACCTCGCGCTGCTGGCCGCCGTCGCCGGCATCTCAGGCGGTCTCCTCGTGCACGCCGGACAGCAGGTAGAGCACCGCCATGCGCACCGAGACGCCATGGGTGACCTGCTCGAGGATCACCGAGTACGGGCCGTCGGCCACCTCGCTGGCGATCTCGACGCCGCGGTTCATCGGCCCCGGGTGCATGATGATCACGTCCTCGGCCGCCCCCGCGAGCCGCGCGCTGGTCAGCCCGAAGATCTCGAAGTACTCCTTGATCGACGGGATCGACATCCGCCCCTGCCGCTCGAGCTGGATGCGCAGCATCATGATCACGTCGGCGCCGCGCACCGCCTCGGCGAGCGTGTAGGCGACCTCGACGCCGAGCCGCTCGATGCCCGGCGGCATCATGGTGCGCGGCCCGGCGACCGTCACCTTCGCCCCCATCTTGGTCAGCAGGTGGATGTTCGAGCGCACCACCCGGCTGTGCTCGATGTCGCCGACGATCGCCACCTTGAGCCCGGCGAGCCGGCCCTTGTGGCGGCGGATGGTATAGGCGTCGAGCAGCGCCTGCGTCGGGTGCTCGTGCGCGCCGTCGCCGGCGTTGATCACTCCCGCCTTGAGCTTCTTCGCCAGCAGGTGCGGCGCCCCGGCGTGGGCGTGGCGGATGACGATCAGGTCCGGCGCCATCGCCTGCAGGTTGAGGGCGGTGTCGACCAGGCTCTCGCCCTTGGTCAGCGACGAGCCCGAGGCGGAGAAGTTGAGGTTGTCGGCCGACAGCCGCTTCTCGGCGATCTCGAAGCTCGAGCGCGTGCGGGTGGACGACTCGAAGAAGAGGTTGACCACCGTCTTGCCGCGCAGCGTCGGCACCTTCTTGATCGGCCGCTCGCCGACCTCGCGGAAGGACTCCGCGGTGTCCAGGATGAGCTCGATCTCCCCCGGCGACAGCTCGGCGATCCCCAGCAGGTCTTCGCGCGTCCAGCGCACCGGGGAGGCCGCGGCCATCGGCGTCAGCGCGGCGCGCGCTCCGCCTGCTGGAGAATGCGTACCTGCTCGGTGCCGCCGTCGGTCTGCGGGAAGCAGACCTCGATCAGCTGGTCCCGCGACGTCGCCACGGTGGTGCCGACGAAATCGGCCTGGATGGGCAGCTCGCGGTGGCCGCGGTCGATCAGCACCGCCAGCTGCACCGATTTCGGGCGCCCGTAGTCGACCAGGTGATCGAGCGCCGCGCGCACCGTCCGCCCGGTGAAGAGCACGTCGTCGCACAGCACCATGACCCGCCCGTCGATCGGGCCCGGGAGGTGCGTTTCCTTGACCAGGGGCTGCGGCGCCACGGTCGACAGGTCGTCGCGGTAGAGGGTGATGTCGAGAGCGCCGAGCGGCACCGCGTGCCCTTCCATGCGCTCGATCTCGGCGGCGATCGCCTCGGCCAGCGGCACGCCGCGGGTGCGGATGCCCACCAGCATGAGGTCGGAGACTCCCCGGTTGCGCTCGCTGATCTCGCCCGCCATCCGCCGGATCACCCGCGCCATCTGCTCGGCGTCGAGGATGGTCGTCTTCGGCGTCAGGTCCTTCGCCATGCGGCTCTCCGGGTCCGCGGCATCCTACGATCCGCCGCCCCCGGTGTCAACGCTCGGGCCGCTTCTCCGGCCTGTCGCGGCCTGCCCTCGCCATGCCCCGGCTGAGGCCGCGGCGACGGCTGCGAAAGGCTTCATTCCGGCACCGGCTTATGCTAAGATCCCAACAGGTTTCTGATTTTCCGCCATTGGCGAAGGAGTTTGACGCGTGAAAAGACTGCACCTGCAGGTTCTCGCATTGGCCATCCTCTGTACCACCGCGGCCGGAGCACAAACGATCTCCTACGTGCTCGTTCCCACCATCAGCCCCGGCACGACGGTAACCAAGGTGGAGATGGTCAGGTCCGACCTGACGCTCAACCAGGTGGAGGCCACCTACGTGGCCGACGGCGAATCCGGTCTCACCAAGTCGGCAACCGTCCTCAAGGCCTACATCGGCCCCTCCACCTCGAGGCCGAATCCCTTGCTCGACCTGTCGCCGATCCTGCCCAGCGGCGGCATGGTGATGCTCGCGCCGGTGCCCGGTCTGGATACGGTGGAGGTTTCCTTCGAGGTGGAGCAAGCGCCCGTGCGCACCGCCTGGAAGCTGCCGCTGCTTCAGGAGAGCGATTTCTTCCCCGCCAAGTCGACGATCTATGTGCTGAACCTGGTCAAGGCCACCGACGCGGCGAGCAACCTGCAGATTTACAACGTCGGCCAGCTCGGCGCCACCTGCAGCGTCAAGGTGCTTCGTCCCAAGGGCTCGGTCATCGAGCAGCGCGACGGCATCATCGTCCCGGCGGTCGGGGTCACCGGCATCGCCGACATCATGAGCAAGGTGCCCGCCGCCACCGCGGAAGGCATCAATGCCGCAGTCACCTGTGATCAGCCGTTTTATGCGCTCGGCGCGTACCCGGCCACCAACCGCTGGGATTCACGCGTCGAGTACCCGGTCACGCAGCTGCCCACGGGCTTGACCGCGGTCACGCTGGACAGCCGGCCGGGCACGTTCTTCCGCGTCGTCAAGGGGGGCTCGGACCTCCACGACGCGTTGAATCTCGACCCGAACACCCACTATCACACGCTGAGCATCGACTTCGACGTGGCGGTGAGGGACCCGAACAGCTTCGTGGTCTTCCGCAACGTCATCGGCATGTTCCGCTTCGGCGGCCGCCGCTTCGGCAAGACCCTGTTCTTCGGGAGCTTCGAGAACTTCGGCAAGCAGAAGTACGTCATCGACCTGGGCACGCCGTTCATCGAGACGACGCTGAAGCGCAACTTCCCGCTGCTCGGCGGCAATACCTACCATTTCAGCATCACTCTCGACAACGACCAGCGGTCGCTCCACTATGTGATCACCAACCGCTCCGGCGGCCTGGTCACCGACATCCTGGGCGGCCTCTACAACGATTTCAATTTCTTCCAGGGCAACGGGCCGATCATCGAGATGGGCCTGGGAGGCGTCGCCGACAACGCCTACTTCCCGCCGTACGGCTGGAGGTTCCAGAACCTCAACATCGTCGCGACCAAGTAGCTCCGGCCGCCGCCCCGCCGAACGACCGCCGGCCGGACGACACCAGCCGGCCGGCGGCGCTCGCGTATCTCCGCGCGGCCCGGCGCCTGGACACACCCGAGCCGACCCCTTAAGATGGCGGCCCTATGTCCCGCAAGCGCCGCAAGGCCGCTGCGTCGCGGCATGCCGCTCCGCCCGCCGCCGCTCCGTCTCCCTCCGGCACCGCCGGCACGCCCGGCGGCGCCGCCGGGGGCTCTGGTCCAGGGGGCTCAGGCGGCGGCGCATCCGGCGCCGCCCGGCTCTGGCGGCGCAACCGCCGCGAGATCACCTTCCTGTTGCTCTTCGTGGTGTTGCTCGGCGGCAGCTTCACCCTGATCTCCGTCAACCAGGTCAACGACCAGGTCATCGAGCCCTTCACCGGCGGCGTCGCCCGCCTGAGCGGCGCGATCCTCAACCTGCTCGGCCAGCACGTCGCCCTGCGCGGCACCGTCATCCAGGGACCGCACTTCGCGGTCAACATCCGCAACGGCTGCAACGGCGTCGAGGCGATGCTCATCTTCCTCGCCGCGGTCCTCGCCTTCCCCGCCCCCTGGCGCTGGCGGCTCGGCGGCCTGGTGCTGGGAATCCTCGCCATCCAGGTGGTGAACCTGGTGCGCGTGGTCAGCCTCTACCTGACCGGCGCCTACCTGCCGCACCTCTTCGACGCCTCCCACACGGTCATCTGGCAGAGCGTGGTCATCCTCTTCGGCGTCCTGCTGTGGATCTTCTGGGCCAATCGCCTGCCGCCGCGGGACGAGCCGGCTGTTTAGTCGCCGCGGCAAGCCGTGCCTACCAAGAGGAGGATCGCACCGCCGCAGCGGGCCTGGACCGCGCTGCTCATCCGCAACACCCTGCTCTGGATGGTGCCGGTCGCGGCGCTGTGGTGGCTGGCGACGCCGGTCTACAATCGCGTCCTGCTGCGCGCCGCCAGCGGCATCCTCTATCTTTGCGAGCACCCGGCGGTGACCGAGCTCTCGGCCAAGGGCGACCACGACGCTTACGTCGTGCGGCGCGACTTCCCGCCGGCCCGCAGCCTGGTCCACCCCTTCCGCGTCACCGACGTCCACTTCCACCTGCTGCTGCTCGGCGCCCTGTTCCTGGCGGTGCCCGGCCTGCCCTGGCGGGAGCGGCTGGCCAACCTCACGATCGCCGCCGCGATCACCGTCGCCTACGACATCCTGCTGGTCGTGTTCATCGTCGAGTTCTCCTACGCCACCCAGCTCGGCGCCTGGAGCCTCGCTCACTACGGCGCCTTCGCCCGCAACTTCTTCGGCCTCGGCAAGCACCTGCTCGACCTGCCCTTCAAGCTCGCCCTGCCGCTGCTGCTCTGGTGCGCCTTCTACCTGCCGCGGCTGCGTGCCGCCTCCCCCGCCGTCCCCTGATATTGTAGATGTACGCTTCAGGTTTTAAGAGGAGGCCTATGCCCGAGCCCGACCAGGTTCCGTTCGCCGGCGCCGAGTTTGCGGAGAACCCCGAGCCGCGCTGTCCCTGCCTGCTCTTGCTCGACACCTCGGGATCGATGCGGGGCACGGCGATCGACGAGCTCAACCAGGGACTGCTGACGTTCCGGGAAGAGCTGCTTGCCGACAGCATGGCCGTCAAGCGCGTGGAGGTCGGCGTGATCGCCTTCGGTCCGGTCAGGACGCTCAGCGAATTCGTCACCGCGGACCTGTTCCAGGCGCCGGCGCTCGACGCCATCGCCGACACGCCGATGGGGGCAGCCATCGAGGCCGGCCTGGAAATGGTGCGCGAGCGCAAGCGGGTCTACAAGCAGAACGGCGTCTCCTACTACCGGCCCTGGGTGTTCCTGATCACCGACGGCGAGCCGACGGACGAATGGTCGAACGCCGCCCGCCTGGTGCACGAGGGCGAGCAGAGCAAGGCCTTCATGTTCTTCGCCGTCGGCGTCGAGGGCGCCAACATGGCGAAGCTGGCCAAGATCTCCGTGCGCGATCCGCTCAAGCTCAAGGGGCTGCGCTTCCGGGACCTCTTCTCGTGGCTCTCCAACTCCCTGGGAACGGTGTCGCGCTCGACCCCCGGCGACGACGTCCCGCTGCAAAACCCCGCCGCCCCGGAGGGATGGGCGCACGCGGGATGAGCTTTGCCGGATGGCGCGTCGCCGCCGCTTCCGTCGCCGGGGCCGCGCACGTCCGGCAGGGCCTCGGCTGCCAGGACACGCACCTGTGGCGGGTCGCCGGCGGCGCCTCGGCGGCCCCGGTGTTGATCGCGGTCCTGGCCGACGGCGCCGGCAGCGCCTGCCGGGCCGAGGCCGGCGCCCGCCTGGCCTGCGCCTTCATCCTCGGCGCGGTCGAGTCGCTGCTCGTCGGGGGCGCCGGGCCGCGGGACGTCGATCGCGGCCGGGTCGAGACCTGGCTTGCCGAGCTGGCCACCGAGACGGCGCGGCTCGCGGCGGCCGAGGAGCTCGCGCCGCGCGACTTCTCGAGCACCCTGTTGACCGCGGTGGTGGCGGCGGACTGCGCAGCTTTCTTTCAGGTCGGGGACGGCGCCATCGTCGTCGATGCCGAGCCGCCGCGCCAGGGCTACGACTGTGTCTTCTGGCCGGCCCACGACGAGTACGAGAACGTCACCTTCTTTGCCGCGCAGCCGGATGCGGCCGAGCACCTGCTGTGGACCCTGGTCGACCGGCCCGTCGCGGAGCTGGCGCTGTTCTCCGACGGCCTGCAGCGCCTGGCGCTCGACTACGCGGCGCAGCAGCCGTACGCCCCCTTCTTTCGCTCGATGCTTTCGCCCCTGCACGATCAGGACGCCGGTCCGAACGCCGATCAGGTCGCCGGAGAAGACGGGTTGTCGCTCTCGCTGGCGGCCTTCCTCGACTCGCCGCGGGTCAATGACCGCACCGACGACGACAAGACCTTGATGCTCGCCGTCCGTGCGCCCGGCCTGCCGGACGCCTGATGGGCAGCGTCAAAACCGCGTACTACGGCGAGGACGGCAAGCCCCTGGAGCTCGGGGCCCGCATCGGCAAGGGCGGCGAGGGGGCAGTCTCCGAGGTGGCCGGCCACGTCGACCAGGTGGCCAAGGTCTACCATGCCCCGCCCGGCCCGGAGCAGGAGGCGAAGCTGCTGGCGATGGCGCGCCTGCGCACCGAGCGCCTCCTTCGCCTGACCGCCTGGCCGCTCGGCGTCATCCGCCAGGGACGCGGCGGCCCGGTGTGCGGCCTGCTCATGCCGCGGGTGTCCGGCCGGCCGATCCACCTGCTCTACAGCCCGAAGAGCCGCCACACCTATTTCCCCGAGGCGTCGTGGGCGTTCCTGATCGCCGCCGCCGCCAACCTTGCCCGCGGCTTCGCCGCCGTCCACGAGCATGGGCACGTGGTCGCCGACGTCAACCACGGCAACGTCCTGGTCTCGGACCGGGCCACCGTGGCCTTGATCGATTGCGACAGCTTCCAGGTGCGCGACGGCGAGCGGCTGTTCCTGTGCAACGTCGGGGTCGGCCCCTACGTGCCGCCCGAGCTGCAGGGCCACTCGCTGCGGGTGCCGCGCACGCCCAACCACGACGCCTTCGGCCTGGCGGTCCTGATCTTCCAGCTGCTGTTCCTCGGCCGCCACCCCTTCTCCGGCAGGTTCCTGGGCGCCGGCGACCTGTCGCTCGAAAAGGCCATCCGCGAGCTTCGCTTCGCCTACGGCGCCGCGGCCGCCAGCCACCAGATGCGGCCGCCGCCGGCGACGCCGCCGCTTGCCTTCGCCTCGCCCCAGCCGGCGGCGCTCTTCGAGCGGGCCTTCTCGGGCGAAGGCATGCGCGACGGCGGCCGGCCGGCAGCCGCCGACTGGATCGGCCCGCTGACGAGCCTCGGCGGCGAGCTGCGCGTCTGCCCGATCAACCCCGCCCATGAATACTGGCGCGGCCTGCCTTCATGCCCATGGTGTCCGCTCGAGGCGGCCTCCCGGACGTCCTTCTTCGATCTCCTCAGGCTGCGCCCGTGGGGGACCGCCGCGACCCTGGACCTGCAGCGCGCCTGGCAGCAGATCCTCGCCGTGCGGCCGCCGCCGCCGGCCGGCCGGCAGTCGACGACGGCAGTCATCCCGCGGCCCTCGCTGCGCGCCCGGTGGCAGCAGCTCTCGATCCTGGGGGTCACGCCGCTCGCCGCATTCGTCTTCGTGGTGGGCCACAAGCACGGGCTTGCGATGGTGGGTTGGCCGGCCCTGACCGGTGCGATCATCCTGGCGGCCCTCTCCTGGTGGTACCTGCAGGCAGCGCGGCGACGGGCCGCCGCCAGGGTGGACGCGGTACAAGAGCATCTTCACGCGCTCGCGGCCCGCTGGCAGAAAGAGGCCGGAACCCAGGCCTTTTCCGAGGTCTTGCGCAAGCTCGAGCGCCACCGGCGGGAGTACCTGGAGCTCGCCCACCTGCGCCAACAGCAGCTGGACGAATTGAGCTTCCATCCGTCCGTCCCCCAGCTGCGCACGTTCCTGCGCCAGTTCCCGATCGAGCGCGCCCGCATCGCCGGCCTCGACGACGGCCGGCGCGCCACGCTGCGCTCGTACGGCATCGAGACCGCCGCAGACGTGGAATCGGCAGCCCTGGCACGGGTCCCCGGGCTGCCGGCGCAGCTCTGCATCGACCTCCTCGCCTGGAAGCACTCGTTCGAGAAGCGCTTCCGCTTCGTTCCACCCGGCGGCGCGCAGGCCGCGGCGACCCAGGTGGAACAACGGTTCGAGCAGTACCGCCGCGAGCTCGAGGCAGAGCTGCTGCGCGGCCCCGCCGAACTGCGCCGGGTGCAGCTGCACGCCGAGCACGCGCGGCAATGGCTGCGCGGCAGGATCGAAGAGGCCGCGCGGGACCTGGCCCAGGCCGAGGCGGACCGCCGGCACCTGCGCATCTGGTGACCGTCCCTTTGATAAGGTCCGGCAAGGGGGACATCATGATGGTGGCACCCTATCGGCGGGCGCTGGTCACCGGCGCCTCGAGCGGCATCGGCAGGTCGCTGGCCCGGTGGCTCGCCGCACGCGGCATCACGGTCATCGCCGCCGGCCGGCGCCGCGCCAACCTCGAGGCGCTGCGCGACGAGGCCGCCCGCACCGGCGGGACGATCGAGCCGCTCGAGCTCGATGTGGCGGACGTCGCGGCGGCGCGGGAGCGCCTGCTCGAGCTCGACGCCCGGGACGGCGGCCTCGACCTGGTCGTCGCCAACGCCGGCGTCGGCCAGCTTACCTCCGCCCTGAAGTTCGACTGGGGGGCCTGCGAGAGCGTCCTCCGCGTCAACGTCCTGGGCGCCGCCGCGACGCTCACCACCGTGCTCCCCGGGATGCTCGAACGCGGCCGCGGCCACCTGGTCGGGATCGCCTCGATCGCGGCGGTGCGGGGCTTCCCGCAGAACGCCGCCTACGGCGCGTCCAAGGCGTTCCTGCGCAGCTTCATGGAAAGCCTGCGCCTGGACCTCGCCGGCACCGCGGTCAAGACCACCTGCGTCTTTCCCGGCTTCGTCAAAAGCGAGATGACCGCCGGCAACCGGTTCCCCATGCCCTTCCTGCTCGAGACCGACGAGGCGGCGGCGAAGATCGGCCGCGCCATCTTCGCGCAGCAGGCCGAGCTCTGGTTCCCCTGGCAGATGGCCTTGCCGGCCCGCGCCCTGGCATTGCTCCCCTCCGCCCTCTACGTCCGTCTCGGCCCCTGGATGGGCCCCCGGCGCAAGCGCGGGTCCTAGCCGCCGCCGGCGCCGCCTCCGCCGCGGCCCACCGCCCGTTCCGGGGCCGCCGTCTACCGGTGATCGGGGGCGCCGGCCGGGCCGGCGTTGAGGCCGGCAAGGACCTTGCGAACGGCGGCCAGCTGGCGCTCGAGGTAGGCAGCGTCACCGGTGCCGGTCGCCGAGAGCGCCGCGACCTTGAACCGGTAATCGGTTTCGAGGTTCTTGACCACGTCGACGTTGGCCGGCTCGAGCGCAAGAGCGTCGAGCAGCTGCTCCTCCAGCGCCGGCCCCTCGAGCGCCCGCGGCAGCTGCGACAGGATCTCCAGGTTGCGCACGTCCGCGCTGTACGGGATCAGCCGGGCGGCCTCGCGATAGAGCGCCCCGGCGGCTTCCGGCTGGCCGGCGAGCAGCCTCAGGTTGCCCGCCAGGACCTTGCCCATCGCCGCCGGCAGAGGTGTGGCGGGGGCGCCCGCGGCGGCGGCGCCGGCCGCGCCGGCCGCGGCATGGTCATAGCGTGCTAGCGCCTCGTCCACCCAGCGCATCCAGCTCGTGGGCTCGCTCCCGCCACTCAGGCGGTCGTCGGCGTTACCCGCCACGCGCGCCCGCATGTATCCCGTCACCGCGTCCAGGAATTCCAGCTCCGGCAGCTTCTGGTGCAGCGCCCACTCGCGCGGATCGATGCTCGCCTTCAACCAGCGGGAGGAACCGAGCGTGGGACCGGCGACCTGAAGCCATCCGTCCCGCGCCTGCTCGACGCTGTATGACATGGGGACGTTGGGCTCGATCGGCAGCTGGCCGTCGGCGTTGCCTTCGCGCGGCTCCCGGTAGAGCAGGGAGGCCTTCTTGAACTGCGCCTCGATGGCGGCGAGATCGTCGCGGCCGAGCCGGCGAGGCGGGAATGCCACCTGCTGGACAGGCGAGCGGCCGGAGAACACGAACGGACCTCCGGCTCTCGCCACGGCCACCTCGACGCGGTCCGGCCGATCACGGCGCAGGAATCGGAGATAACTCTGGAGATAGACGTCCCCGCGTTCCTCGTAGATCCTCCCCCACAGGATGACCAGCGCCTTGCCG
>DASZHY010000451.1:0-8762 GCA_035949675.1 Thermoanaerobaculia bacterium
AGATCGAGACCACGCCGACCGAGACGATGTAAGCGATTTTGTGGCGCAGCACGTACTGGCGGTACAGGCGCCGATGCAGTGCCAATGTCCAGGTAAAGGAAAGCTCGGAGGTCTCGACCATGGCGGCAGGCTACCAGGTGGCGGGGACTTTGCAGCCCCGCCTTGCCATGGGGCGGGATGACCGCGCCTGTCCATCAAGGGGGAGTTCCATGAACACCCGCAGAGCCCTTATACCCTCAATTTGCGCAGTCCTGGCCCTTACGGTGACACTGCCCGCGGCTGCCGCGCCGCTCGAGGTCATCGCCGTCAAGGTCAGGGTCCATAGCCAGAACGGCCCGACCAACGGCGACTTCCAGCTCGGCGACGCCGTCCCGGCACAGGTCGGCGAACGCTTGCAGGTCTCCCTGGTGGGCACCGGCATCTTCAACGGCGCCGGCAGGGAGGTGCCGGTCGACGCCCACTTCACCATCGCCGCCGGCGGCCACAACTGCAGCCTGCTGCAAACCGGGCCGAACTGGGCCCTGGTCGGCATCAACGGCGGCGGCGGCAACGGGCTCTGCCAGCTGGGCTTCACCGCCGCCGCCAAATACCAGATGAAGCCGTCGCTCGCCAGCGGCCGCGTCACCTTCAAGATCGGCGCCCCGGCCGCGGCCGCCCCTCCTGCCGCCGTCACCGTGCCGGAGTCGCCCCAGGGCTATACGCGCGATCGCTGGCGGCGGGCCTGGGAGCTCGACGGCATGCTCTACCGTGCCATCCTCGGCGAGGAGCCGCGCGGCGAGCGCGCCCGCGTCGACGCCGACCGCATCTACCGCGACGGCTACGGCGGCGTCCTCACCGTGGCCGCCGAGCTGGCGCGTATCGCCGAAGAGCGGGGGCAGGGCCGTTCGCAGCTCGACCGCGGCTACCAGGAGCGCGACGTGGAGCGTCTCGGGGGCCTCTACCGCGACCTGCTGCACCGCCAGCAGAGCGATCGCGAGCTCTGGCAGCAGGACCCCGGCTTCCGCAACAACGTCGAAGCCCTGCACCGCAAGGGGCTGGACGCCGTGGTCAGCAGCGTCGTCGATTCCGACGAGTTCCGGTCGGTCAATCAGATCGGCCCGCGCTGAGGCGCAGGCGGGCCGCCCGCCTGCCCGCTACTCCTCCGCCGCCGGCGCCGCCCGTTCGCGCTTGCGCCGGGCTTGCCGGCGTTTCGCCTGCAGGCGGCGGGCGCGGGCCGCCCGGCCCGGGCGGGTGGGGCGGCGCGGCGCCTGCTCGGCCAGGGCGCCGCGCAGCAGCTCGACCAGCCGGGCCACCGCCGCTTCGCGGTTGGCGGCCTGGGTGCGGTGGCGCTGGGAGGTCACCGCCAGCACGCCGGTGCGCGAGATGCGGGTGCCCAGCCGCTCGCGAATCCGGGCACGCCGGTCCTCGTCGAGACTCGCCGAGGCAAGGTCGAGGCGCACCGTGACGCGGGTCTCCAGCTTGTTGACGTTCTGGCCGCCGGGGCCGCTGCTGCGCGAGGTGGCGAAGCTCAGCTCCTCCTCGGGGATCGCGAAGCGGTCGTCGACCTGGATCATCGGGCGGCGGCATCCAGCGGGTGCGGGTCGCAGCCTTTCAGATCTTGAACAGGGCGTCGAAGGCCGCTCGCGCGTCGCCTGGAGTCGCCGGAGTCGAAGGTCCGTCCTGCGCGGCGGGGCGCTCGCGGTCGGCGCCGAACTCCTGCGCCAGCCTGGGGACGAACAGCGGGCACTCGTTGCGGGCGCTCTTCTTGGCGATGCGCGCCGGCAGCTCGGCGTGGCGCCGGCACTCCCAGCGGCTGCCGGTGTCGAAGCTCACGCAGTTGGTGCAGGTGTGAAGGTCGGCGCCGCAGTGCGCGCAGGTGGCGTCCACCGCCAGGAAATCCGGGTGCCCGGCCTCGGCGGACACCAGCCGCTTGGCGCCGCAGGCAGCGCAGCGGAAGACGTTCTCGGTGGGAGCGCCCAGCCCGCGCCCGCGCGGTCCCTCGGGCTTGGGACGCGGCGCCTGCGGGCCGCGCGGTCCCTGGGACGAGCGCCGCTCGCCACTGTCCTGGTAGCCTCTCTGCCGGTATTTCCGGTCGTCGGACATCGCGGCCTCCCCTCTGTCGCGACAGTGTAGAGCGATCCCTGCCCGAGGTCGAGCGCGACCCCTGCCCGAGGTCGAGCGCGACCACTGCCCGACATCGAGCGCGGTCGTGCGGGGCGGGCCGTGCGCGCGCGGGCCGCGATCTGGCGCGATCCGGCGCGGCGAGCCGCCCGCTCAGGCGGGCGCGCCGAGCGGCGCGATCAGCGGCAGCTCCTCGTCGGTCGGCTGGAACACGGCGGCGCCGACCGTGCCGGGGCCCGCGTGGGTGCCCACCACCGGCCCGATCTCGGTCACCATCAGCTCGGCGGCGATGAAGCGTTCCTCGAGCAGGGCGCGCAACCGGTCGGCCCAGATCGGCGCCTTGGAGTGGCCGATCGCCACCACCAGCGGACGCCGCGGATCGACGCGTTGCGCGAACAGCTCGATCAGCCGCGGATGGGCGGCGCGCCCGCCGCGCACGCGGTCCACCGCCACCACCTCGCCCTCGGCCACGCCGAGGATGGGCTTGACGCCGAAGATCTTGCCGACCAGCGCCCGCGCCTTGCCGATGCGGCCGCCCCGCGCCAGGTACTCGAGCGTGTCGACCACGAACAGCACGTGCATGCGGCCCTGCATCGCCTCGACGCGGCGCCGGATCTCGGCCAGGTCGAGCCCGCGTTGCGCCATGCGGGCGGCGAACAGCGCCTGCAGGCCGAGCCCCAGGCTGATGCTGCCGCTGTCGGCCACCTCGATGGCGAACGGGCGGCCCGCCGCGGCGGGCCGCAGCGCCGCCAGCGCCGGCCGCGCCTCCACGGCGACCGCGCGGGCGTTGACCACGGTCTGCGACAGCTTCTCGGAGAGATGGAGCGAGAAGAGGTCCTGCCGCGCCGCCGACTCGCGGTAGAGCTTCAGGAAGTCGCTGCGCGGCGGCGGGTTGGTGCGCGGCGACGCCGACCCCGTCTCCAGCCGCTCGTAGAACTCGCGCGGTCCGAGATCGATGCCGTCGTGGAAGATGCGGTCGCCGAAGATCACCAGCAGCGGCACGATGTGGATGCCGTGGGCGCGCGCCAGCTCGGCCGGGAGGTCCGAGGTGGAGTCGGTCACCACCCGCACCATCGCCTCCGGCTCCTCGACCTCGACCACCCCCATCGGCACCAGCTGCCCCAGCGCCCGCAGCACCTCGCCGTCCGTCGCCGGCAGCGCATCGACCAGCCGGCCGACGGTGCCTGCCGCCGGGATGGCCCCCAGCACCTCCTTCTGGAGGGGGGTGAAGCTGCGCTCGAAGAAGTCGGGGCCGATCTCGAGCCTGACCTTGGCGCGCGGGTCCGGCGCCTCGTGCACGCGGTCCTCGAGCGCCCGGATGATCAGCGACTTCATGTCCTCATTGATCTCGCGCTCGCCGCCGGCGCGGCCGAGGGCCGCGTCGTCGTCGGCAGCCGCGGGCACCACCCGCACCGGCCCGGAGTCGAGATGGCTGAGGCGGCAGAAGGCCTTGAGGCCGCGCGTCGCGCCGGCTGAGGCCGCCACCACCTGGCCGCCGATCAGCGTCACCTCGCCCGCCGCGTGCACCAGCCGCCCCGAGACCTCGGATCGCTGCAGCGCCCGCAGCAGCTCGAGAAAAGGCGTCAGCGACAGGTCGCCGATCAGGGATTCGAGGCGCGAGTCGGCCTCGACGCCGACCTCGCGCCCCAGGAGCAGGACGTGGACGCGCCGCACCAGCTCGCCGGGCCCCAGGCCGCCGGTCGCCAGGTAGGCTACCTCCTCCGGCAGGTCCTCCCCCTCGTCCTCGCGCTCGCCCAGCAGCAGCAGCGTCCGGCGGTTGTTGCCATTGGCGGCCGCCGCGGACGAGGCGGCGGCGGGGCCGTCCGCGAGCGCGGCCGCGCCCTCGCCGCCACTGCCGCCATTGCCGCCATTGGCGCCGTCACGGGGAACCGCGCCGCCGCTGTCTGCACCACCGGCGCCGCCGCCGGCAAGCATGGCCGTGGCGAAGTCCGGCGCCGTCGCCCCGGAGCCGGAGTCGGCGCCGCCGCCGCTGCCGGCGCCCAGCAGGCCGAGCGGCGCCACGACCACCGCCGGCGACAGAGCCGCAACAAAGCTCCGGGCCTGGCGCTCGTCGACCGCCGGGATCACCTCGTAGCCAAGGGAGGTGAGGCCGCGCGCGAGCTCCCGGCGCCGGGAGGCGTGAGGATCGACGACGAGGACGGCAGGACGAGGCATGGCGGCTTCTCGCCTCAGCGGCGGGACCGGCCACGCCGCCTCAGCAGGCGTGGCAACTCAGTGAAATCTTGTATACGCAAGATTTTCGGCTTTCCGGCGCCGGCGGCATTTGATTGGCAAGCATACGCCCGGCCGGGAACTTTTCAAGCGGCGACGACCTGGAACTCGGCGATCACCGGCCGGTGGTCGCTGGCCACCCGCGCCACCTGCAGGCGGCAGCGGCGCACGCCGAGCAGGCGCAGGGGTCCGCGGTAGTAGATGCGGTCGAGCCCGCCGCGGGGCGAGAAGGCCGGAAAGGTGGCCAGCGGCCGGCGCCGGATGCCGCGGCTGTCGGTGGCGCAATAAAAGCCGAGACCGTTGGTGAACAGCGGGCGCAGCAGCGACCGCCAGTCGTTGAAATCGCCGGCCACCAGGCACGGGACCTCGGGCCCCAGGGAGGCGAACTCGGAGGACCGGGCGAGCAGCTCCACCTGGCGGTCGCGCTCGCGCGCCGAGAGCCCGAGATGGAGGTTGAAGACCTCGAGCGCCGGGCGCCCCGGTTGCAGGGCGATGCTGGTGTGCTGGCAGCCGCGCCGGATCCAGCTGTTGTCGGTCGACAGGTCGATGTTGCGCTCGCGCAGGATCGGGAACCGGCTGAGGGTGGCATTGCCGTAGCGGCCCTTGCGCAGGCTGACGTTGTGACCCATCGCGAAGTAGGCGAATCCCAGCTCGCCGGCCAGCTCCCGCGCCATGTGCAGCTCGCGCGACCGCGGCACGCCTTCGTCGACCTCCTGCAGCAGCACCACGTCCGGGTTGTGGTGGTGCAGGATGCGGACGATGCGCTCGGGCCTGAAACGACGGTCCACGCCGATCGCGCGATGGATGTTGTACGTGACGACTCTGATCAACAATCGCACCCCCGCGCCGCTGCGCCGCTGCGACGCCGCCGGGCTCCCCTGCCCCCGTTCCCGCGGGCGCGGGGATCTCCGTCCCCGGCGCGTCTATAGTAAACAAATGGCGGTCACTCTTTTCACCATCGGCCATTCGACGCGCCCGATCGACGAGCTGCTCGGCCTGCTTGCCGAGCACAGTATCGAAACGCTGATCGACGTGCGGCGCTTCCCGGGATCGCGCCGGCATCCCCAGTTCTCGCGCGAGGCGCTGGCCGGCAGCCTCGCCGCCGCCGGCACCGGCATCGCCTACGTCCACGAGGCCGACTTAGGGGGCCACCGGCAGCCGCTGCCGGACTCGCCGCACACCGCCTGGCGGGTGGCGGCCTTCCGCGGCTATGCCGACTACATGGGCTCGGCCCCGTTCGCCGCCGCCCTCGACCGCCTGCTGCTGTCGGCGGCACGCTCGCGGACCGTCATCCTCTGCGCCGAAGCGGTGCCGTGGCGCTGCCACCGGCGGTTGATCGCCGATGCCGCGACCGCCGCCGGCGCGGAGGTGCTGCACATCCTCGGCCCCGGCCGGGCAGAGCGCCATCAGCTCGACGCCAATGCCAGGGTCGTCGCCGGGCCGGCCGCCGGCGCCGCTGTCCGGTTGGTGTACGACGGGGGCCAGGGCGGGCTCAGTCTCGCGTGAAGGTGCCCCGCTCGCGGTCCTTGCGCACGCCGGGGAAAGGCAGCGAGCGGCCATGAGCGACGCAGTAAACCCCGGGCGTCAGGACGGCGGTGGCGAAGAGGGCCTCGGTGAGGTTCTGCAGCGCGTCCGACTCCTTCATGTCGAACGGCCGCATGGCGCCGGTGAGGACGATGGGCACCCGCGGCGCGGGGATCCCCGCGAACAGCTTCTCGCCGGTCTCGGCCAGCGTGTCGGTGCCGTGCAGCACCACGATGCCGGTGGCGTCTCCCTCGCCGCTCGGTCCGCTGGCCCTAACCGCCTCGAGGACGCGCAGGCGGTCGGCCTCGGTCATGTCCTGGCTGTCCTTGCTCATCAGCTCGAAGACGTTGACCTCGGTGTCCTCCAGGCGCAGCTCGGAAAGCATGCGCCGCACGATCGAGCGCCGGTTGACCAGCTCCCCCCGCTGCTCGTCGTAGATCTTCTCGATGGTGCCGCCGGTGGTGATCAGGGTTATCTTGCGCACGGCGTCAGACTCTACCTTAGTCCCTTGGTCCCCTAGTCCCTCACCGGCGCTCCCGGGAAGGCGGCGCGCAGCTCGGCGGCGGCGACCACCCGCCAGGCGCCGGGCGGCAGGTCGCCCAGCTCCAGGCCGCCGAAGGCCACGCGCTTGAGCGCCGTCACCTCGTGGCCCAGCGCCGCCAGCAGCCGGCGCACCTCGCGGTTCTTGCCTTCCGTCAGCTCGAGCACCAGGTGGGTCTCGCGCCGCGAGCGCTTGCGCACCGTGGCAGCGCTCGCAGCCAGCCGCTCGCCCGCGTCCTCGATGCCGGCGGTGAGCCGCGCCGCGCGCTCCGGCGTCAGCTCGCCGCGCACCGTCACCAGGTAGATCCGCGGCACCGCATGCGCGGGGTCGGTCACCCAGTCGGCCAGCCGGGTGTCGTTGGTCAGCAGCAGCAGTCCCGAGGTGGCGGCGTCGAGCCTCCCCGCCGGCACGAGGTGGGCGCCCGCCAGCTCGCCGGGGCGGCCGCCCGGCGCCGCCAGGCAGCTGTAGACGGTGGGTCTGCCGCGCGGGTCCGAGCGGGTGGTCACGATGCCGCGCGGCTTGTGCAGCATCACGGTGAGGGGCGCCGGCCGCGGCGTTTCCCGGCCGTCGATGGCGATGCGCACCCGCTCGGGCACCACCGCCGCCAGCGGCTCGGCGACGAGCCGCCCGTCCACGGTCACGCGCCCCTCCAGGATCAGCAGGCGCGCCGCCGAGCGGGTCGCCAGGCCGAGCTTCGAGAGCGCGCGCTCGAGCGACACCTCGCCCAGCCCGCGCTCGCGCCGGTCCCGCCGGCCGCGCCGATCGCGCGGCCCCTGCGACTCCTGACGGCCGCTGGAGATTCCCGCCATCGGGCTTATCCTAGTGCCCGCGCGACCGCCGGGGTGGCGCGCACGGCAAGGACACCCGGTCACGGAGGGAGGCGGCATGGAGCGGCAACAGGCATGGCAGCTGGTGGTCGAGAACGTGCAGTCGCCGGGCCTGCGCCGGCACATGCTGGCGGTCGAGGCCGCGATGCGCGGCTACGCCGCCCGGCTCGACGGCGAGGTCGAGGAGTGGGGCCTCGCCGGCCTGCTCCACGACTTCGACTGGGAGATCCATCCGACTCTCGATCAGCATCCGGCGGCCGGCGCGCCCATCCTGCGCCAGCACGGCGCGAGCGAGAACGTGGTTCGCGCCATCCTTTCCCACAACACCGAGGGCACCGGCGTCGAGCGCGAGAGGGCCATCGACTTCGCGCTGCTCGCCTGCGACGAGGTCACCGGCCTGGTCATCGCCGCCGCCCTGGTGCGCCCCAGCAAGGACCTGCGCGAGGTCGAGCTCAAATCGATCCAGAAGCGCTGGAAGGAGCGCGCCTTCGCCGCCGGCGTCGACCGCGAGCACGTCGCCCAGGCGACCGCCGACTTCAGCCGCGCCTGTTTCGGCGGCGAGCTCGATCTCTGGCAGCACGTCGGCAACGTCCTCGCCGCGATGCAGGAGGTGGCCGCCGAGCTCGACCTCGACGGCCGCCTTGCCCGCACCCCCGCGCCGACCGCCTGAGCAGCCCGGCGGCAGAGCCGGACCCGGCAGCTCCGGTGCGGCCTCAGCAGGCCGGGAAGACGCCGGCGATGAAGCTCTCCACGGCCTTCTCGATCTCGAGATAGGGGCCCGGCGTGCCGGCGGTGAAGATGAAGGTATTGCTGCGGGCGCGGCCGCTGGTGCCAACGGGGACGAAGAAGGTCACGGTGATGGACTGGGCATCCGGCACCGGGCTCAGGTGGTCGCCCAGGAAGAAAGCCCCGGCGGCGGAAAGCTGCGCCCGCAGCTGCGCGATCTGGCCGGCGTTGGCGTTGCCGGCGCAGTAGCCAACGCTTGCCGGGATCTTGGTGAGGACCGCTTCGCCGTTGCTGTGGACCAGGAGCTCGCCGATGGCAGGGATCGGCGGGAATCCCCCAGACCGGTTGTAGGCGAGGACCGGCACGTTGTGGGGAGAAGGAGGCGCCGGCGCCTCCTCCTGGGCGAGGCCAGGCGCCGACGTCACGACCGATCCCATCACGAGCGCTGCAACTGCCAGTCGATGCTTCATGCGGGGCTCTCTCCTTCTGTTTGGCGTCAATACAGCAATGACGTTGCCAAATGATGCCGCGCCGCTCAAGATCTGTCAAGACCTGAGAGACCGGCGGGCCAGCCTTGGCGTTCCCCGGCACTTCGGGCCAAGATACCGGCAATGAGCATCCCGGCGGCGGCCGTAGACCATCCGGAGCCCGGTTCCGAAGGCGCCTCCCCAAGCCCCGGCCCCGGCCTGGTGCGGGGTCTGGGGCTGTGGGACTGCGTGCTGCTGACGGTCGGCTCGGTCATCGGCACCGGCATCTTCCTCACCCCGGGCGACATGGCCAAGGTCCTGCCGCACGCCGGCCTGATGCTGCTG
>DASZHY010000452.1:0-2100 GCA_035949675.1 Thermoanaerobaculia bacterium
ACTCCGCATGCCTTCGCATGCCAGATCTCCGGCAGCGACAGGTACGACGGCTGACGGCGCCATGCGAGGTGCCTGGACCGGTGGAGATCCATCGCCAATGGACGCGGTCGGATCATACGCCGGATACGTTGTCGGATAGAGACCACTGCCAGTATTGGCCGGCGCGCCACCAGGCAAAGCGTTTGGGTCGAGGGCAAAGCCGGGTACGTCCTCCGCCTGGCCGACGCGAAAGCCGGGTACGAAGGTCTTAGGCCTAAAGTTGAACATGCTGCCGATCCTCTTGTGCGAGTGTCGACAGGCATACGCCACAACATTGCTCAGTCTTGTCAATAGTCAGAAGTGCTCGTGTCGTAAGCACACGAGTTGTCCGGGTTAGGTAGCACACGAGTTGTCCGGTTTTAGAACGGCTCCAAAGGAGCTGGGGGATGAACCGGACGACGCTGCTGCAGGACCGCAGGATGGAGAAGTTCGAAGATCTGTTGAGGCGCTGGACGAGCGGAGAGCTCTCGGGAGCTGAAGCAGGAGAGTTGTTGGGCTGTTCGGAGCGCCAGTTCCGCCGGTACCGGCGGCGCTACGAGGAAGGCGGGCTGGAGGGCCTGGTTGACCGCCGGCTGGGCAAGGCGGCGGCGCGGCGGGTGGCGGTCGACGAGGTGGTGTGGATGCTCGAGGAGTATGAGAGCCGTTATGCGGGGTGGAACGTGAAGCACTTCCACGAGCATCTGCAAGCTCGGCATGGCGTGCGGTGGAGCTACAGCTGGGTCAAGACGAAGCTGCAGGCGGCCGATCTCGTGCCGCGGGTGCGCCGGCGTGGAACGCCGCATCGGCGCAAGCGCGAGCGCAAGCCGTGCGAGGGCATGATGCTGCACCAGGACGGGTCGCGGGCGGCCTGGCTTGCGGGTCAGCCGGCGCTCGATCTGGTGGTGACCATGGATGACGCCACGAGCAAGCTGTACTCGGCGTTGCTGGTCGAGGAGGAAGGCACGGCCTCGACGTTTCGCGGGCTTCTGGAGGTGTTCGAGACCGAGGGCCTGTCGCTCAGTCTCTACACCGACCGCGGCAGCCACTACTTCGTCACCGTGAAGGCCGGCGAGACGGTCGATCGCAGCCGGCTGACGCAGGTCGGCTGGGCGCTGAAGCGGCTGGGGATCGAGCACATTGCCGCCTATTCGCCGCAGGCCCGGGGTCGCTCGGAGCGCATGTTCGGCACGCTCCAGGATCGTCTAATCAAGGAGCTGGCGCAGGCCGCCATCAGCGACATCGAGACCGCCAACCGCTGGCTGCGCGAGGTCTATCTGCCGGCTCATAATCGCCGCTTCGCCCGGCCGGCAGCGGTGGCGCAGAGCGCCTTCGTGGCGGCGCCCGACAGGACCGCCCTGGTCGAGGCGCTGTGCGTGCAGGAGGAACGCGTGGTCGAGCGCGACAACACCGTGAGCTGGCGCAAGCTCAGGCTGCAGCTGCCCGACAGCCCGTTGCGCCATCACTGGGTGAAGGCGCGGGTCCGCGTCCATCAGTATCCGGACGGCCAGCTCGCCCTGTTCCACGGGCCGGCCTGCATCGCCCGCTACGACGCGCTCGGCCGCCAGGAGGGCACCGTCCCGACGACGGGCCGCGCGAGGGCGTGCTCGGCGCCGTCAAGAGATGGCCTGGCAAACACCGCCTTGGTCGCTGGCAGCCCGCGCCGGCCATCCTTGACGGCCCCTGCGCGCGCCCTCACGCGGCAAGCTCAAGCCGCGACCGACAAAGCATCGCCGCGGCCGACAAAAAAGGCCGCCACCAAGCGACTGCTCATCGCAGCCCAGGCGGTCTGATCCCATGCCACGCCCGACCGTCCACCGCTTCCGGTCAGGACCCGTGGTCACTCATCAGAAGCGGACAACTGATGTGCTACAAAAACCGGACAACTTGAAAAGCTACCGACAGAGCCAAGCGTCATCGCCGGGCAAAATAATACTTTCGTACCGGCATAGAGGACGCGGGAGCGCGCGGAGCGTCGGTCGAGCACCATGAGTGGGGCCACACTCGCCCGCGATGACAGCAGAATGCTGTCAGGCCTTCGTTAGCGCTACGTACTGGGCATCTTCCTCGGCGTCCTCCGGCCTT
>DASZHY010000453.1:0-7390 GCA_035949675.1 Thermoanaerobaculia bacterium
GCCGCGCTTCTGGGCCTGGCCGACCACCGAGAGGGCGAGCGTCGTCTTGCCCGACGACTCGGGGCCGAAGATCTCCACCACCCGGCCGCAGGGCAGGCCGCCGATGCCGATGGCGTGGTCGATCGAGATCGAGCCGGTGGAGATGGACTCGATCGCGAAGGTCTCGCGCTGGCCCAGGCGCATGATCGAGCCCTTGCCGAACTGCCGCTCGATCTGGGTGAGGGCGGTGTCGACGGCCTTCTGTCGGTCGGATCGGGTGTCTGCCATGAACGTTGGCTCCTGGTCGCCCCGGGGCGAGGTAAGGCCTGCATACTATGAGGACGGAAAAAGAGGGGTCAAAGCTTGCCGCCTCATTTTCGCCCCCAGTGTACACGGGTTCCGAGTGCGGGGGAAGGGCTGAGGGTGGGTGAGCCGTGCGGTTTGCAAGGAGTCATTCGGCTTCATCCCAGGGTAGCTCCGTAAGCCCCGCGTCCAGCCAGATGCGGCGCATCGCCTCGCGCTCCGGCGGTCCGGCTTGCCGGAAGAAGATCAGGAAGTTGCGGGTGTTCCGTTCAGAGCCTTCGGAGTCTGCCGTGTGTTGGAATCCCTGGATGCTTCGGACGAGCCACCGCGCCGACTCCTCAAATCGCCTCTGACGCCCAGCAACGATGCCCAGATCGCCATACGTGCTGGCCGCACCGTGCTCGTCGTCCAAGCGTTCCTTGATTTCCAGGGACTTCCGGTACCAGCGCTCGGCAGCATCGAAGTCGTGCTGCTCTTGGGCAACCATGCCGAGCTGATGGTAGGTCATGGCCGCGCCGCGCTCCTCGCCCAGGCGTTCCGTGATTTCCAGGGACTTCCGATACGAGCGCTCGGCGGCGTTGAGGTCGCGCTGCATCTGGGCGACCGTGCCGAGCTGGTGGTAGGTGGAGGCCGCGCCGTACTCGTCGCCCCGGCCTTCTTTGATTTCCAGGGACTTCCGGTACCAGCTCTCGGCGGCGCCGAAGTGGTGTTGTTCCTGGGCGACGATGCCGAGCTGGTGGTAGGTGAGGGCCGCGTCGTGCTCGTTGCCCAGGCGTTCCATGATTTCCAGGGCCTTCCGGTACCAGCGCTCGGCGACGCCGAAGTCGCGTTGCTCCTGGGCGACCATGCCGAGCTGGTGGTAGGTTAAGGCCGCGCCGCGCTGGTTGCCCAGGCGTTCTTCGATCTCCTGGGACTTCCGGTACCAGCGCTCGGCGGCGTCGAAGTCTCGTTGCTCCTCGGCGACGTTGCCGAGCTGGTGATAGGTGATGGCCGCGCCGCGTTCGTCGGCAAGGCGGACTTTGATCTCCAGGGACTGCCGATACCATGATTCGGCAGCGTCGAGGTCGCGTTGCTGCTGGGCGATCATGCCGAGCTGGTGGTAGGCAGCTGATTCGCCCGGCTCATCGCTCAGCTTCCCTGCAACTTCGGCGAGCACCTTGAAGTGAGCGCTCGCCTCCTCCCATCGGCGCGTGTTTTGGGCATGGGCGCCGAAGGCTTGGAGCAGGGCGCACTGTTCTACGAGCATGGCGAGCCGCTCCGCTTCGGCGAGCGCCAGCCTGAAGCTCGCTCCATGGATGTAAAACGGCACCCGTTGCTCGTGCAAGGGCCGGGGGGCGAGGTCGTCCGCGAAAGCTGCCATGAAGCTGACGAAGGCCCGCGCCCAGGCGTCGCGCTCCTCCATGGTGGCCCTTGGCAATACCGTGGCCCGGAGGAAACCGGTCAGCGCAGGGTGCATCTCGAAGACTGCCTGGCCACGATCGTGGAGCAGGCCGGCGGTCGCCAGGTCGCCCAGCAGCGTATCGGTCCGCTCCCGCGGCCATGCCGCATCGACAGTCTGCGCGATGAGTTGAAGATAGTCGCCGTCCACGAAGCGCTCATGAAACGCGAGCGGCACGAGGAGGGGCCGAAGCTCCAGCGGCAGCGAATCCTCGACGAAGCGCAAGGTGGCGAAGAGCCTCTCCTCTGCCTCGGACTTGCCGCTCCCTCGGCGGAGCCCATGGGCGCGCAGGGCTGCGATCATCTCGCTTGCGGTCCGGCGCTCCAGCTCGCGCAGGACGACCCGCATCATCAACGGATGCCCGTCGAGCATGTCCAGGAGGTACGCAAGGTCAGCGTCATCGCGATCGACGCTCAGCCCAAGGTCGTCGAGGATGCGGCCGCAGTACTCCCAGCGTTCCTCGCCCTGGAGGCCGCCGAGCGGCACCTTGAAGCGGTCCTCCCCGAGCCAGCCCTCCTCGCCGCGGCTGGTGACGATGACCTTCGTCGCCCCGCCGGAGAGCGCATGCAGCAGGTCGCGCAGGTCGGTGCGGTCCTCGGGCGACAGCGCCGCCGCCAGCGGGGTGCCCGGGATGCCGGCGACGACCTCGAAGTTGTCCCAGACGAGGATCAGCCGCTCGCGCCGCAGCTGCTGGGCGAGGGCGGCGAGCTTCTCCTGTCGCCCGAGTGCTGCGAAGTTCGTGCCGAACAGTGCTTCGCCCAGGCGGTTGAGCACGTACTCGGCGGTGCGGATCTCCTGGAAGCTGAACCACAGGCAGCCGCCGCCGAGACCGCCGGTGTCGCGCAGCCACTCGACGAAGCCGCGGGCGAGGGTGGTCTTGCCGACGCCGCCCAGGCCGTGGACGAGGATCACCGCGGGCCGGCGGCGCAACGCGCGTTCGAGCTCGAGGACGGCACCGTCGCGGCCGACGAACCCGTGGGGTCCCGGATCACCCCCCAGCTCGAGGTCCGGCCGCTCCTCGGAGCGAACGCTCTCTCCTCCCTCAGCTTCGTGCGCGAAGGCGAGGTCCACGTCCTCGTGCTGGTAGAGCACGGGCACCAGCCAGTCGGAGAGCGGGAAGCGGCCGCGGGCGCAGACCCGGCCTGGCCGCGCGAGCATCGCCTGGCGGCCGGCGCGCACGGCCTCGGCGACGCTGCCGGCCTCGAACAGCCGGCGATAAAAACCGGGCAGGAACTCCTGGGCGCCACTGACGTAGAGAGAGTAGGCCATGGCGACGACGCCCCGGGTGCCCGACTGCAGCAGCGCCGCGCCGACCGAGGCGAAGGCGTTCTGCGCCGCGCTGTCGACCATCCCGGACTGGCAGGCATTGAGCACCACAACCGGCACGGCCATCTCGCGCAGCAGCGGCGCGAGCGCGCCGGCGCTCACCTCGGCCGGACCGCCTTTCTCGTCCTCGAAGACCAGGCATCCCTGAGGCGCGGCGAAGGTGTGAGCCCGGCCGGTGCTTGCCAGGCCTCCCGCCGCGTCCGCCGTGACACCGTAGGCGCCGTGGCCGTCGAAATGGAGGATGTGGTAGTGGTGCGGCCTCTCCCGCAGGTGCTCGCGCAGGCGGTCGAACGTCGGCGGCCGCAACAGGTGGATCTCGGCCGGCAGCTGGCGGTCGGCGATCAGCTCCACGAGCGGCCGGGAGATGGAACGGTAGGCGACGTCGCGCGCGTAGGGCCGCGCCGTCACCAGCAGGATGTGGAGCCGCTGCCGCGGCAGCCGCGGATCAAGCGCCGGCGGATCGCCGATCGCGTCCAGACGTCGTTCGACCTGCGAAACCTGGCCGAGCGGTCCGGCCTGCGGATCGTGCAGCGCCTCCCAGGGCCATGCGAGCACGGCCGGATCGTCGCTGCGGATCTGGAGGCGCAGCGACGCGTAGCCCTCCCGCACCGCAAGCTCGAGCTTGCCGCCGCCGTCGCGGTCGCCGAAGAGGGCGCCGAATGCCTCCCGGCCCCAGCGGTCGAGCGCGGCCAGCACACGCTCCGCGTGCTCGGTTTCGGGCGAGAAGGGATAGCCGAGGAAGTCCTCCAGGTACCAGCGCAGCTCGGCGCTCAGGTCGCTCGCCGGCCGGCCCTCGACCGGGAAGCCGCCGGCCGGCGGCACCGCCCGCGGCTCCGTGGCCTTCCCGTCGGCACGGCTGACCTGGAAGAGCGAAGGGGCGGACCTGGGGATGTGGCGAAGGATGAGGATGGACATGGCGCGAAGACTCGTCGAGCGCGATCGGGTATGCTGATGAGAATTAGGGCATGCGCCATCCCTGCGGTCAAATGCATCGATCGCGATGAGTGGATGGCGTCGCTTCGAGAGAGGCCGGGTAGTGGGTCAGTTTGCCGGTGACCCACTACCCTGCCTTGCGGTTCCAGTAGCGGCGCCTTCGGCTTGTGTTACGCTAAGTATCTTCTTTGACAAAATGGAGGGTTCAGAATGGGCCGTCAAGCGTACCCGCTGAACACGCCTCGGTTGCACCAGCTGATCCAGGTGCCCATGCTCGCCGCCGGCCTCGCGCTCGCCCTCGGCGTGCCGGGCGCGGCGCAGATGCCGGCGCTGCCGCAGCTCGCCGGCACGCCGGCGCCCAGCGCGCCGGCCAATCCCAATCAGTTCATCTTCGTGGTGGCGGGCGACAACCGGCCCGCGAAGGAGAGCGTGAAAACGACGGCGACGTTCCGCCAGATCTTCACCGAGATCGGCGCCATGAACCCCAAGCCGCCGTTCGTGGCGCTGCTCGGCGACATCATCTATGGCAAAGACACCAGCAACCCGAAGCTCATCTCCGCGGAGTATGGGAGGTTTCTGAAAGTCATCCAGAGCGCCAACGTCACCGTCTACAATGCGCCGGGCAATCACGAGATGGACGCCAAAGGCGACGTGCCGAGCGCGAACATGCAGGCCTGGTACAGCAAGCACACGCAGAGCTTGACGTACGGCGCCTTCACTTACGGCAACTCCCGCTTCATCGCGCTCAACACCGACGACCTGCCCGGTGCGGGCGACTGCGCGGGGTCCGGCGCGCCGGCGGGCGCCAAGAAGGCCAAGTCGAAACCGGACGGTGACCTCAGCCAGGCGCAGCTCAGCCAGCTCGCCGCCGAGCTCGAGGCCGACAAGGCGATGACCAACGTCTTCATCCTCATGCATCGCCCCATCTATGCGCAGAAGAGCAGCTCCCAACTCGCCCAGTCCTGCCGCGACCAGCTCTTGCAACTCTTCGCCCAGTACCCGAACGTGCGCTACGTCATGGCCTCTCACGAGCACCTTTTCTATCAGCCGTCCACGACCCAGCCGCCCCCGCCGCCGAGCTACGTGGTCTCGGGAGGGGCGGGAGCGCCGCTCGCCACCGGCGGCTACTACAACTATCTGGTGTTCACGGTCAACGGCGACCAGGTGACCTTCGAGGTCCGCAAGCCCGGCGCCGCGAGCGCGGCGAAGTAGCGCGCCGCGGCCGCCCCGCGGGTCCACCGGCTGCGACGCGCCGGGTAGTGGGTCGGTGCGGCGCGCCGAAAGTAGCTATAATCGATCGCTCGCGATCGCGGCTGCCCTCGGCACGACCGGCGATCGCCGTTGAACGCCGCGTGGTTAGGCCGGCAGGCTTCGCCAACCCGGGTCGCGGGTTGAAGCGACGACTCCTTCCGGCCCTCCTGCCGGTTGCCCGCCAGGAAGCCCGCCGACACGAGAGGCGTGAGAGGACGTGAGCGTGAGCATAGAGCCGATCCTTGCCCCCGGCGCCGGCGCCGACTCCGAGCTCGAGAGCGACGGCGGGGCGATCCGGCGGCTGGAGGAAAACGTCGCCCTGGTCATCCGCGGCAAGCGGGAGGTCATCCGCCTGGCCACGGTCTGCCTGCTGGCGCGCGGCCACGTGCTGATCGAGGACGTGCCGGGGGTCGGCAAGACCACGCTGGCCCAGGGGCTGGCGCGCTCGCTGGGCCTGGCCTTCCAGCGCATCCAGTTCACCAGCGACCTGCTGCCTTCCGACATCATCGGGGTGTCGATCTTCAACCAGAAGACCCAGGGCTTCGAGTTCGTGTCCGGGCCGCTGTTCGCCAACGTCGTGCTGGCCGACGAGATCAACCGCGCAACGCCCAAGACGCAGTCGGCGCTGCTCGAGGCGATGAGCGAGCGGCAGGTGTCCGTCGAGCGCCGGCGCTACCTGCTGCCGGAGCCCTTCGTGGTGCTGGCCACCCAGAACCCGCTCGAGTTCCACGGCACGTTTCCACTGCCGGAATCCCAGCTCGACCGCTTCCTGATGTCGCTGTCGCTCGGCTATCCGCCGCGCCTCGACGAGCGCGAGCTGCTGCTGTCGGGCGGCGTCGAGGACCTGCTGCAGAACATGCAGCCGGTGGTGAGCCAGACGGAGCTGCTCGAGCTGCAGGCGCGGGTGCAGCAGGTGCACGTGGCGGAAAAGCTCGCCGACTACATGCTGGCGATCGCCGAGGCCACCCGCCACGGCAGCGACTTCCTGCTCGGCGTCTCGACCCGCGGTGCGCAAAGCCTGTTCCGGGCGGTGCAGGCGCTGGCGCTCGCCGAGGGCCGCGGCTACGCGGTCCCCGACGACGTGCAGCGGCTGGCCGTGCCGGTCCTGGCCCATCGCGTGGTGCTCAAGCGCGGCGCCGTCGATCTCCAGGCCACGCGCAAGGCGGTCGAGCGGGTGATCGCGGCGACGCCGGTGCCGCTGTAGGAGCGTCGCCGGCCGGCTCGGCCATGCCTTCCGCAGAACCCAAGCGCCCCAGGCCTTCGCTCTCGCCGGCGTCACTGCCAGGGCAGCAGCCGCCGGCCGCGGCAGCGCGGCGGGGGCGCGCGGCCACGCCGGAAGGCATCCGCATCACCACGGTCGGCCTGTGGTACGTGCTGCTGACGGTGATGGTGGCGGTCGCCTCGACCAACACCGGCAACAACGCGCTCTATGCGGTGCTGGCAGTGATGTTCGCGGTGCTCATCTGGTCGGGCCTGCTGTCGCGGCAGAACGTGCGCGGCCTGGCGATCGAGCTGACGGCGCCCGACGAGGTGTTCGCCAATCGCCCCTTCGACGTCGGCTTCACCCTGGCGAGCCGCGGCGTGCTGCTGCCGCGCTGGTTCCTGCTGCTGCGCCTGACGCGCGAGGCGAAACCGCTGCTGGTGCCCTACCTGCCGCGCCGCGGGCGCAGCAGCGGCCGCATCGAGGCCATGGTGCCGCGGCGCGGCCCTTACCGCTTCCCGCACGCGCACGTGTCGAGCCTCTTCCCCTTCGGCTTCTTCCGCAAGGGCGTGCGCTATCGCAGCGATCTGGCGGTGCTCGTCTTCCCGGAGATCTTCCCGGCCGCCGGCCGCCGCCTGGACGACGCCGAGGCGGTGGGCGACGAAGCCAGCCGCCGCCGCGGCTGGGGACACGCGCTGTTCTCGCTGCGCGCCTTCCGCCAAGGCGACGACCCGCGGGGCATCCACTGGAAACAGACGGCGCGCACCGGCGCGATCGTCTACATGGAGCGCGAGGCGGAGCAGGTGCGGCGGCTGTCGATCCTGTTCGACAACGGCGTCGGCGAGCTGCATGACGCGGTGCGGCGCGACCGCTTCGAGCGCCTGGTGAGCGAGGCGGCGACCGCCGCGGTCGACCACCTGGCGCGCGGCTACGAGGTGGAGCTGGTGACGCGCGAGCGG
>DASZHY010000454.1:0-11138 GCA_035949675.1 Thermoanaerobaculia bacterium
CGCGCTGCGCGCCTCTCCCCGCGCCGCCGCCGCCCAGGGCGTCAACCTGATCGCCGACGATTTGGACCCGGAGCCGGAAGGCCATGGCGGCGGCAACGCGCTGGCCGGAGAAGCGGCCTT
Organism: Thermoanaerobaculia bacterium; assembly: GCA_035949675.1. Taxonomy (GTDB): domain Bacteria; phylum Acidobacteriota; class Thermoanaerobaculia; order Multivoradales; family UBA5704; genus JASLEW01. The sequence goes on from DASZHY010000454.1 coordinate 121, forward strand.
TCCGCCGGAACGGCCTGGCGAGGACGGGCGGCCTGGCGACGACCTGCCCGAGCGGATCGACGGCTGCGGGCTCGGCTGGAACCGCTGGTGGCAGGCCATCCAGCTGGGGCACGGCGAGCCGGCACCGTGCCTGGCGGCGGGAGGGGCCCCGCCGCCGGCCGAGGTGTTCGGCGTCTCGGCGACCGCCGCCTTGTTCCGGCGCACCGCGCTCGAGCAGGTGGCGCTGGGCGGCAGCGGCAGCGGCCAGTTCTTCGACCCGCGCCTGGTCTCCTACTACGAGGACGCCGAGCTGTCCGGCCGCCTGCGCGCCGCCGGCTTCAGCGCCCTGGTGGTGCCGGCGGCGCGCGCGCGCCACGCCGGCGCGGCGTCGGCGCGGACGGCACCGGCGAGCCGCGACCGCTGGCGGCTGGTCTACGGCAACCGTTACCTGGCAGCGGCCCGCCTGCTCGGCCGCGGGCTCTGGCCGCGGCTGCCGCTGATGCTGCTGCGCGACCTCCTCGACATCGCCGGGCCCGCCGCACTCCTCGGCCCGCGCCTCCCGGGTCCGCACCGCGCGCCCGGCCGGCAGCTTCAGCCCCCGCAGCGCGCTACCGGCGCGGGCAGCCGCCGCCTCAGGATCGCCGGCATGTTGGCGGGCTGGGGGCGCGCGCTGCGGCACCTGCCTGCCTTCGCCCGTCGCGGCGCTCCGGCGCCCCTGCCGGCCGAGGTGGCCCGGTTGAGTCGCTGGCCGCTCCAACCGCGGTAACCTCTGGGTCAATGGAACTCCCCGCCTCCCCTCCTGGGCCGCCCCAGGCACCGGACTCGACTCCGCCGGCACGAGCCTCGACCCAGCCGGAGCCGGCCTCGATGCAGGCTCCCGCCCCGGCCCCGACGCCGGCGCCGCTCCCGCTGCCGCAGCTGGCGGGCCTCGTGGTGCACTGGCGCGACGAGGCGCGGCTCGCCGAGCTGGCCGCGGCGTGGCCCCGTGACGACCCGCGCTTCGAGCTGGTGGTGGTGGACAACAGCGCCAGCGGTGCCGCTGCGCTGACCGGCACCATGGCGGACGCGCTGACCGGCACCGTGACTGACGCACTGGCCGGCACTCTGGCCGCCGCATCAGCCGCACCCGTCGCCGCGCCCCCGGAGAAGACCAGCCCCGGGGGCGGCGCGCCCCCGGACCAGACCAGCGCGCCCCCGATTCCCGGGGTCCGCCTGCTGCAACCGGGCCGCAACCTCGGCTTTGCCGGCGGCGTCAACGCCGGCGTGGCGGCGACTCGCGCGGCGCTCCTGCTGCTGCTCAACCCTGACGCCGTGCCCGCACCCGGCGCGCTCGAGCGCCTGGTCGAGGGCTTCGCCGCGCACCCGGAAGCCGCCGGCCTGGCGCCGCGGCTGGCTGGCGCGGACGGAGCTCCGCAATTCGCCTGGCAGCTGCGCCGCCTGCCTTCGCTCTGGGACTGCCTGCGCCAGACGCTGCCCTGGCCGGCCGCCGGCGCCGGTACTGGCCCCGACGCGGAGCCGCCGCCCGGCGCCCCGGTCGAACAGCCGGCGGCGGCGGCGCTCGCCCTGCGCCGGGAGGCGCTGCTGGCGGCCGGCGGCCTGGACGAGCGCTTTCACCCTGCCTGGTTCGAGGACGTGGACCTGGCGCGCCGGCTGCGCCAGGCTGGCGCCGTGCTGCTCTACTGGCCGGCGGCGCAGTTCCGCCATGCCCAGGGCGCCACGGTCTCCCGCCTCGGCTATGGCCGTTTCCTGTGGATCTACCACCGTAACCTCGAACGTTACCTGGCCAAGCATCATGGCGCCGCCTGGGCGCTGGCGGCACGCGCCAGCCTGGCTGCGGGCCTGGTCGTCCGCCTGCCGCTCCTCGCGGTGCGCCGGCCGCGCCGCGCCGCCTCTCGCCGCGAGGCGGCAGCCGGCCTGTTGCTGGCGATGGCCGGCGCGCTCTCGGGCTGGCGCCTGCCCCGCCGCCTGGCTGACGATTCGCGCGGCGGCCCGCCCGGCGCCGCCGCTGCGCCCATCCCTCGGGTCGAGGAGATCGAGCATGCCGGCTGAGGCAGCGGTGGCCGTCTGCCTGGTCACCCATGACTCGGCGCCCGATCTGGAAGGCTGCATGGCGGCAATCGCCGGCTTGCGCCATCCGCCGGCCGAGATCGCGGTCGTCGACTCCGGCAGCCAGGACGGCAGCCTCGAGCAGGCTCGCCGGACGGCGCCTGCCGGGATCCCCCTGGCCGCCGTCGGGCATGCCGCCAACATCGGCTTCGCCGCCGGCATGAATGCCGCCGTCGCGTCCACCCGCGCGCCGTTCGTCTTGACCCTCAACGCCGACGCCCGCCCCGCGCCCGACTATCTCGACCGTTTGCTGGCGCGCTTCGCGGCGCACCCGGAGCTGCGGGTCGCGGCCGTCACCGGCCGGCTGGTGCGTCCTGCCGCGGCCGCTGGTCCGCGCCTGCTCGACGCCTGCGGCATGCGGCTCACCACCGCCTGGCGCCACCTCGACCGCGGCTCGGGCGAGCCCGACCGCGGCCAGCTGGCCCGGCCCGAACGGGTCTTCGGCGCCACCGGCGCCGCCTCGCTGTTCCGCCGCGAGGCGCTGCTCGACGCGGCGGTCGACGGCGAGGTTTTCGACCCCCGCTTCCACTCGTTCCGCGAGGACGCCGAGCTGTGCTTCCGCCTGCGCGAGCGCGGCTGGGAGATCCTCTACGAGCCGGCCGCGGTGGCCGAGCACCGGCGCTTCAACCTGCCCGAGAGGCGCGCCGCGATGCCTGCCGGGGTCAACCTCCACTCGCTCAAGAACCGCTATCTGCTGCGCATCTACCATCAGACCGGGCGCAACCTGGCGCGCACCCTGGTGCCCACCCTCGGCCGCGACCTCGGGGCGCTCGCCTGGGTGCTGCTGCGCGAGCGCTCGTCGCTCGGCGCCTACGCCTGGCTGCTGCGCCACCGCGCCGAGCTGCTGGCCCGGCGGCGCGCCATCCAGCGCCGCCGCATCCTCCCGGCGGCGGAGCTGGATGCCTGGTTCGGGCGCCAGGGGGCCCCGCTGTGAGCTCGATCAACGGCCCGGCGGTGGCGCTGATCGGCAGCCGCGGCATCCCCGCCCGCTACGGCGGCTACGAGACCTTGATGGAGGAGCTCTCGGTGCGGCTGCAGGAGCGCGGCTTCCGGGTGACCGTCTATTGCCGCTCCCACTCGACCCCGCGGCGCCTGCGCAGCTATCGCGGCGTCGAGCTGGTGGTGCTGCCCACGGTGCGCACCAAGCACCTCGACACCCCCGTCCACACGCTGCTCGCCTGCCTCCACGCCGGCGCCCGCGGCTTCGACGCGGCGCTGCTGGTCAACTCGGCCAACGCCCTGTTCCTGCCCCTGCTCGCCGCCGGCGGCATCCCCACCGCCCTGCACGTCGACGGCATCGAGCGGCGGCGCCGCAAGTGGGGGCCGCTGGGCCGCGCCGTCTATGCGCTGTCCGAGCGCCTGGCCTGCATCCTGCCGGATGCCCTGATCACCGATGCCGAGGTCATCCGCCGCCACTACCTCGAGCTGTACGGCGCCGACTCGACGGCGATCGCCTACGGCGTCGATCCGCGGCCGCCGGCAACCTCCCCCGCCCTGGTGCGCCTGGGGCTGCAAGAGCGACGCTATTTCCTTTACGTCAGCCGCTTCGAGCCCGAGAACAACCCCCACCAGGTGGCCGCGGCCTACCGGGCGGTGCGCGGCGACCTGCCGCTGGTCATGGTGGGCGGGGCCCCCTATGCCGGCGAGTTCATCACCAGCTTCACCCGCGGCGCCGATCCGCGGATCCTGTTCCCCGGCCCGATCTACGGCGAGGACTACCGCGAGCTGCTCGCCAACGCGCTCGCCTATGTCCATGCCACCGAGGTGGGCGGCACCCATCCGGCACTGGTCGAAGCCATGGGGTACGGCAACTGCGTGGTGGTCAACGACACACCCGAGAACCGCGAGGTCGCAGGCCCGGCCGGCCTCTACTTCCGGGCGGCCGAGCCCGAGACCTTGACGGCGCGCCTCGAGCAGGTCCGGCGCCGCCCGCGCCGCGCCCGGCTCGCCGGCCGCGTGGCGGCCCGCCGCGCCGCGCGCCGCTACTCCTGGGAAAAGGTGACGGACCAGTACGCGGAGCTGCTTGGAGCCCTCGCCGGCCGGCGGTGAGCCGGCTCCGGCTGGCGGCCAGGCGGCGCCAGCCCGGCGCACCGCGCCTGACGCCTCGCGTATACTATCTGCGCGTAAGCTTCAGGACGGCAGCCGCCGCAAGAGCGGCGGCCGGTCCGGGTTTCATGCACAGGCGGCACCCGTGTCGCCACCCCCGTTCCTCGTCGTCGACGCTGGTTGCCGCTGGAATAGACGGTGCGAGCCTCTGCCACGTTACAATAAACAGCCGGTTCCAATGCGCGCGATGCAAAGACTGAATACGAATCCATGCTGAAAGAACGAGCCCGGATTCTCGCGGCTGCGATCTTTCTGGTCGATCTGGCGTTAGTCGCCGCAGCCTTCCTGCTGGCCTTCTCCCTGCGGAGCTGGGTGCTGCCGCGGCTGGTGCCGCAGGCGTTTCCCGCCCGTCTCTACCCGCTGACGGCCTACCTGCCGCTGCTGCCGCTGGCGCTCGGGATCTGGGGCGTGCTGCTGCTGCTGTCGGGGCGCTACCGCTCCCACCGCACCGTGCCGCTGCTCGACGAGTCCTGGGCGGTGCTGCGGGTGTGTGCCAGCGGCACGATCCTGTTCACGCTCGCCCTGTACGTCTTGCGCATCGACGTGCGGCTGCTGGGCAACGACCAGATCAGCCGCGCCTGGGTGCTGCTGTTCGGCGTTTTCGCGTCGCTCCTGCTGCTGGCCGAGAAGCTCTTCCTGCGCATCAGCTCGCGCTACGTGCGCTCGCGCGGCTTCAACTACCGCACCGTGCTCATCGTCGGCACCAATGCCGCCGCCCTCAAGATCGCCGATTCGATCCACGGCCACCGTTTCTGGGGCTACCGCATCCTCGGCTTCATCGTCAACGGCCATTCGCCCGAGCAGCCTTGGCCCAGCCGCTATCCCATCCTCGGCGAGCTCAAGCACATCACCCACATCATCGAGAACAACGTCGTCGACGACGTGATCTTCGCGGTCAGCCGCCGCGATCTCGACCGCCTCGAAGACCTCTTCCTGAGCTTGCAGGAGCAGGGGATCCGCACCCGCTTCGCCGTCAACCTCTTTCCGCACACCCAGGCGCGCGTAGAGCTCGAGGAGCTCGACGGCATCCCGCTGCTGTCCTTCGCCACCGGGCCGACCAGCCCGCTGCCGCTGATGGCCAAGCGCCTCATGGACGTCGCCCTGTCGTCGCTGCTGTTGCTGATGGGACTGCCGCTGGTGATGGCCATCGCCGCCCTGATCAAGCTCAGCTCGCAGGGCAACGTGCTCTTCCGCCAGACCCGCTGCGGCCTGAACGGGCGCATCTTCACGCTCTACAAATTCCGCACCATGGTCGAGGACGCCGAGGAGCGGCGCCGCAACCTCGAGCACCTCAACGAGATGAATGGGCCGGTGTTCAAGCTCAGGAGCGACCCGCGGGTGACCTGGCTCGGGCGCTTCCTGCGCCGCTTCAGCCTCGACGAGCTGCCGCAGTTCTGGAACGTGCTGCGCGGCGACATGAGCCTGGTCGGGCCGCGCCCTCCCATCCCGGAAGAGGTGGCCCGCTACCAGCGGTGGCAGCGCCGGCGGCTGTCGATGAAGCCGGGCCTGACCTGCCTGTGGCAGGTCAGCGGGCGCAACCAGATCGACTTCGACCAGTGGATGCAGCTCGACCTCGAGTACATCGACTCCTGGTCGCCCATGCTCGACTTCAAGATCCTGCTCAAGACCATCCCCGCCGTCCTCTCAGGCCGCGGCGCCTCCTGAAGCTTTCGCCTGCTTCCGCGGACCGGGCTCTGGGTCCGCGGTTCCAGACCGCTTCCGCGGCAGCTCCCCGGCCGCCAGCGCCAGGGTCGTGGCCACCACCGCCGCCAGGGGCCCCGCATCGGCCATCCCCCGTCCCGCCAGGTGGAAGGCGGTCCCATGATCCACCGACGTGCGCAGGAAAGGCAGGCCGAGGGTCCAGTTGGTGGCTAGCCCGAAAGCCGCGGTCTTGACCGCGATCAGCCCCTGGTCGTGGTAGAGCGCCAGCACCCAGTCGAACTCGCCCCGGCGGGCGCGGGCGAACAGCGAGTCGGCGCTCTCGGGCCCATGGACGTCCAGGCCGGCGCGGCGCGCCCGCTCGACGGCCGGCGCCAGCACCGCTCCCTCCTCGTCGCCGAGCAGCCCCCCCTCGCCGGCGTGGGGGTTGAGGCCGGCAAGGGCGATGCGGCCGCCGGCGTGGCGGTCCAGGCAGGCGAGCGCCTCGTCGAGCGCCCGCGGCTCGCGGGCCGCCGCCAGCGCCTGCGCCAGCGGCAGGTGCACGGTCAGCAGCGCCACCTGCAGGTCGGGCGCCAGGAACGCCATGAGGTAGTCGCGGCCGTAGCGCTCCAGGCCGCAGGCCGCCGCCAGATAGTCCGTATGACCGCGAAAGTCCGGCAGCAGATGGCGGGCGATCGATTCCTTGGCGACCGGCGCGGTGACCAGCGCGTCCGCGACCCCTCGCCGGACCAGCCCCATGCCGGCGTCCAAGGCGGCAATGGCGCCGGCGGCGTCCGCCGGCCCCGAGCTGCCCGGCACCACGACGCGCCGGGCCGCCACGGGGTCCAGCACCGGCACGGCACCGGGATCGGCGGCGGTCATCGAGTCGAGCTCGGCGGCCGCCGGCACGCCGGGGAGATAGCGCAACCGGTCCCAGGGGGCGCCCGGGAGGGAGGGACGCAGGGCTTCGAGCGCCGCCCGCTCGGCCACCACCAGCGGCTGCCAAGGCCGTTCGGCGCCCTTGGCGCCAGCGCCGCCGGCGCCCGTGGCAGCAGCCCCGGCGGCTCCGGCGAGCAGCTTGAGCAGGATCTCCGGTCCGATGCCGGCGGGATCCCCCTGGGTCAGGGCCAGCCGAAGTGTCCGGCCGTTCAGAGTCAGGGCTCCGAGGCGGGCTCGCCGCTGCGGCGCGGCCGGCGCTTGAGCTCCTCTTCCTTGAACAGGTAGCGGATGCTGTGCTTCTGGATCAGCAGGTTCGGCCCGGAGTGCCGGTTGAGCTTGAGCGAGCCCTTGTCGTACCACTCGATCCAGCCGCGCAGCTCCTCGCCGTCGTTCAGGATCAAGACCATCGGCGTCTTCGCCGCCATCTGCTTGAGGTAGTAGAACTCCTCGGCGTTGGTCTGTTCCGGCGGCGTCTGCTTGCGGCGCACGCTCCGCGACGGCAGCGAGTTCTTCAGCTCGTTCATGTCCGGGCGGATCAGCTTGCGGTTGGCCATGTCGGCGTCCGGTCTCTATGCGACCTCGGAGGGCAGCGGCGGGATCTGCGGCAGCGGCGACTGCGGCCGGCCTTCCGGGTTCCTGGTCTTGTACTGGTCGTCCTCGTAGGCCAGGCAGCACAGCAGCCTGCCGCACTGGCCGGAGATCTTCGACGGGTTGAGCGAAAGGTTCTGGCGCTTCGCCATCTGGATCGAGATCGGCCGGAAATCCTTGAGCCAGGTCGAGCAGCACAAGGTGCGGCCGCAGATGCCGATGCCGCCGACCAGGCCGGCCTCGTCGCGGGCGCCGACCTGCACCATCTTCACCCGCACCGAGAAACGGCTGGACAGGTCGCGCACCAGCTGGCGGAAATCCACGCGCCCCTCGGAGGTGAAGTAAAAGGTCGCCTTCTTGCCGGAGAGCGAGAACTCGACCTGCGACACCTTCATGTCCAGGCCGAGGGCGCGTGATCGCTCCTGTGCGAAGAGCTTGGCGGTCATCTCGCTTTGCCGCTGGCGCTCGTGGGCCGCCGTATCGCCGTCGTCCGCCAGCCGCAGGATCGGGCGGGCGCTCGACTTCTGGCACGGCTTGAAGACCGGCATCGGCGAGCGCTCCACCCGGCCCAGGGCGGGCCCCGAGTCGAGCTCGACCACCACCCGGTCGGCGACCGCGTAGATCTTGCCGGCGGTGGCGCAAAGCGTCACGTTGGTTTCCTCACGGAAGCGAACGCCGACGTACGTGTCTTCGACGGCGGTCGACATTCCTTTGAAAGCACAGCCTGAACATCCACCCATGATCGTCACTTCCGTTCCATCTGCGACTATTACAGCCTATGCAGGATGAGTACCAACCCCGACCTCGAGGCATTCAACTGGTGCCACGAGCAGCGATTGCGGACTACTCAAAGCGTCTATCGGATCGCCCCCCTCGACCCTCGCTCCCCTTCCCGCTTTTCCGGAATCGCCGGGTTCCAACCCGGCGATGCCGGGGGGGAAGGGGACGCCCCCTCCCCTTCGCTTCGGCCAACGGGTTCGTCTTGAAACGTTATCACGGCGCGTTTCAATCGGCGGCAGGCTCCTGATCGAGAACCCGCCGGCCAATGTCGCGCCGGAATATCCTGGCGGGCCAGTGGATCTCGGCGACCGCCGCGTAGGCGCGCTTGAGCGCTCCGACGAGGTCCGGGCCCAAGGCACAGACCGACAGCACGCGGCCGCCCGCGGTCAGCAGCTCGCCGCGCGGACCGCGCTGCGTGCTGGCGTGGAACACCTCGGCCCCCAGCTCCGCCGCCCGCTCGAGCCCCGAGATGACCTCGCCGGTGGCCGGCCGGCCGGGGTAGCCCCGGCTGGCCAGCACGATGCAGGCGGCGGCTTCCTTGCGGAAGCGCAGCCGCCGGACCTGGTCGAAGTCGCCGGCCGCCGCGGCGGCAAGGATCGGCAGCAGGTCGTCCTCGAGCCGCAGCAGCAGCGCCTGCGCCTCGGGATCGCCCAGGCGGGCGTTGAACTCCAGCACCTTGGGGCCGTCGGCGGTCAGCATCATGCCGGCGTACAGCACGCCGACGAACGGGCGCCCCTCCTCGGCGAGGCCGGCGATCGTGGTGCGCATCACGGTCTCGACGATCTCTGCCGCCGCCTCGCCGGAAGGCAAGCCGCCCGGACTGTGGGACCCCATGCCGCCGGTGTTGGGCCCGGTGTCGCCGTCGCCGATGCGCTTGTAGTCCTTGGCGATGGCCAGGGGCAGCAGGCGCTCCCCGTCGGAGAGGGCCATGAAAGACACCTCCTCGCCCGGGATGAACTGCTCGACGACGGCGCGGTCGCTGCTGGCGCCAAAACGGCGCTCCTCGAAGAGCGTCACGACGGCCGCCTCGAGGTCCTCCTCTCCATCGACGATGAGGACTCCTTTACCCGCGGCCAATCCGTCGGCCTTGATCACCACGGGAAAGCCGAAGCGGCTGCAAGCGGCGCGCGCCTCGGCGGCGTCGTGAACCACCGAAAAGGGGGCGGTGGGGATGCCGTGCCGCTCCATGAACTGCTTGGCGAACACCTTGCTGCCTTCGATCTCCGCCGCCCGCTGGCTGGGAGCGAAGATCGGCAGCCCGCGGCGCCCGAACTCGTCGGCGATGCCGAGGGTGAGAGGCAGCTCCGGACCGACGATCGTCAGGTCGAGCCGCAGGTCGGAGGCGAAGTCGGCGAGGCGGTGGATCTCCTCGGGCGCGACCGGCACCAGGTCGGCCAGGCGCGAGATCCCGGGGTTGCCGGGCGCGCAGTAAAGATCCTTGAGCAACGGGCTCTGCCGCAGCTTCCAGCACAGGGCGTGCTCGCGCGCCCCCGCTCCCACCACCAGCACCTTCATCCCTGCCTCCGGGCCGCGAGGGCCGTCACCGCCATCACCTCGACGATGTCATCCACTGCAGCGCCGCGTGAGAGATCGTTGATGGGCCGCGCCAGGCCTTGCAGCAACGGGCCGACCGCGCGCGCCCCCGCCAGGCGCTCGGTGAGCTTATAGGCGATGTTGCCGGCGTCGAGATCCGGAAAGACTAGCACGTTGGCGCGGCCAGCCACCGGACTGCCGGGCGCCTTGCGCGCCGCCACCTCCGGCACCAGGGCGGCGTCCGCCTGCAGCTCGCCGTCGACCGCGAACTCGACCCCCCGGTCGCGCAGCAGGCCGAGCGCCCGCCGCACCTTCTCGGTCCGCGGATGGGCGGCGCTGCCGTGGGTCGAAAACGACAGCAGCGCCACTCGCGGCTCCTCGTCCAGCAGGTCGCGGCAGCTCCCGGCGGCCGCCTCGGCGATGTCGGCGAGCTGCTCCGCGGTGGGGTCCGGCACTACGCCGCAATCGGCGTAGACGAGCCCGCGGCCGTCTGGCAGCACCATCAGGAAGCAGGAGGAGACCAGCTTCAGGCCGGGCCGCGGCCCCACCATCCGCAGCGCCGCCCGCAGCGTTTCCGCGGTGGTCGCCTCGGCGCCCATGACGGCGCCGTCGGCCTGCTCCGTCGCCACCAGCATGGCCGCATAGTACAGGGGGTCGCGCGCCAGGCGCGCCAGCTCCGCCTCGCGGCCGGAGGCGAGCGCGTGCCTGGCAAGGCGGCTGGCGATGAGCTCGGCCTCGGCTGCCGACGGCACCGGCTCGACCACCGGCACGGTCAGCGGGACCCCCGCGCGCGCCGCGGCGAGCGCCACCGCCTCGGGGGTGCCGACGAGGCGCGGGCGGCAGAGCCCGGCGGCCGCGGCGCGCTCGGCGGCCGCGACCACCCTCGCATCCCTGCCCTCGGCCAGGACGATGGTCGCCTGGACCGCGCGGGCGCGCTCCCGCAAGCGCTCGAGCGGACCGCTCACGCGCTCGAGCTCGCGCTCGCCAGGCCTCTGCGGCGGCCGGCTTTCATGGCGGGAGTCTACTTGGGGGCCGGCCGGGAGACTAGCCGGCCGCTAGCCGCCGTTAGCCGGCAAGGGCGATGGGCCCGGTGGGCTGCGGCCTGCCGCCGCGCGGCTCGACGGTGACCACCCAGCCTTGGATTTTTTCCAGGGGCAGCGGCTGATCGATCACCAGGGCGGCCTTGCCCTGGGCGTCGGCGTCGAAGACGCCGGCCGAGGTCTTCTCGTCCTCTGCGTCGAGGTACCACAGCTGGTAGGACTTGTCGGGGCCCAGGGCGGGCAGGTTGGCGGCGTAGAACACCGCCTTGCGGGCGGTGGCGTCGATGTAGGTGCGGCCAACCGCCGAGT
>DASZHY010000455.1:0-2619 GCA_035949675.1 Thermoanaerobaculia bacterium
GTGCCGTTCGAGCGCCTGGTGGAGGAGCTCGAGCCGGTGCGGGACCTGTCGCGGAGCCCGCTGTTCCAGGTGCTGCTGGTGCTGCAGGAGGACCCGGCGCGGGCCTTGCGCCTGCCGTTGCCACGCCGCGGAGTCGCCATACTGCACCGGCAGCGCCGCGAGCTCCGGCTCTTCCCCACGAAGCGCCGCGCCGTAGCCCGCCGACAGCTCGTCCGCCAGCACCCGCAACGACCAGCCGTCGGCAGCGATGTGGTGCACGTCGAGCACCAGCAGATGCTCCTTCGGCGACAGCCGCACCAGGCTCGCCCGCAGCACCGGCCCGCGCTCGAGATCGAACGGCCGCCGCGCCTCGGCCGCCGCCAGCCGCAGCCCCTCCGCCTCGGCAACCGGCAAGCTCAGACCCGACAGGTCCACCACCGCCAGCGAGCCCGGCCTCTCCGCTGCACCCGGCCCCTCAGCCGCACCCGGCCCGACCGGCCCGCCCACAGCCACGGGCGGCGCCACCACCTGCACCGGCGACCCCGTGCCCGCCGAGTAGGTCGTCCGCAGCGCCTCTTGGCGCCGGACGATCCCTGCCAGAGCCCGGCCCAGCGCCGCTGGCTCCAGCCGGCCCGACAGCCGCACCGCCGCCGGCAGGTTGTACACGGCGAGGCCCGGCGCCAGCTGCTCGAGGAACCAGAGCCGCTCCTGCGCGAACGACAGCGGGAACACGCTTCCGGCGGCCGCCGAAGCCACCGCGTCGGGCAGCGCCTCACCGGCCGCACGCGCCTGCCCCGACCCTCGCGCCAACCGCACCAGGGCAGGCGCCGGCGCCGCTGCCGCCGCCCCGCCGCCGCCCCGCAACCCTTCCACCACTGCCGCCACGCCGGCGACGGTGGGCTGGCGGAAGAGCGCCGCCAGAGGCAGCTCGACGTCCAGCAAGGAGCGCAACCGCGCCACGGCGCGGGGCGCCATCAGCGAGTGACCGCCGAGGGCGAAGAAATCCTCGTGCGCTCCCACCCGCTCGCAACCCAGCAGCTCCGCCCAGGCTCCTGCCACGATCTCCTCGACCGGAGTGCGCGGCGGCGGATTTCCGAGGGCGCCGAGGGCGGCGAGGGCGGCCGCCTCGGGGCCGGCAGCGGGACAGGGGAGCGCCCGGCGTTCGACCTTGCCGCTCTGCGTCCGGGGCAAGCGGTCGAGCAGCACGACGTGATCGGGGACCAGGTGGGCTGGGAGCTTGCCGCGCAGAAAGGCGCGCAGCTCGACGGCGGCCGGCAGCGCCGCCACCGGCGCAACGTACGCCACCAGCCCCCGCCCTCCCGGCAGGTCCTCCCGCGCCGTGACGACCACCTCGCGCACTCCCGGGTGGCCGGCGAGGGCCGCCTCGACCTCCCCGGGCTCCACCCGGAAGCCGCGGATCTTGACCTGCTGGTCGATACGGCCGAGATACTCGAGGCGGCCGTCGGCGAGGCGGCGGCCGAGGTCGCCGGTGCGGTACAGGCGACCGCCGGCGTTTTCGCCGGGGCCAGGGCTGGCGCCGTCGCCGCGGCCGTCGCCGGGGCCGGGGCCGCCGGGGTCGGGGATGAAGCGCTCGGCGGTCAGGTCAGGCCGGCCCAGGTAGCCGCGCGCCAGGCCCGCGCCGGCCAGGCAGATCTCGCCGGCCACGCCCACGGGCACGGGCCGAAAGCGCTGGTCCAGGACATGGGCCCGGGTGTTGTCCAGGGGCCGGCCGATCGTGACCCGCGTCTCCTCCGGCCCGATGCTCTCGCGCGTCGAGTAGGTGGTGTCCTCCGTAGGCCCGTAGAGATTCTGGATGCGGCGCACCTGCGGTTGGCGGCGGAGCCGTTCGACGAGCCGCCACGGCAGCGGCTCGCCCGCCAGGTTCACCGTCACGACGCCCGGCGGCAGATCCGCAGCGGCCAGCTCGGCCATGGCGGACGGCACCGTGTTGAGCAGGCTGACCTCTCCGGCCGCGGCGAGCGCCGGCAGCGCCAGGACGTTGCCGGCGAGGATCACCCGGCCGCCGCAAGCGAGCGGCACGAAGAGCTCGAAGACCGAGAGGTCGAAGCACACTGAAGTGGCGGCGAGCACGCCCGCGAGCTCCTCGTCCGTGAAGGCGCCGCGCGCCCACCGCACCAGCTCCACCGGGCTGCGGTGTTCGATGGCCACGCCCTTGGGGCGGCCGGTCGAGCCGGAGGTATAGATGACGTAGGCGAGGTTCTGCGCCACGGCCAGAGGCGTGGGGTTGGCGCCGTCCTCCCTGGCGAGCGCCTCCCGCTCGCCATCCAGCAGGACCCGCTGCAGCCCGTCAGCCTCCGCCGGGCCGGCCAGGCCCGCCAGGGCATCCTCGGTGACCAGCACCCTGACGCTGGCGTCGGAGGCCATCAGCTCCAGCCGCTCGCGCGGGTAGGCGGGGTCCATCGGCACGTAGGCGCCGCCGGCCTTGAGCACGCCGAGGAGGCCCGCCAGCAGGTCGGGAGTACGGTCGAGCAGCACGCCGACCCGCTCCTCGGGCCCGACCCCCAGCCGGCGCAGGCGATGAGCGAGCTGGTTGGCTCGCCGATTCAGCTCTTCGTAGGTGACGACGCCCTCGCCGGCGACGACCGCCGGCGCTCCCGGCGTGCGCGCCGCCTGCCGCTC
>DASZHY010000456.1:0-15189 GCA_035949675.1 Thermoanaerobaculia bacterium
GATGTCAGGCTGACGATTGGCACGAGAGTGCCCGTTGACACTTCAAATCCGCCACAGCCCAGCGACAGCCCAGGCCAGGTTACGGGAACAAGGGCGCGCGGGCCGCGCGCCCTTGTAATGCCAATGTATACTGTAACTTACGTGGTGCCCAGGACCGAATTGAACCAGTGACCCCGTGATTTTCAGTCTTGCATGGAGGGATGGCTCGCTCCCCGCCGCCGGGCGGCACGCTCGAACTGGTCGTCCAGGGCGCGCGGGAAGGGCAGGAAATGATGCCGGCCCTGGCAGGACACGGTCTGGCGCATGGCGTTGAAACCGCAGGCGGTGACGATGCGGGCGGCGACCGGAAACAGGGGCCACGCGGGATAGAGGTCCAGATGGGCCACTTCGGCGGGCAGATCGGGAGGGCGCCCGGGAGAGATCAGGACCAGGGGGTTGTCGCCTCCTTCCTGGCGGCGAAGGTCGGCGGCATAGGCCACGAGCTCGTGGATCTCGGCGGCCGGTCCGGAATGGACCACGAGCCAGGCCGAGGGGGGGACCGGCGCCGCGCTCCCGGCGGCGCCGTTGGCCGACGCGAGGGGCGGCGCCGACGGGTCCTGAAGCGCCATCGCTTCGAGGTCCTCAGAGCTGGCGACGAGGCCGGCACCATGCTCGTCCTCGAGGGGCTCCAGGATGTAACTCCTGGCGTAGGACGGGAGCTGGCCGCCGAGACGCTGCCGGTAGACCTGCCAGCGCAGGCGGCGGGCGGCGTGGAATCGCTGCATGCCCGGCGGCCACTCGCGGCCGCACAGCTCCCCCAGGATGCCTCCCGGGAACGCGTCGACGTAGAGAGCACGCGGGTGCAGACGCGCCAAGGTGTGGGCGACCCAGTCGCCCAGGGCGCCGCGCGACGCCGTGGCTTCCGGCGGGGCGAGGAGGGCTGACCAGTGCCCCAGGGCTCGCGGGTCGAGGGCTTGCGGCGAGCTGACGAGGACGGTGACCGGCTCGGCGGCCTTGCCGAGGGTGTGGAGGAGGGCGCGGGCGCGGGTGATGTGGCCCAACCCGCCTCCCAGTGCATAGCAGACGATCATGGACCTGGCGGCCGGCTCTGCTGCCCTGGCCGCGGCGCCGCGGTCTCGGCCAGCACCTTCAGATACGCCTCGGCCTCGCGGCGGTGATCCAGCCGGGAGCTGGCCAGCTCCCGGCAGGCGTCGCCCATCCGCTCGAGCTCCGGGTCCGCGGCGCTCGCGGCACGGTGCAGCGCCTGGGCGAGCTCCTCCTCGGAGCCCGGGGCGAAGAGGAAGGCGTGCCGCCCCTCCTGCAGCAGATCGGCCATGCCGCCGGTGCGGGCGGCGAGGATGGGGATTCCCAGCGCGGCGGCTTCGACCATGACGTTGGGGGTGCCGTCGTAGAAGGACGGCAGCACCACGAGGTCGCAGGCGGGATAACGCTCCAGCAGCTGGTAGCGATCGGCAAAGGCCTCGACCGTGTGGAACAGCTCGGGGCCGTGCGCGGCGAGCCAGGCGGTCACCTCTTCGTCGAGCTCGCCGACGAAGCGGACGTGGAAGCGACTGGCGAGGCCCGAACGCAGGAGGGTCTCGAGGAAGAAAAGGCCGCCCTTCTTGCGCTTGACGTGGCCGAAGAAGCCGAGGATGCGGCGGCCGGGAACGATGGTGCGGCGCCAGGCCGCGGCACGTTCGAGGTCGGCCCGCTGCGGCTGCCAGCGCTCGAGGTCGATGCCGCTGGGGATGACGGCAGGCGGCGGGGCGCCCGGCAGCAGGGCGGCGATCTGAACGGCCTTGTCGCTGCTGACCGCGCAGACCCGCGCCGAGCGGGCCAGGGCGCGGTGAACGACGCCGGCGCGCTGCGGCTGGAAGAGGCCGGCGTCGAGATCGTTGCCGCGGATCAGGGTGATCAGGGGCGCCGGCAGCCAGGCGGCGAAGGCGGGGCCGGCCAGCAGGGGCAGCAGGCCGCCGAAGGCCACCACGTGGGTGATGCGCGGCCGTTCGGCGTCGCCTTCCAGGCAGTTCCAGAGACAGCGGATGGCGTGCGCGCCGTCGCCGTCCAGGGGCCACACGAAGTCCCGGCCGTGGCGGCGGGCCGAGATCCGCGGCTCGACGGGCCGGCGCTCGAGATGCACCAGGTCGATCGCGACGCCCAGCGAGCGCAGGGCGTGCACGATGCGATCGCACGATTGGGCCATGCCGCCGCGCGAGGGCGGGTACGTCTCGGTCAGCCAGAAGGGCCGTACCTGGTCCATCCGGAGCGGCCGTCCGCGCCCTCAGCTGTCCAGGGCGCCGGCCTGGTCGGCGTCGGCTTCCACGGCCTCGTCCCTGCCGAGGTTGACGGGGTCCAGGGCGGCGCGGTCCGTGCTGTCGTTGAAAAACGTCGGTCCCGAGTAGTCGCTGCCGTAAACCCGCTGGTAGAAGCCCCGGCGATAGAGATAGAACGACATGTCGTCGTCCAGGTCGTCGAGCACCCCACCACCCTCCCCACCCTCCCGTTGTCGCGCCGCACACTCGACACACAGCGGCGCTGCGCCGACCTCCCGCTGCAGGTGGTCCTCGCAGATCGAACGCCCGCAGCCGCCGCAGATGCCGGCGCCGGGCTGGCCGCAGGCGCGGTGGGTGAAGAAACCGACGGTGACCGGGCAGCCCGCTCCAAACTGGCCGGCGGGCTGCGCTCCCGGCGTCCCTGGCGCTCCCGGGGTGCCTGGAGTCATGGGCGGTCGTCCGATCATGGTTGCCCCTGCCGCGCGGCGGCGCCCGGCCGGCGGCGGACCTGCGAATAAAGGCCGCCGATGGTCGCCAGGAGATCCTCGAGCCCGTCCGCCGGGGCGGCCTTCCCGAGGTCGAACGCCTTGCCGAGCTCGACGGTGCGCCGGACCTTGAGCACGAGGCGGCGCCCGTTCGCCGAGGACGTGATGCCGGCCGCGACGCCGGCCGGAGCGGCGGCCGGCGCATGGGCGGCCAACGACCAGGCGTCGGCGCGCAACCCGAGGCGCACCGCGATCAGACGCCGCCCTCGCGTCTTGACCTTGTGCTTGGTCTTGCCGCTGGCCCCGCGCTTGGTGATCTCGCGGACCCGGAGGTGGTAGAGGACGCGCCAGGCGAGCACGCTGCCGTCCGCCAGGCGGGCCTGACCCGCCAGCAGCGGCTTGCGGTAGAGCTTCTCCACCACCTTGAGGAGGCTCCGGTTCTTGAACGGCCCGGGGAGCTGAAGCGGCTGCCCGACCATCTCGCCCAGGCCGGGGCTGAGATCCACCTCGAGCCGCAGCGGCTGGCTGGCTTCCATGTCTCGCTGGAAGATGCGCACGCAGGGCAAGAGGAGCTTCTCGACCCGCGCTTCGAACTCTGCCTTCCCGGCGCCGAGCAGCTGCGCGCTCTTCCACCGCGTCCAGGCCACGGCGCCCGCGGCCAGGACCAGCGCCGGCAGCCCCAGCAACGGCCACTTGAAAGCCGCGAAAGCGGCGGCGAGCGCCACCACCATGGCGAGGCATCCGAACTGGCGGCAGAAGCGCGATGCCGGCAGCGTCAGGCGCCCCAGGTCCACCACCTGCGTCAGGCTCTCGGACCAGCGGCCCGCCGGCATGCTCGAGCGGATCTTCTGCTCCTTGAGGAACAGCTTCTGCTCCGGCCGCAGGCTCTCGACCGCGGCGATGGCGGCACTGACGCTCATCTCGCCCGCCCCGGCAGCGCGCCGTACCAGGAGCGCAGCTCATCCATGCTGCGCGCCCAGCCGTAGCGCTCGGCCGCCTTGTGCCGCGCCCGCGCCGCCATCTCGAGCCTCGCCCGCGGGCTCTCGAGCAGCACCCGCAGCGCCCGCGCCAGCTCCGAAGGGCGGTCCGGACGCACCAGCCGGCCGTCCACCCCGTCGTCGATCACCTCGCGCAGCGAGGGGAGGTCGGAGGCGACGACCGGCACGCCGGCGGCCATCGATTCGAGGACCTTGAGCGGCAGGCAGCCCTGCTCGAGGTTGCGGGGGCATTCGGTCAACGGTGCCACCGAGAGCTCGGCATGGGCCACCCACGGCGCGAGCTCCGCGTCGTTGAGGCCGAAGTGCCACAGGACTCGCCCGGCCGGCGCGACGCGCTCGGCAAGGCGCTCCAAGGCGCGGGCCCGGCGCGTCCGGCCGGCCGCGCAGATCACCAGCCCGAGCTCTTCGAAGTCCCGCAACAGCCCGAAGGCGCGCAGCAGCACGTCCACCCCCTGCCAGCCCTGCAACGCGCCGAAGTACAGCAGGTAGCGCCGCGGCGCTCCGCCCGGCCGGGCGGCGGGACCCCCGGCCGCCGCGCTCCCCGCCGGCGGCTCGGCGCCGTTGGCGACGACGCGGATCTTGGCCGCGGGAACGCCGAGCGCAACGAGGTTGTCCCGCATGGTGCGCGACGGGGTGAGCACCCAGTCGGCCGCCGACCAGCAGAACTCCTCGGCCGCGCGGAGGCGGGCGCGCAGGCTGGCCGGCAGGCGCGGGTAGGCGTCGAGCAGCTCGATCGACGGCAGGCCGTTGATCTCGTAGATGGCCGCTCCGCGGCGCCACGGGCAGGTCAGGATCGGCAGCCCCGACCAGGGGTCGCGGAACTGGCAGATCTCGAGGCGGGGCTGCGACGCCATCACCTGCGCCAGCCGCGCCCCGAACGCCAGTGCGCGATCGAGCAGGTTGGGCAGGCGGCGCAGACCCGGATCGCCGCCGCCGAAACGCAGCACCTCGACCGCGCCGGAGCAGCGCTCGAGACCTTCGGCAGCGCCGCCGGACGAGCCGGCGGCGAGCCGCTGGTACAGCGGCAGCGCCTCGCTGCCGAGCGTGAAGAGCACGCCGCCGCCGGCGGCCTCGAACAGCGCCGCGGCCACCCGCCGGATCCGATGCGCCGCCCCCTTGCTCGCCGGGAAACGGTCGAAGGCCGCATACAGCGCCCGGTGCTCGAGGATCTGCAGGGTCAGAGCCGTGTCTCCTGGGACGAAGCTGTCGGCCGAAGCTTGTCAGCATCATAGCAGCGCCGCCGCGGCCCTCCCGGGCAGCCGCGAGGTGGCGCGCCTCGAGCTCGAGACCATCGGTGTCGGGCTGGGGACGCTGCCCTCCCCGCTTCGTCCCTGCGATAGGGGACTGCCCTATTTTCGCTAATGTGATTCTTGACTTATAAGCAAAAGCGGCTATAGTTTGCGCGCTTCATCTCTTGAGCTTGCAACATCTTTTTTGCCCGGCTCGCCCGGGCGACCGCGCCGGCAGTCCGCGCGCGGCGTCCGAACCGCGGCCGCGTCCGTGGACGCATGTCCACAAGGAGAGTCCTGTCATGAAGCGCAAGGTCTGTTCCCTGATCCTCGCCGCGGCGCTCGCCGCGGTGCCGGCCACCGCCGGCAACGGTCACTTCCTGCACGGCGTCGGCGCCGTCAACGACGCCATGGGCGGCGCGGGCGTGGCGCTACCCAACGACACCCTGGGCGCGCTCAACCTCAATCCGGCGCTGCTCACCGAGCTCGACGGCAGCGGCTTCGAGTTCAGCGCCGAGTACGCCAAGGCCGGCAACGCGGTGACCAGCCAGGTGGGCCCTTTCTCCGGCCGCACCGCCGAGTCGGGACGCACGCCGCTGATCCCCGCCTTCGGCTTCACCCGCCATCCCAAGGACAGCACCTTCGCCTACGGCGTCGGCTTCCTCGGCCTGGCCGGCTTCGGCGTCGACTACCCGCAGGACCCCCACAATCCCCTGCTGTCGCCACAACCCCAGGGCTTCGGCCGGGTCTACGCCAACTACCAGTTCCTCAAGGTCCCGATCGTCGGCGCGCTGCGCCTCAGCCCGGAGTGGTCGGTGGGCGTCGCCTTCGTCACCGGCCGCTCGTCGCTCACCGCCGATCCCGCCGGCTTCGCGGCGCCCGACTGCGGACCCAACGGCTGTTTCTATCCGCGCGTCAACACCGACAGCGCCTTCGGCTACGGCGGCCAGTTCGGCGTCCATTACCGGCCCAGCCACACCTGGGCCTTCGGCGCCTCCTACACCACGGAACAGCGGTTCCAGAGCTTCGAGTGGAACTCGGCGGCCGCCAATCCCGCCCTGCCGAACTTCGGCACCGCGCGCCGCATCTCGTTCCGCCTCGACAACCCGGCGAACGTCATCGCCGGCATCGCTTTCACCCCCACCCCCGAGCTCAAGCTCGCTGCCGACTTCAAGTGGATCGACTACGGCAGCGCGCGCGGCTTCAGCGGCTTCGGGCTGGCGCCGGACGGCCATGCGCTCGGGCTGGGCTGGCGCAGCATCACCGTCTTCGACGTCGGCGCCCAGTATCAGGCGACCCCCCGGGTGACCCTGCGGGCGGGCTACAACCACGCCGAGAACGCCATCCCGGACAAGTCCTCCTTCTTCAACGTCGCCTCGCCCGCCATCTGGGGCAACCACGTCGCCGGCGGCGTCGGCGTGCGCGTCGACTCGGCATTGACCCTGAATCTGACCTACTACTACGCGCTCAAGACTCGCATCACCGGACCGATCTACCCGGTGCCCGGGGCGGTGGTGAGCAACGAGCAGTCGCTGCGGTCATTGATTGCAACGTTCTCTTTCAAGCTCTAGACTTTCTGCAGGTTCGCAGGTGATGCTCGAAGTGAGGGAAGTGGACGCGGCATTCCGTTTTACCTGTCAGCACACGGCCAGCGCACGGCGATCCTCCTGGCGCGAAAAGCAGAGGTGCGATGCAGCGGGTCAGGGCTACCGACTACGGCGTGGACATCACCTTCGGCGGCCCCCTCAGCCGCGAGGAGACCGCGGAGCTGCTGGCGGAGCTGCACCGGGAGCTGCCGCGAGGCCGCCACTTCGGGGTGCTGGTCGACTCCCGGCGGTCGCGGGCCTACTCGGCGCGGGAGCAGGAGGCCTTCCGGCGCGGCATCATGCTGTGCGTCGAGCGCGGCATGGAGCGCGCCGTGGTCGTGGTCGACAGCCAGATCTCGGCGCTCCAGGCCAAGCGCCTGGGCAAGGAGACCGGCACGCTGGCCTGGACGCGCTACATCGACGCCAGGAAATTTCCGGGCTGGCAGCGACTCGCCGAGGACTGGCTGCTGCGCGGCATCGATCCCGAGCTGACGTAGAGAGGGAGACGGGAGATTGGTCGGGGCGAGAGGATTTGAACCTCCGGCCTCACGGTCCCGAACCGTGCGCTCTACCAAGCTGAGCTACGCCCCGGTGGGTGCGGACGGCCTCGCCGCCGCAGGCGGGCAGCGGGTGGCACAAGAACGCTGGAGGATACCGCCCCGCGCCAGGGCGGTCAAGACGCCGGCACCAGCCGGTACGCCGGCGAGGGCTGCTTTCAAGCCTCGCCCAGCGGGCCGGGCCAGCCGGCCATGGGCTCGGTCGAGCGCACGATATTGACGCCGGCGGCGGCGAACCGCGCGAGGGCTGCCTCGGCCTGGGGCGTGAAGTCGAAGGCGAAGGCTCCCGGCGCGCTCGGGTCGGGCACCGCCACCGCCGACGTGCAGTCGGCGAGCAGGTAGATGCGGCCGGCGAGGCCGGCGTCGCGCGCCGCGACCTCGGCCAGCAGGTCCTCCATCGTGCTCTTGACGCAGTGACTCGCCGCCTGGCCGGCGACGATCAGCGCATCGGCGGCGAGCAGCTGGTCGATCAAGCGCTGATTGCGCTCGGCGAGCCGGCGTCCGTCGTGCGCCATGAGCACCTCCGGCGACAGGACCGAGTAGTTCTCGGTGAGCGGGTGGCCGCCCTTGATCTCGATGTTCGCGGGCGCCTGGCGGGCGAAGGCGAAGAACAGCCGGGCCTCCTGGATGACGCCGACCAGCGAGTGACCGTCGCCGCCCAGCAGGCAGTGCGGCGGCCAGAGATAGAGGCGGTAGCGTCCCGCACGCTCGAGCTCGCGGCAATAGTGCTCGGCCTGGCGCGCCAGCCAGCCGTAGTCGCCGCCGGCGAGCCAGGAGGCCAGCGCCGGGTCGGGACGCAGTGCGCCGCTCGCCACCTCGGCGGCGGAGACCTCGCGATGCGGCCGCGGGTTCTGCCCCTCCGCGTCGATCCAGAACGACGGGAAGAAGATCTGGTGCGGGAAGTGGGTGTCCAGGGTGCAGACGACCTCGCTCAGCCGGTCGAGGTGCCGATAGATGAAGCGGGCGATGCGGTCGCTGTCCTCGACCGCCCCCCGGCCGCCGCGCCCCCCGACGAACAGGGTCCCCTCCGGCAGGCAGAAGTCGCGCTGCAAGTCGACGAGCAGCAGCAGCACCCGCCGGCCGCCGGCCCCCGCCGGCCGCAACCCGAGCCGCTCCCGCCAAGCGCCGGCGGCAGCCAGCAGCCCCGCCGCGTCAGGCCGGTAATTCCAAGCTCCGGCCCGCCGCGCGTCATAGTGTTCCGGTATCGGCAGCTCCGCGGCCATCTCGCGTCCTCCATTCCGATTCTAGCCCTCACGCCTGAGGCGACACGCCCCTCCCCCTTCGCCGCGGCGTTTCTGCTTACGAAGGGGTGGATCGAGAGGGTGCGGTACAATCCGGCCGGTCTCGCGCTCACCCTGCCCTCGGGAGGTCCCATGGCGGTAACGACCCTGACGGAGCTGTTTCTCCAAATCGCGACCTACGGCAAGCCGGATTGCATGCTGCACAAGGTCGGGGGCAGCTACCAGCCGGTCTCGACCGCCGAGCTGGTGGATCGCGTGCGGCGTCTCGCCACGGCGCTCCCGGGAATGGACGTCGAGCGCGGGGACCGGGTCGCGCTGATGGCGGAGAACGGCCCGCACTGGCCGACTGTCGACTTCGCCACCCTCTGCGCCGGCGGGGTGCTGGTGCCGATCTACCCCACCCTGCTGCCCGACCAGGCTGCCTACATCGTCCGCGACTGCGGCGCCAAGGTGGTGTTCGCCGAGACCACCGCGCATCTCGAGGGGCTGCTCTCCCATGCCGCCGAGCTGCCGGACGTCAAGCACTACGTGCTCATCCGCGGCACCAGCGGCGACCCCCGGGTCCTGACCCTGGACCAGGTGCTCGAGCGCGGCGCCAACCCCGACGTGGCGCGGTTCGAGGCGGCCGCCCGCGCCGCGCGCCCCGAGGACCTCGCCACCTTCATCTACACCAGCGGCACCACCGGGCAGCCCAAAGGGGTCATGCTCACCCACGGCAACCTCGCCTCCAACCTCGAGGCGGGAAGGTCGGTGCTGCCGTTCAAGGACGGATACCAGGCCCTCTCGTTCCTGCCGCTCTCGCACTCGTTCGAGCGCATCGTCGACTACGTCTACTTCCTCAAGGGGTGCTCGATCGCCTACGCCGAGTCGGTGGCTACGGTGCCGAAGAACATCCTGGAGGTGCGGCCCGAGATCTTCGTCTCGGTGCCGCGCGTCTACGAGAAGATCCTCGCCAAGGTGCAGGAGGGCGTCGCCGCCGCCTCGCCGATCCGCCAGCGCATCGCCGCCTGGGCGGTCGCGGTGGGCCGCGAGGCGCTCCCCTGGCGGTTGCAGCTCGAGCGCCCACCCGGCCTGCTGGGCTGGAAGCTCGGCCTGGCCGACAAGCTGGTCTTCGCCAAGATCCGCGAGCGCCTGGGCGGCCGTTACATCTTCGCGGTCTCGGGCGGCGCGCCGCTGGCGCGCGACGTCGCCGAGTTCTTCTGGGGCGCCGGCCTGCCGATCTACGAAGGCTACGGCCTCACCGAGACCTCGCCGATCATCTCCGCCAACGGCGGCACCGGCGTCAAGATGGGCACCGTGGGACGCGTCATCCCGGGAGTCGAGGTCTTGATCGCCGCCGACGGCGAGATCCTGGCTCGCGGCCCCAACGTCATGAAGGGTTACTGGAACCTCCCCAAGGAGACCGCCGAGGCCATCGACTCCGAGGGCTGGTTCCACACCGGCGACATCGGCGAGCTGGACGGCGAAGGCTTCCTGCGCATCACCGACCGCAAGAAGGAGCTGATCGTCAACGCCTACGGCAAGAACGTCGCGCCGGCGCCGCTCGAGAACGAGCTCAAGGCGAGCCCGTTCATCGCCCAGGCGGTGGTCATCGGCGACCGCCGCAAGTTCCTGGCGGCCCTGCTGGTGCCGGAGTTCGACCACCTCAAGGCGTGGGCCGCCAAGAATGGCCTGCCGGCCGGCAACCTCGGCGACCTCCTCGGCGATCCGCGAGTCCGCGACCTCTACAAGGGCGAGGTGGAGAAGGTCAATGTGCACCTGCCCGGGTTCGAGAAGATCGTGGCCTGGGACCTGATGCCGACCGAGTGGACCCTCGAGACCGGCGAGCTGACGCCGACCCAGAAGGTCAAGCGCCGGGTCATCAATCAGAAGTACGGCGCCTTCATCGACCGCCTCTACGCCGACGCGGAAGCCTCACACCACGGTGGCTAGAAGGACATCGCCTTGACCATCTTCCATCTCGAGGTCGGCCAGGATCGCCTGGCGACGCTCACCTTCGACCTGCCTGAGAAGAAGGTCAACGTCTTCGGGCGCGCGGCGTTCGCCGAGCTCGAGCACGTGCTCGACGAGCTGGCGGCGCGCCGCGACGTCGGCTGCCTGATCCTGCTCTCGGGCAAGCCCGGCAGCTTCATCGCCGGCGCCGACGTCGACGAGATCGCCCGCGTCACCGACCCGGTCGAGGCCGAGGCCGGATCGCGCATCGGCCACCGCCTGTTCGGCGCCTGGGCGGAGCTTCCCTTCCCCACCGTCGCCGCCATCCGCGGCGTGACGATGGGCGGCGGCACCGAGATCGCCCTGGCCTCGACCTGGCGGGTGGCCAGCGACCGCGCCGACACCCGCATCGGCCTGCCCGAGGTGCGCCTTGGCATCGTCCCGGGCTGGGGCGGCTCGACGCGGCTGCCGCGGCTGATCGGCATCGCCGCCGCGCTGGACATGATCCTGACCGGCAAGACGGTCTCGGGCCGCCAGGCGCTCAAGCTGGGCCTGGTCGACGCGCTGCTGCCCGATGCCCGCTTCCTCGACCTGGTCAGAGACTTCGCCCGCGAGCGCGGCGGTCAGTCGGAGTCTGCAGGGTCTAGAGGGCCGGCGCGGACGGCGCGCAAGCGCCCCGGCGGCCTGCGTGGCGCGCTGCTCGAGGGCAACCCGATCGGCCGTCACATCGTCTTCGACCAGGCGCGCAAGAAGACCCTCGAGCAGACCCGCGGCCACTACCCGGCGGCGTTGCGCGCCATCGAGGTGGTGCGGGTGGGGTTCGAGGACGGCATGCAGGCCGGCTTCGACGCCGAGGCGCGGGCGGTGGCGGACCTGGCGCCGTCGCCGGTGTCCAAGAACCTGGTGCACGTCTTCCGCCTCACCGAGAGCGCCAAGCGCGAGCACGGGCTGGCGGGCGGTGAGCCGCTGCCGGTGCGCGAGACCGCCGTGCTCGGCGCCGGCACCATGGGCGGCGGGATCGCCCAGCTGATCGCCGCCGAGACCGACCTGCCGGTGCGCATGAAGGACGTGCGCCACGAGGCCCTGGCCGCCGGCATGAGCCATGCCGCCAGCCTGTTCGACCGCCAGGTGAAGCGCCGCCGCCTCGACCCGCCCGGGATGCGGCGCAAGATGGCGCTGCTGCGCCCCACCCTCGACTACAGCGGCTTCAAGCGGGTGGACCTGGTGATCGAGGCGATCGTCGAGAAGCTCGACGTCAAGCAGTCGGTCTTCGCCGAGCTGGCGGCGCAGGTGCCTCAGGCGGCGGTGCTGGCCTCCAACACCTCGTCGCTGCCGATCCGCGACATCCGCGTCAAGACGCCGCGCCCGGAGCGGGTGATCGGCATGCACTTCTTCAACCCGGTGCACCGCATGCCGCTGGTCGAGGTCATCGTTCCCGAGGGCGCCGACCCGTCGGCCGTCAACACCGTCTTCGACTTCACCCGCCGCCTCGGCAAGACCCCGATCCTGGTCAAGGACAGCCCCGGCTTCCTGGTCAACCGGCTGCTGACCTTCTACTCGATCGAGTCGTTCTGGCTGCTCGACGAGGGCTACCGGATCGAGGACATCGACCGCGCCATGGTCGACTGGGGCATGCCGGTCGGGCCGCTGGTCCTGACCGACGAGGTGGGCATCGACGTCGCCGGCAAGGTCGCCCACATTATGGCCGACGCGTTCGCCGACCGCGTGCGGCTGCCTGCCTGGATCGACCGCCTGAGCGCCGGCGACCGCCTGGGAGTCAAGAACGGCAAGGGCATCTACCGCTACGAGGGGCGCGAGCGGCAGGAGCCCGACCCGGAGGTCTACGCGGCGCTGGGCCTGGACCCGGAGCACAAGGGCAGGCCCCCGGGGAGCGGCGGCGGCGAGCCGGACCTCGCGGCCCTGGCCGACCGCATGGTGCTGCCGATGGTCAACGAGGCCGCGCGCTGTCTCGAAGAGCAGGTGGTGCGGAGCGCCGGCGACCTCGACCTGGCGCTGATCCTGGGCACCGGGTTCCCGCCCTTCCGCGGCGGTCTCTGCCGCTGGGCCGACCGGCAGGGCCTGCCGCAGCTCATCGCCCAGCTCGAGCGGCTCGAGGGCGCGGCAGGAGCCCGCTTCCAGCCCTCCCAGGCGTTGCGCGCCACCGCCGCCGCCGGCGGCTTCTACGCGCGCTTCGCGATGCCAGTCTAGGCCCCCGCGGGGGCCCTCTCGAAAAAGGAGACGCCATGCGCACCCGATTCCTCTCGAGCATGCTCGCGGCCGGCGCCCTGCTGGCCGTTGTCGCCCTGGCCGGGTCCGCCGCCCGGGCCACCTCCCCGGTGCCGCCTGCCGGCGCCGGGTTCGACCACCTGAAGGCCCTGACCGGCAGCTGGCAGGCCAAGATGCCCGACGGCAAGGTCACGCACGTCAGCTACGAGGTGGACGCGGCGGGCACCGCGGTGGTCGAGAAGCTGCAGAGCGAGGGGGAGCCGCCGATGGTCACCGTCTACTACCCGGACGGCTCCCAGGTGATGCTCACCCACTACTGCACGCTCGGCAACCACCCCAGGATGCGGACCTCGGGGGCGGCGGCCGGCGACAGCCTGAGCTTCGCCTTCGTGGACGCCACCAACATGAAGGGCCAGAACGACGCCCACATGCACGGGCTGAAGCTCACCTTCGCCGATGCGGATCACTTCTCGCAGACCTGGGTGATGAAAAAGGACGGCAAGGAGATCCCGCTCACCTTCAACTTCGAGCGGTCGAAGTAAAGCTGGCTCGGAGTTTGCTCCATTTGCACTCGGCGAGGGTGCCGCGCTTGCGGTACCCGTGTGCCGGAAAGGAGGACGCGATGCAAGCGATAGTTCGCTGGACCGTCCTCGGGTTCACCGTCCTGATGGCGGGCAGGCTCGGCCCGGCGGCTGCGCAGGAACCGCCGCCGCAGCCGCCGCCAAGCTTCGGCGAGAAGATCGAGGTGCGGGAGGTGCTGCTCGACGCCCTGGTCACCGACGCCAAGGGGCACGTCATCGTCGGTCTGGGCAAGGATGACTTCGTGGTGCGCCAGAACGGCAAGCGGATCGACCTCACCGGGGTGACGTTCTACAGCAACCGCCGGATGCTCGCGGGCTCGGACGTGCTGGCCAAGAAGGGCATCAGCATCGACCAGGTGCCTGAAGACCGCTACTTCATCCTGTTCTGGAGCGATCAGAAGGCCAATGCCATCGACGCTCCGGTGCTGCTCAACCAGCAGGTCGAGTCCGGCCGCCGGGCCAAGGAGTGGGTCGAGCGCGAGGTGCTGCCCAACGACTGGGTGGCGGTGGCGAGCTACGACGTCAAGCTGAAGGTGCACCAGGACTTCACCCACGACCGCCGGCTGCTGACCGCCGCCATCGACGATGCGGTCAAGGGCAAGGAGGCCGAAAACAACTGGCCTTCCCGCGTGCCCTCCCCCGGGAGCGGGCCGTCGCTGCTCACCGGCCTGCCGCGCGGCCTCGAGCTGCGCGACCGCACCAAGACCATCTACGATGGGCTGCAGGTGCTGGCCCGTACGGCCGGCAGCATCCCGGCGCGCAAGAACCTGCTGCTGTTCTCGACCGGCTTCGGCAGGATCACTCCCAGCCCGTTCCAGCAGTATCAGCCCGACCCGCGCTACTACCAGCCGACCATCGCGGCGCTCGACACCGCGGACGTCGCCGTCTACACCTTCGATCTCTGGCCCGCCGGCGACACCAACCACACCATGGCGGACGCGCTCAATCAGCTCGCCTCCGACACCGGCGGACGGTACCTGTTCAACTTCACCAACTTCCTCAGCGCGCTCGAACAGGTATCGACCGAGAACAACGGCTACTACCTGCTGAGCTATCGCAGCGAGCACCCGGCAGGCAGCTCGGGGTTCCAGCCCGTCGAGGTGAAGACCGTCAACCCCGAGCTCCGGGTCAAGGCCCGCAAGGGCTACTCGTACGGGCCGGCGGCAGCAGGCGCGCCGGCCAAGGCGGGCGGAGGCTAGCGGGGCAACGGCCGGCGGCTAGCGGGGCTAGCGGCCGGCGGCGCGGCGGTTGAGCTCCTGGGCGGCGGCGAAGCGCAGCAGGTTGGGATAGGGGGGATCGACCCACTGCGGCGCGGGCGGCTCGCCGAGGTCGGCGGCGAGCAAGGCCGCTTCTTCCATGAAGTAGGTCTTGCCGACCCCTGACTCCCGCGCCCGCCGCAGCCCGCGGCGGGCCTGATCCTTGTCGCCCGCGGCGAATGCGGCGCGGGCGAGCAGCAGATCGTCGACCCCGGCAACCACCTGCTCCTTGGCCATGTGCGCCGCCAGCACCCGCGGCTCCTGCGGCGGCTGCGCCCCCGTCCACAGCGCCAGCAGCGTGAGCGCCGCCTGGTAGATCCATGCAGGATGGGCCTTCAGGCTCGCCGCTTCGGCCAGCCGCTGGTCGCGGCCCGCGAGGTTGCCTCGCCGCCAGGCCAGGTAGGCACCGAGGCCGAGCGCCTCGATGGCGGTGCCCGGGTGGTGATTGTCGAGGGCCTCCGCGGCCGCCAGGTCGAAGCGCGAGAGGGCGCCCGCCAGGTCGCCCTCCTCGCAGGCCGCGAGCCCGCTGAACAGCCGGGCGTCGGCGGCGAGGTCCGGCTGGTTCTGGCGGATGGCCACGACGAGCTCGCGATCGAAGGCCTGCCGCGCCTCGCCCACCCGCCGCTTGCTCCATGCGA
This sequence comes from Thermoanaerobaculia bacterium, assembly GCA_035949675.1. Classification (GTDB taxonomy): domain Bacteria; phylum Acidobacteriota; class Thermoanaerobaculia; order Multivoradales; family UBA5704; genus JASLEW01. The sequence continues at coordinate 14,982 of DASZHY010000456.1, forward strand.
TGCGCCCGCGCACGTAGCAGGCGAGCGCCTCCTGCCCGGGACGCCGCTCGGAGGCGAAGGCGCGCTCGGCGCCGGCGACGTCGCCCAGCGAGGCGCGGTCGGCGAGCACCACCGAGAGGTTGGGATCGTTGAGCGAGGGGACGGGGATCTTCTGCAGGTCGACCAGGGCCGCCGCCGCTTCGCGGCGGGCGAGGTGGTAGTGGGCCCG
>DASZHY010000457.1:0-11922 GCA_035949675.1 Thermoanaerobaculia bacterium
CGGCGCCGAGCTGCTGGTCAGCGCGCCGCAGAGCGCCCGCATCGCCGAGATGCCGAAGGGGGTCGGCGACCGGGTGCGCAAGGGCGACCTGCTGGTGCGTTTCGACATCCCCTCGCTCGACGCCGACGCCAGCGAGCGCCGCTCGGCGCTGGCCAGCGCCGAGGCCCGCCTGACCAACGCTCGCGCCGCCCAGCGGCGCATCAGCCTGCTCTTCCAGCGCGGCATCGCCGCCGGCAAGGAGCTCGAGGACGCCCAGCGCGAGCTGACCGATGCCGAGGCGGCGGTCGCCGCCGCCACGACTGCCCGCGCCGCCGCCGCCCAGCTGGCCGGCCGCCAGACGGTGCGCGCGCCCTTCGCCGGCGTGGTGGCGGCGCGCGGCCACAACCCGGGCGATCTGGTGGATGCCTCGGCGACCGATCCGATCCTGCGCCTGGTGGACCCGAGCCGCTTGCAGATCGAGGCCGCCGTGCCGCTCGCCGAGCTCGGTCGGGTGGTGGTGGGCAGCCCCGCCACCGTGACGGGCCCCGCCTCCTATCCGCCCGAGAGCGCCGCGGTGCTCACCCGCCCGGCGGCGGTCGACCCGACGACCGCGGCGGCCACCGTGCGGTTGAGCTTCGCGGCGCCCACGCGCCTCCCCGCCGGCACTCCCGTCCGCATCGACATCCAGGGGCAGCCCGACGCCGGCGCGGTGCTGGTGCCGTCCGCCGCCCTGGTGCAGGAGGGAACCCAGAGCTACCTGTTCACCGTCGATGCGCAGAGCAAGGCGCACCGGCGGCAGGTCCGGGTCGGCATCGTCGCCGCCGGCCAGGCCGAGATCCTCTCCGGCGTCGCGCCCGGGGAGATGGTGGTGGTGAGCGGTCAGAACGCCCTCCCCGACGGCGCCACCACCATGCCGGCCCCGGCGGCCGAGGAGGCGGCGCCCGCCGCCTCGGGATCGCCCGGCGCGGCGTCCGGCGGGGGCGCCGGCGGGTGAGCTTCGTCGGCGCCGCCGCCCGCCACGAGGGTGCGATCCTGCTGCTGGTGGTGCTGCTGGCGCTCGGCGGCGTCATCGCGCTGCCGTCTCTGGCCAGCAGCATCTACCCGCCGCTGCAGTTCCCGCGCATCGTGGTGGTGGCGCACAGCGGCATCCTGCCCGCGCGCCCGATGATGCTGACCGTCACCCGCCCGCTCGAACAGGCCATCCGCGAGGTGCCCGGCATCCGCCGCGTGCGCTCGCGCACCTTCCGCGGCGCCGCCGAGATCTCCTGCCTCTTCGAGCCGGCCACCAACATGGACCTCGCCTTGCAACAGATGCAGGCACGGATCGCCGAAGCGCGGAGCGGCATGCCGTCCGAGCTCGACCTGCAGGTGGAGCGCCTGTCGCCCGCCACCTTCCCGATGTACAGCCTGATCCTGACCGGCGGCCTGCCGATCGCCGACCTGCGCGACTACGCCTACTACCTGATGCGCCCGGCCTTCTCTCGCGTTCCCGGCGTCGGCAGGGTCGAGGTGCAGGCGAGCGACAGCCGCGAGCTCGAGGTGGTGGCCGACCCGAACCGCCTGCTCGCTGCCGGCATGACGATCAAGGACCTGAGCGCCGCCCTGGCCGCCGCCAACCAGCTGGCGCCGGTCGGCCGCTACGACGCCGGCGGACGGCAGTACCTGGTGCTGGCCTCGGACTCCTGGCGCGCCGCCGCCGACATCGCGGCGACGCCGATCGCTGTGCGCAAGGGCGCCACGCTGCGCGTCGCCGACGTCGCGCAGGTCTTCCCCGGCTCGCCCGACCGCACCACGCTCGCCACCGGCAATGGCCGCGACGCGGCGCTGATCACGCTGTCCCAGCAGATCAACACCGACGTGCTGACCGTCAAGACCGGCATCGAGCAGGCACTCGCGACGAGCATCGCGCCGGCCCTGCCCTCGGGCCTGCGCATCTCCAAGGTCTACGATCTCGCCGAGTTCGTCTCGACCGCCATCGCCAACGTGCGCGACGCCATCCTGGTCGGCGGCCTGCTGGCCGTCGTGGTGCTCATCGTCTTCCTCGGCAACTGGCGGATGACGGCCATCGCCGCCCTCACCCTGCCGCTCACCGTGATGATCACGTTCCTGTTCATGCGGCTGTTCGGCGAATCGATCAACCTGATGTCGATGGGCGGCCTGGCGGTCGCCATCGGGCTGGTGATCGACGACGCGGTGGTGGTGATCGAGAACGTCCACCGGCGCCTGGGGACCGGCGGCGACGCCGCCGCGGCAGAAGTCGAGGTCGAGCAGGCGACTCAGGAGCTGGTGGCGCCGGTGGTCGGCTCCACCCTGACCACGGTGGTGGTGCTGGCGCCGCTCGGGCTGCTCTCGGGGGTGGTGGGACAGTTCTTCCGCGCCCTGTCGCTGACCCTGTCGGTCTCGGTGCTGGTCTCCCTGGTCCTGGCCCTCACCCTCATACCCCTGCTGTCGCGGCGGGTCTTCGGCGGCCGGCGGCGCGCCGACGCCCCCGGCGGCCAAGCCGCCCACCCCGCCAAAGGCTGGGGGGCGCGCCTCGAAGCCTTCTACGGCCGCGCGCTGCATGCGGCCCTGCGCCGGCCGCGCTGGGCGCTCGTAGCCTTCGCTCTGCTCGCCGTGATCGGCGTCCTACTGGGCTGGAAGATCCCCAACGGCTTCCTGCCGCAGATGGACGAGGGCGGGTTCGTGATCGATTACCTGACCCCGCCCGGCACCGCGCTCGCCGAGACCGACCGCCTGATCCGGACGATCGAGCGGCTGGTCGCCGCCACCCCCGAGGTGGCCGCCTTCTCCCGCCGCACCGGCGCCGAGATGGGCCTCTACGCGACGCAGCAGAACAAGGGCGACGTGCTGATCCGCCTCAAGCCGCGCGGGCAGCGTTCGCGGTCGGCCGAGGAGGTGATGGCCGGCCTGCGCGGCAAGGTCAAGGAGGCGCTGCCCGGCGTCGACATCGAGTTCACCCAGATCCTGCAGGACATGCTGGGCGATCTCGAGGGGGCGGCCGCGCCGATCGAGATCAAGATCTTCGGCGACGACCCCGAGGTGCTCGGCGGCATCGCCGAGAAGGTCGAGCCGCTGCTGACGCAGGTGCACGGCGTCGTCGACGTGGTCGGCGTCCAGCGCGGCAACCCCGAGGTGACCTGGCAGATCGACCCGGTGGCCGCCGGCCGCCTGGGCTTGACCGTCGAGCAGGTGGCCGGCCAGCTGGCGGCCAGCTGGCTGGGGGACACCTCGACGGAGCTGCGCCTGGCGGACCGCACCATCCCGGTGCGGGTGCGCTATCCCGACCGCCTGAGGCTCGACCCGGCGTGGCTGGCCTCGACCCAAGTGCGCGGCGCCGACGGCCCGCTGGTGCCGCTATCGAGCCTCGGCCACCCGGTGGCCGCCGCCGGCCAGAGCGTGCTCATCCGCGAGGACCTGCGCCAGATGGCGCTGCTCACCGCCAGGCTCGAGGGGCGCGACCTGGGCAGCGCGGTCGCCGAGATCCAGCAGCGCCTGAAGTCGCTGCGCCTCCCCACCGGCTCCTCGATCGCGGTCGGCGGCCAGTACGAGGCGCAGCGCCAGTCCTTCCGCGAGCTGCTGACCGTCTTCGGGGTGTCCGCCTCGCTGGTGCTGGTCATCCTGCTGTTCCAGTTCCGCTCCTGGCTGCCGGCGGCGCTGCTGCTCGCCGCCGCGCCGCTGTCGCTCGCCGGCGCCTTTGCGCTGCTCTGGGTCACCGGCACCGAGCTCAACGTCTCGTCGGCCATGGGCTTGATCCTGCTGATCGGCCTGGTGGTCAAGAACGGCATCGTCATGCTCGACTACGCCCACCGCCTGCGCGACGAGGGCGCGCCGCTGCGCGAAGCGATCGAGGCCGCGGCGCGGGTCCGCCTGCGGCCCATCCTGATGACCACCCTCTGCACCCTCTTCGGCCTGCTGCCGCTGGCCTTGGGGATCGGCGCCGGCGCCGAGCTGCAGAAGCCGCTCGCCCTGGCGGTGATCGGCGGCCTGGGCCTGTCGACGCTGGTGACCCTCCTCGCCGTCCCCTCGCTCTACGTCGCGTTCCGCGCCTCGCGCCGCGGCTCATGACCGCGCCCGAGACCGAGTTCAGCCGCCTACTGGCTTCCTGGCGGCGCGGCGAGGACGGGGCCTCGGACCAGCTCTTCAGCCTCGTCTACGAGCAGCTCCGCGAGCTGGCACACCGCCAGGTCGGCGGCCGGAGCTCCGGCGAGACCCTGCGCACCACGGCCCTGGTGCACGAGGCCTATCTCAAGCTCGTCCGCAGCGGCTCCCGCGTCAACGACCGCCATCATTTCTATGCCCTGGCCGCGCGGGCGATGCGCCAGATCCTGGTGGATCACGCTCGCGGCCGGGCCGCGGTCAAGCGCGGCGGCGGGCTGTGGATCACGACCCTGGACGACGAGCAGGTCGCCGACCCCCACGCCCAGGACGTCCTGGCGCTCGACGAGGCCTTGGAGCGGCTCGCGCGCCTGGACGAACGCCTGGGCCGGCTGGTCGAGCTGCGTTATTTCGCCGGGCTCTCGATCGAGGAGACGGCGGCGGTGCTGACCCTCTCGCCGGCGACCGTCAAGCGCGACTGGCGGACCGCGCGAGCCTTTCTCTTCGACGCGCTCCACCCGTCGGCCGGCGAGTGAAGACGACCGGCCGGCAGGACCTTTCGCGGCGCGCCCTGGCGCTCTTTCAGCGCGCCGTCGAGCTACCGCGCGCCGCGCGGGAGGCATGGCTGCGGGCCCAGTGCGCGGCCGAACCCGAGCTGCGGCGGCAGGTCGAGGCCCTGGCCGCCGCCGACGAGCGGGCCGGCGATTTCCTCGCCGCGCCGGCCGCCGAGCAGCTGGGGCCTTGGTTCGGCGAGACCGGTGGCGGTCAGGCGGACGCCTCCTGGGACGGCCGCCGGCTGGGGTCGTACCGGATCGTACGCGAGCTCGGCCACGGCGGCATGGGCACGGTCTTCCTGGCTGAGCGCGTCGACGGCCAGTTCGACCAGCAGGTGGCGTTGAAAGTCGTCCGCCAGGGATTCTTCGGCGACGACCTGCGCCGCCGGTTCGTGCGCGAGCGCCAGATCCTCGCCCTGCTCCAGCACCCGAACATCGCGCGGCTGCTCGACGGCGGCGTGTCGCCGGAAGGGTTGCCCTACTTCGTGATGGAGCTGGTCGCCGGCACGCCCATCACCGCCTTCTGCGACCGCCATGCCCTCGGTCCCGGCCAGCGGCTGCAGTTGTTCCAGGGCGTCTGCGCCGCCGTGCAGCACGCGCACCGCAGCCTCGTCGTCCACCGCGACCTGAAGCCCTCGAACATCCTGGTCACGGCCGCCTCCGAGGTCAAGCTCCTGGACTTCGGCATCGCCAAGCTGCTCGGGGAGCAGGCGGCCGAGGGCCTCACCCGCACCGCGCCGCCCCTGACCCCGGCCTACGCCGCGCCCGAGCAGCTGCGCGCCGAGCCGGTGACCACTGCCACCGACGTCTACGCCCTGGGCGTGGTGCTCTACGAGCTGCTCGCCGGACGCCTGCCGGCCGCGCTGTCCGGCGACGGGCGCGGCGGCGAACTGGCGCCAGCGCTGGCGCGGGCGGCGGCCGGCTGGGAGCCGCCGCGGCCCAGCGCCGTGGCCGAGCCGGCCGGCGGCACCGCTGCCGCCGGCGCCGATCCGCGCGCCCGGAGGCGCCGGCGGCGGCGCCTGCGCGGCGACCTCGACACCATCGTGATGACGGCGCTGCGGCACGCGCCCGAGCGCCGGTACGCCTCGGCCGACGCTCTCGCCGAGGACCTGCGGCTTCACCTTGCAGGCTTGCCGATCAGGGCCCGCCCGGACACGCCCGGCTACCGGCTGGGCAAGTTCGTGCAACGGCACCGGCTGGCGGTCGCCGCGACCGCCCTGTTCTTGGCGGCGCTGCTCGCCGCCATGGCGTTCGCCGGCTGGCAGGCGCGCGAGAAGGGCCGCGAAGCCCGCCGCGCCGAGGCCGAGGCGCAGACCGCAGGCGAAGTGACCGGCTTCGTCATGAGCCTGTTCGAGGGCTCCGACCCATCGCACACCCGCGGCGACGCGGTCACCGCGCGGGAGCTGCTCGACGAAGCGGCGCGGCGCATCCACGGCGAGCTCGCCGGCCAGCCGGTGGTGCGCGCCCGGCTGCTCCACACGCTGGCCACGATCTACGCCTCGCTCGGCCTCTTCGACCGCGCCCGCCCGCTCGCCGCGGAGGCCCTGGCCCTGCGCCGCGCCAGCGTCGCCGCCGGCGATCCGCAGATCGCCGACAGCCTCGAGCAGCTCGGGACGATCCTGGTGCAGCAGGCCGATTACCGCGCCGCCGGACCGCTGCTGCGGGAGGCGCTGGCGCTGCGCCGGCGGGCGGCGGGCAGGCAGGCGGCGTTGCCGCTGGCGGCCAGCCTCGAATGCCTGGCGAACCTGCTGCACAAGACCGGCGATCTCGCAGGCGCCGAGGCCCTCTACGGCCAGGCTCTCGCGGTGACGCGCCGCGGCGCGCGAGGTGCCGCCGGCGAGCTCGGGGTCGCGCAGCTGCTGAGCGAGCTCGCCGTCAACACCCAGGACCGGGGGCGCTACGGCGCCGCGGCCGGCCTCTACGCCCAGGCGCTCGAGATCAGGGAGCGGGTGCTCGGCGACACTCATCCCGCCGTCGCCGCGACGCTCTCCGACTTCGGCAGCGACCTGGTGTACCTCGGCCGCTACGACGAGGCGGCAGCCAAGCTGGGCAAGGCGCTGGCGTTGCGCGAGAAAGTGCTCGGCCCCGACCACCCCGACGTCGGCTTCACCAGGCTCGCCCTTGCCGACCTCGACGACACACGCGGCAACTACGACGCTGCCGAGCGGGAGGTGGGCGAGGCGCTGGCGATCTTCCGCCGGTCGCTGGGCGAAGGCCACCGGCAGGTGACGGAGTGCATGAACTTCCTTGCCGCTCTCGAGTACCGCCGCGACGACCTCGCCGGTGCCGAGGCGCTCTTCCGCCAGGTCGTGCCACGCACCGCCGCCGCCTTGGGCGACGAGCACCCCGACACCCTGAGCTCGAAGGGGAACCTGGCCATGACCCTGCGCTACGAGGGCCAACTCGCCGAGGCCGAACGCCTGCTGCGTGAGACCCTCGCCGCGCGGCGGCGCAGGCTGGGCGATCAGCACATCGACGTGGCACAGAACCTGGAGAACCTGGGCGGCCTGCTGGTCCGGACCGGACGCGCCGCGGAGGCCGTGCCGCTGGCTCAGGCGGCGGTGGCGATCTACCGGCGGGCGCTCGGGCCGGTGCATGCTCAGGCGGCGATCGCCCTGCGGGAGCTGGGCGTGGCCGAGGCCGCGGCCGGCATGGACGCCGGCGCCGAAGCGCACGTCGGCGAGGCGATGGCCATCCTGCGGCGGCTCCACGCGGACGCCGACCCGCGATTCGTGCGCATACCGCTGGCCTACGGCGCCGTGCTGCTCGGGCGCGGGCGGCTGGCCGAGGCCGAGCCGATCCTGCGCCGGGCGCTCACGGCGATCGAGGCGGACCGCGGCGTGAGCCGATGGGTCCTCGCCGAGGCCCAGCTGCTGCTTGGCAGCTGCCTCGAGCAGCGCGGCGAGAGGGCGCCGGCCGCGGCGCTGCTGCGCGCCGGGCGCTCCTCGATGCGCGCCCAACCGGCGCTGGTGGGAGAGCTGCTGCCGCAGGCCCGCGCCGCTCTTCGCGGGACCGGCTAAGCACTGACTGCCGGAACTACGGTGACATTCGGCCGCCGCTCCCAGCGCCGCTGCATCAGCCACGACGCAAGGTAGAAGACGAGAGCGAGCAGGGCGAGGCCGCGGATGCCCACCGCCATCGTCGAGTACTCGGCCCAGCCGCCGACGACCGCCCCCAGGATGTTGACGCCGATCGCCGGCCCGCTCGCCGGCGCGCGGCTGAACGACCGCGAGAAGATGAGGCCGGCGAAGTAGACCGGGGCAAGGAGCAGCAGCGCGTAGAGGAGCGCCGCGCCGGTGCCGCCGCCCAGGGCGGCCGCGGGGCCGATGAGATACCCGGCCGCCAGGAAGAGGATGAGCGCGCCGTAGGCCGCGGGGACGGGGATGCCGCCGGCCAGCTCGACCGTCAAGTTCGCGGCCACGATCAGCAGCAGCACGACGCCGATGGTCACCGCCGACACCAGCCAGGTGGTACCGAAGAGCAGGGCCAGCCGGTTGATGGCGTAGACCTCCATCAGCAGAAAAGCGGCGCCGAGAAAGAAAAGGTGGCCGTGGTAGGCGCTGAAGCGCCCGAGATCGAGCCTGCCCGCCTTGAGCACCGCGACCGACGCGAGCACCAGGAACGCCAGCACCACCAGGTAAGCGCTCGGGACCTGCCGCTCCGGCAAGTAGAGGAACGGCCAGTCGTCGGTTGGCAGGACGGTCACCAGCTCGGCGGCGCCGCCGAGCGACGGGTAGATGCGCGGGCCTCGGCGGTGCGCCAGGTCGGGAAGCGGGCGAGCCGCCGGCGCGACGGGCGGGGCGCGGCGCGGGCCGCTCGGGTCGGCCACCAGGCACGCATAGGTGCTGGCGACGCCGAAGCGGAGCCAGACGACCGGAGTGTCGCAGGTCGCGCCCAGCATCGCGGCGAAGCGGTCCTGGAGCCAGCTGCGCAGGGTCACGGCGGTAATGACCAGGGCGCCGCCGGGCCGCAGCAGCCGGCGCGCGGCAGCCAGGCTCTCGAGCGTGAAGACGTAATTGTCCAGGCGGACGCTCGAGATGCCGAGCTGGGTGTGAGAGTCGAGCAGGCCGAAGACGATCGTGTCGTAGCTCCCGGGCGGCAGGCGGCGGAAGGCGCGGCGGGCGTCGTCGACGATCACGTGCACCCGCGGGTCGTCGTAGGGGTGCTCGGGATGGTGCAAACGGCCGAGCCGGACGATGGCGTCGTCGATGTCCACGGCGTCGACCGCGCCGGCGCCGGCGCGCAGCGCCGCCGCGACGTCGTTGCCGGTCCCCGCGCCGACGATCAGCACGCGGGCCTTGCGCGGCGCCAGGAGGAAGGCGGCATCGTAGTGCGGGTAGGGATTGAAGCCGAGCCTGGCGATCGCCGCCGGCCGGAGGTCCATCGCCACCTGATAGAACACGTCCGAGATCTGCACCAGGTAGGCGGGCGCCGCACCATCCGTGCCGCGAGACCCGGGCTGCGGGACGGCGCGGCCGACCAGCTTCTGATACCGCGACCAGACGGTCTCGCCGGTCGAGGGCCAGACCACCAGGACGCTCGCCGCGATCAGCACCAGCGCCAGGCCGGCGCGCGCGCCGCCCCCGGCCCACCACAGGAGCGGCAGGAGACCCACCGCAAACCAGACCCAGGGCGGCGTCTCGAGGTAGCACAGGGCCCCGAAGGCGAGGATTCCGGCGAGGCTGCCGAGCAGGTTGGCGGTGTAGCCGGGGAGCCGCGGCACGCGCTCGAAAGCGTCCCCCAGCAGGCGTCCGAGGAGGGTGAAGAGGACTGCGACCGCGGCCAGCAGGACGCCGCAGAACAGCCCCATCGCGAGCTGCGCCACCCATTCCTGCAAGGGGCGCGACCAGGTGCTCGCCGCTCCGCCTCCACCGAGGACGTGCTCGCTGCTGCCGACCGCCGCCCAGCGGTCGAGCGCAAAGTCCACGGCCACCGTGCCGTGAGCCAGGGCGGCGGCGAGCGGCAGCAACCACAGCAGGAAGAGCAGGGCGTGACGGGCGCGGCCCCGCCCCAGGCAGCAGCCCAGGCCGAGGCCCAGGAAGGCGGCAACCAGAGGGACGTTCTTGTAGAAGGCAAAGACCCGGATCTGCGAGCTCGAGTAGCGGATCAACATCAGCTCGACGAACAGAGCGGCGAAGCTGGCAAGGAACAGCGTCCAGTAGGGACGCCGCACGGCGCGCGCGGCCGTGCCGTTCTCGGCGCCGGACCCGCCGGCCTCGCCGGCCTCGCCGATCCGGCCGAACCGGCGCGCGCCCAGGGCGACGGCAATCCCCAGGGCGACGGCGAAAGCGGCCAGCGCCGTGCCGGCCACCGCCATGAGCCGCCAGGCAGCCGGGTCCGCATCGGACGGCAGGATGCCGGGCCGGCTGCCGCAGACTGCCATCGCCAGGCCCAGGGCGACGCAGACTCCCACCCACGGCTTGAGGTTGCGCTCCATCGCACCGCTCAGTCGCGCTCGCATCCCTGACGCACGGCGCCGCTCATGTTAGTGCCCCGCCGATTCGGCGCCAAGGATCGCCAGGCCGCTCGAGGTGCCCAGGCGGCGGGCGCCGGCCGCGATCAGGGCGCGGGCGGTGGCGGCGTCGCGGATGCCGCCTGAGGCCTTGACGGCGACCGTGGGGCCGACGGCGCGCACGAGCAGCTCGACGTCCTCGACCGTCGCGCCGCCGGCGGCCGGCGGGGCCGGCGGGTAGAAACCGGTCGCGGTCTTGACGAAGTCGGCCCCCGCGGCGGCCGCCAGGCGGGCGGCTCGCACCTTCTGGTCCGGCGACAGGAGCGCCGTCTCGAGGATGACCTTGAGGGTGAGGCCGCCGCGCTCGGCGCGCGCCGCCGCCACCCAGGCCGCCAGGTCGTCGAGCACCCGCTGGTCCTCGCCGCCGGCGAACCACGACAGGTTCATCACCGTGTCCAGCTCCTCGGCGCCGTCCTGGATAGCGCGCCGCGACTCGGCGATGCGGATCGCGGGCTGCACGTAGCCGAACGGAAAGGCGACGACGGTGCCGGTGCGCACCGGCGTGCCGGCCAGGATGCGCGCCGCCGTCGCGACGTGCACCGGCGGCAGGCAGACCGAGGCGAAGCCGTGCACCGCCGCCTCGGCCGCCAGGCGCTCCATCGCCGCCGCCGGCGCCTCCGGCCGCAGCAGCGTGTGATCGATGTAGCAGGCGAGGCCGTCAGCCGGACCGCTCACGGCCGTCTCACCGCGGTCCCGGCAGCCGGCCCGTCACCGGCTGCCGCCAAGCCCGGGGGCGTCCTTCGGAACCGACGGAGCCGGGGCGGGCTCGATGCGCACCCGCGACAGCTCGACGCCCGAGTAGTAGTGGTAGAGGATCTCGCGGTAGGTATGGCCGCGCTGGGCCATGCCGTAGGCGCCCACCTGGCACAGGCCGACGCCGTGCCCCCAGCCGCGGCCGGTGAACAGCCACCCGGCTTCCTGCCGGGGCGGCGCCAGGCGCTTGGCGGTGAACAGCGTGTCCGGCACGTCCAGCGTCCAGCGCACCGCCAGGCCGTCCACCTCGGCGGTCCGGCCGCCGTCGCCTTCGATGCGGATCTTGCCCACGCGCCCGGAGGCGCCGCGCTCGAGGATCTCGAAGCCGTGGAACCCCAGCCCGGGGAAGCGGGTGCCGATGGTGCTCGCCAGCTGCGAGTCGGTGTGGTACCGGGTCCACGAGCTGTAGGAGCTGGAGCGGTCGAAGGCCACCCCTTCGAGGTTGACCTCCTGGACGGCGGCCAGCAGGTGGACGTCCTGCCAGTACAGGGTCAGGTTGTCCCCCGGCACCAGCCCCAGCCCCGCGGCGGTCAGCTCGAGGCCGCGCTTGCGGAAGGTCGCCAGCCGCTCCGGCAGCGGTATGGTCCGGTCTTCCTTGCCCGAGCGCACGGTCAGCTTGCCGTCGACGAGCGAGAGGAACGAGACCTGCTCGCGGCGCACCACCTGCAGCATCTCGGCCAGGGCAAGCAGCATCCGCTCCACCTCGTCCTCGCGCAGCGGCTGGTCGGGCGGACCGGTGAGCAGGCCGCTCTTCGCCAGGTAGGCCGCGCGGCGCCGGTCTTCCTCGGTCCAGTCCGCCGGCGGGTCCTTGACCAGGTAGGCGACGTCCTGCGGCGCCAGCAGCAGCTTGGCGTCCAGCGCCAGGTCGAACGACGACGACACGAAGCGCGCCACCTGGCGGCGGTCGAGCGAGGTCAGCCGGTCGTTGTCGGGCGCGGGCAGCCCGGCGAGCAGCGCCAGGTGCTCGATGCGGGAGGCCAATTCCATGACGGGGGTCGCCCCGGTCGCGAAGGTGGGGAGCAGGCGCCG
>DASZHY010000458.1:0-1709 GCA_035949675.1 Thermoanaerobaculia bacterium
GCCGGCTACGTCGGCGAGGACTACCCAGGACCGATCGGCGTCTTCGCCGGCGTCTCGACCAGCACCTACCTGCTCTACCAGGTGATGGCCAATCCGGCCGCCGTCGCCGCGCTCGACCAGCTGCTCATCGATCTCGGCAACTCCGGCGACTACCTGACCACCCGCATCTCGCACAAGCTCAACCTGACCGGTCCGAGCTACCTCATCCAGAGCGCCTGCTCGACGTCGCTGGTGGCGGTGCACGCGGCCTGCCAGAGCCTCTTGGCCGAGGAGTGCGACATGGCGCTGGCCGGCGGCGCCTCGATCAACGTGCGGCAGCTGCGGGGTTACTGGTACCAGCGGGGCGGCATCGTCTCGCCCGACGGCAGCTGCCGGTCGTTCGATGCAAGGGCGGGTGGGTCGGTGGTGGGCAGCGGGCTGGGGCTGGTGGTGCTCAAGCGGCTGGCCGACGCTTTGGCCGACGGCGACACCATCCGGGCGGTGATCAAGGGTTCGGCGGTCAACAACGACGGCGCGCACAAGGTGGGCTACACGGCGCCGAGCGTCGAGGGCCAGGCGCAGGTGATCGCCGAGGCGCTGGCGCGGAGCGGTGTGGCGGCGGCGGACATCTCCTACGTCGAGGCGCACGGCAGCGGCACGGCGCTGGGGGATCCGATCGAGGTGCTGGCGCTGACCCGGGCATTCGGGTTGGACGGGCGTCGGGGGTCGTGCGCGCTGGGCTCGGTCAAGACCAACGTCGGCCACCTGGCGACGGCGTCGGGGGTGACGGGCCTGATCAAGACGGTGCTGTCGCTGGAGCACCGGATGTTGCCGCCGAGCCTGCATTTCGAGCGGCCGAATCCGGAGATCGACTTTGCGTCGAGCCCGTTTTACGTCAACGCCAAGCTGACGCCGTGGGAGAGCAACGGCGGCGGGCCGCGGCGGGCCGGGGTGAGCGCCTTCGGGTTCGGCGGCACCAATGCGCACGTGGTGGTCGAGGAGGCGCCGGCGGTCGCGGGCGCGGCGGCGGGGGCAACGGTGACGGCGGAAGGGGTGGGGGCTGGGGCGGCGGCGGCGGGGACGACCTCGGAGGTGGCGGGGGTGGCTGCGGCCTCGCCGCGGCCGAGCCAACTGCTGCTGCTGTCGGCGAAGAGCCCGGCGGCGCTGTCCGAGATGACGGCCAACCTCGGGGCGCACCTGCGGGGCCGCACCGAGCTGGAGCTGGCCGACGTCGCCTACACGTTGCAGCGCGGGCGCAAGCGCTTCGGGCAGCGGCGGGCGGTGGTCTGCCGTGGGCGCGAGGAGGCGGTGCGGCTGCTGGCCGAGCCGACCGCCGAGGGAGTGCTGAGCGGCGTCGCCGAGGCGGGCGACGTGGGCACCGGGGTCGCCTTCCTCTTCCCCGGTCTGGGGGATCAGCGGTTGCACATGGGGCGCGGGCTCTACGAGGCGGAGGCGGGCTTCCGCGCCGCGGTGGACCGCTCGTGCGAGCTGCTGGCCGGGCCGCTGGGGGTGGACCTGCGGGAGATCCTCTACCCGGCGCAGGCGGCTCCCGAGAGTGGCGACGGCGCACCGGCCGTGGACCTGCGGCGGCTGCTCGGGCGCGGCGTAGAGCGCAAGGCCGACGAGGCGGCGCGGCGGCTGGACCGCACGATCTACGCCCAGCCGGCGGTGTTCGTCGTCGAGCATGCGCTGGCGCGGCTGTGGATGGACTGGGGGGTGCAGCCCAGGGC
>DASZHY010000459.1:0-11613 GCA_035949675.1 Thermoanaerobaculia bacterium
AGGAAACCGCCGTTGATGGCCGCTCAGATCCGCGTTCGCGCCCCTGCCGTTGCCGGGCTCTTCTACCCTGACGATCCCGCCGCGCTCCGCACGACCGTTGAAGCCCTCCTCGCCGCACGCCTCCGCCAGACGGGGAAGGCCTCGGGGGCGCCCGTGGCAACCGCCGCTCCGACCGCGAAAGCGCCGAAAGCAATCATCGCGCCGCATGCCGGCTACTCGTACTCGGGCCCGATCGCCGCCAGTGCCTTCTCGGCCTTTGTGGGCGCCGCCGCCGGCGTCCGCCGCGTGGTGCTGCTGGGGCCGTCGCACCGGGTGCCGCTGCGTGGCCTCGGGCTACCGGGAGTGGAGAAGTTCGCCACGCCGCTCGGCGCCGTGGCGCTCGACCTCGAAGCCGCTGCCGCGGTCGAGCGCCTGCCGCAGGTGGCGGTGCGTCCCGATGCGCACGAGCTCGAGCACTCGCTCGAGGTCGAGCTGCCCTTCCTGCAGGTCATGCTTGGCGCCTTCGAGCTGCTGCCGCTGGTCGTCGGCGAGGCCGGCGGCGACGAGGTCGCGGAGGTGCTCGAGCAGGTGTGGGGCGGCGAGGACACGGTGGTGGTGATCAGCTCGGACCTGTCGCATTACCTGCCCGCTCCGGCCGCGGAGCAGGCCGACCGCGAGACGGCGTCGCAGATCCTCGCGCTCGGCGGCCCGCTCACCTCGCGACAGGCCTGCGGCGCGATGCCGATCAACGGCCTGCTCGTCGCCGCGCGGCGGCATGGCCTGCTGCCGCGCCAGCTCGATCTCCGCCATTCCGGGGACACCTCGGGAGACCGCAGCCGCGTGGTGGGCTACGGCGCCTGGGCGTTCGATGCCCATGCCGCCTGAGCCAACTCCACCCGTACTCGCGCCTGCCGCCGCCGGCAGCGAACAGGGGCGGTTGCTGCTGGCGCTGGCCCGGGAGGCGATCGCCGCCGCGCTATGCGTCCCTTCGCTCGCGGCGCGGGTGCCGGCGCCGGATCGCGCCGCACCCTGGCTGCGCGCCCTCGGGGCTTGCTTCGTCACTCTCACCCAGGAAGGCCGGCTGCGCGGCTGCATCGGCTCGGTGCGGGCCCGCCGTCCACTGGCCGAAGACGTGTGCGCCAACGCCCGCGCCGCCGCCCTGTGCGACCCGCGCTTCCCGCCGCTCACGGTCGTCGAGCTGCCGGCGACGCGGATCGAGGTATCGCTGCTGTCGCCCGCCTCGCCGCTGGCGGCGGCCAGCGAAGAGGAGGCCCTGGCAGCGCTGCGCCCGGGCATCGACGGCGTCATCCTCGAGCTGGGAGGGGAGAGCCACGCCACCTTCCTGCCGCAGGTCTGGGAAAACCTCCCGTCGCCGCGGGACTTCCTGGCCCATCTCAAGCACAAGGCCGGCCTGCCGGTCGATTTCTGGTCGCCGGATCTGCGCCTGCAGCGCTACACCGTCATCAAGTGGTCCGAGCAGGAACCGCCCGAGGACTTCTCGAACTGAGCAGATACTCACTGCGGCGGCGCCCGGCGCGCTGCATCCCGGGACTCGCAGCGAAGCCGCAACTGAGTATCACGGTCACTGACTCGATTCCGTCCTGGGCACCAGTTCCTCGGGGACTTGGTCGAGGTGGCGCGACGTCAGGAGGCACCGACCAGGACAGCGACGCCGTCTAAGCAAAGTACCCGAGAGACGGTGTCGGGCAAGGTCGGAACTTGTACACGGCTATTGTCTCTCAAGCGTGGCGCGCAGGCTCCCCAAAGAGGCGTCATACAAGCGAATCGTGCCATTTTGGTCCTCGAAATAAAATATGGCGTCGCCTTCTATCGTCCCTATCGCCCGCAGAGGTCCCCATGACTTCAAGGGTCGCTTGTCCTCTTTAGGCTGCTCCTGAGGTTTAGGCTGCCCCTGAGCGTGGGTGCCAAGCGTACCAAGCGCCACGAGCACAACCACAATCGCCATACCAACGCGAAGCTGTCGTGAGGTCATTTAGCTCTCCTCTTTGTGGAATCCTTGCCATGAACCGAAGCGTAGCAGAGATGCTAGGATGAGTGAGGGCGAGACCGGTGGCGCGCCAGCAAGACCTATGGCACTGGTAGTCTAGGGACCGGTCCACCAGCCAGCGCCGTGGACAGAATCATGATAGGAGTTTCTGGTGACGGAGCTTGTCGAGAGACACCGTGCCGCACTTGCCGATCTTTGTCGGCGTTATGGGGTCGAGCGCCTCTACCTCTTCGGCTCGGGAGCATCGGATCACCTCCAGCCTGGCAGCGACCTTGACTTCCTCGTCGAGATGGCCGACCGGCAGCCGAATGCAGCCTATGCCCGCCGGTACCTCGGCTTCGCCGAGGAGCTCGAGCACCTCTTCGCCCGCCGCGTCGATTTACTGACAGAGCAAGCGGTCCGCAATCCATACCTTCGCCGCGAGATTCAGGCCACTCGAGAGCTCGTCTATGGAGAACCGCTCGAAGAAACTGCTGTTTGACGTATTGACCTCAGGCCGCAGCATCCGGCAGTGGTGCAGCGGTCGCAGCTTTTCCGACTACGAGCAAGACCGGCAGTTCCGCCGCGCCGTCGAAAGGGAATTTGAAATCATTGGCGAAGCGCTTGGGCGCCTTTCGCAAGTCGATCCGGTCATTGCTGCAAGGATCGATGAGATCCAGCGCATCATCAGCTTTCGTAATCGGATCATTCACGGCTACGACGCCATTGATGATGCTGCGGTGTGGGGCGTCGCCGAAAGCTACCTTCCCCGACTCGTCGCGGAGGTAGCGGCCTTGCTGGACGAGGAAGGCGAGTCGGTGTAAGCCAGCCCATGGCGCGGATTCGCTGAATCAAGAGGCGCCGGGACCGTGCCGATCAGCAGACGGGAGCTTCTGCAGGCTGCCGGAATGGGCGCCGCCGCGCTGGCGGCCGGCGCCACGGGCGTCAGGCTGCGGGCCGGGGGTCCGTCCAGAGCCGCGCCGGACTGGACGAAGTTGCGCTCGCGCCTGGCCGGCAGGCTGATCCTTCCCGGGGAGCCCGGGTACGAGACGGCGCGCCTTTCCTTCAATCCGCTGTTCGACGCGCGGCGGCCGGCGGCGATGGCCCGCTGCGCCCGGCCGGAGGACGTGCAGCATTGCGTCGCGGCAGCCGCCGCGGCCGGAATGCCGATCGCCGCCCGCGGCGGCGGCCACAGCTACGCCGGCTACTCGACGCCCGAGGCCGGGCTGGTGGTGGATCTGTCCGCCATGGCCGGAGTGGAGGTCCGGCTGGACGGCACCGCGGCGGTGGGTGCCGGCGCCCGCTTGATCGACGTCTATGCCGCGCTGGCCCGGGCTGGAAGATGCCTGCCTGCCGGCTCCTGCCCGACGGTCGGCATCGCCGGGCTGACCCTGGGGGGCGGCGTCGGCGTGCTGGCGAGGAAGCTGGGCCTGACCTGCGACCGGCTGACCGCGGCGCAGGTGGTGACCGCGGACGCCATGTTCCGCACTGCCTCGGCCGCCTCCGAGCCGGACCTCTTCTGGGCCTTGCGCGGCGGCGGCGGCGGCAACCTGGGGATCGTGACAACGTTCATCTTCGCCACCGCGCCAGCGCCGCCGGAGCTGACCGTGTTCTCGCTGCGGTTCCCTGCCGGCGCCGTGGCCGGCGTGCTCGGCGCCTGGCAGGCCTGGGCGCCCTCGGCGCCCGACGAGCTGTGGTCGAACTGTATCGTCTCGGCAGGCGAACCGCCGGCGTGCCGCGTCGGCGGCTGCTTCGTCGGCGGCGTAGCTGCTCTTGCACCGCTGCTCGACGGGCTGGTGCGCCGGGCTGGGGCGACCCCGCTGCACCCGTCCGTGCGGAGCCTGGGCTACCTCGATGCCATGCGCTACTTCGGCGGCTGCTCGCGGCGAACCGTCGGGCAGTGCCGCCTTCAGGGCGACGGCTCAGGGCAGCTTGCCCGCGAGGCGTTCGTCGCCTCTTCGCGGATCATGGCCAGGCCGGTGGCCGACCCCGGGCGGGTCGCGTCGCTGCTGCATCGCCCGCCGGGCGTCGACGCGCTCTTCGACGCGCTGGGGGGAGCGGTGGGCAGGGTGGCGGCCGGCGCCACGGCGTTCCCGCACCGGGCCGCGCTCGCCACCGCGCAGGTCTACGCCTCGGCCGCCGGCCGGCGCCGGTGGCAGGCCGCGCACGCCGTGGCGGAGGTGGGTTCGGGCCTCGGCGCCCTGCTGGGCACCGGGGCCTACGTCAACTACATCGACCCGGCGCTGCCGGATTGGGCCGGCGCCTACTACGCGTCCAACCTCGGCAGGCTGCGCGAGGTCGCCCACCGCTACGACCCCGGGGGCATCCTTGCGTTCCCCCAGGGGCTCACCCGCGCGTAGGCGCGACCTCGAGCCGTACTTCGGCCGACGCGCCGCGGCTGCCGACCTCGCGCAGCTCGCGGGATTCGATTGGCTCGAGGAGACCAAATTGGTCCTTGTGAGACCAATTGGCATCAACTACGCTGCGGACGGTGCTCGACCTGCCCTTCCGCCCTGATCGCGGCCGCTCGGAGGCGGTCTTTCGCCAGCTCGAGGAACACCTCCGGAGCCTGATCGAGACGGGACGGCTCGCTCCCGGCGCCAAGCTCCCCGCGACCCGCGTGCTCGCGGCATCGCTCGGGCTCTCTCGCACCACCGTGAGCCTCGCCTATGACACGCTGGTCGCGGGCGGGTGGCTCCGCGCCCACGTCGGGCAAGGCACGTTCGTCGCGGAGGGTAAATCCGTGGCGCCCGCCGCGGCGTACACCTCCATCTCGCCGGCCCGCGGCTTCGTCTGGCCGGGCCTCTTCGCAGGGCGCGTGCGCGCCCTGGCGGCGCCGAGGGCGCTCCTCCTGCCGCAGGGCCACCCGCCGATCCGCTACGATTTCAGCGGCGGCCAGGTGGACCGCGATTCGCTGCCGCGCTCCGAGCTGCGGAGCGCGTTGAGCCGTGCCGCGGCGCGCGACCTCGCCGACCTGGCCGCGCATCGCGACCCCTTCGGCTGGCCACCGCTCCGCCGCGAGATCGCCGGCTACCTGGTTGGCCGTGGCATCCGGTGCTCGCCGGACGAGGTCGCCGTCGTCAACGGCTCGCAGCAGGCGATCACGCTTGCAGCCCACATGCTCGTCGACCCGGGCGACACGGTGGTGATGGAGCAGCCAGGCTACTTCGGCGCGGCGATGGCGTTCCGGGCCTGCCAGGCGAACCTCGTCGGCGTCGGCGTCGACGCCGAAGGAATCCGCACCGACGAGCTGGCCCGGGTGTCCCAGGCGCGGCGGGTGAAGCTGGTCTACGTGACGCCGGGCGCGCAGAGCCCAACCGGCGTGACGATGAGCGCGGAGCGGCGGCGCGACCTGCTCGCGCTTGCCGACGCCCACCAAATGCCGATCCTCGAGGATGATTACGACGCCGAGCTCCGCTACGAGGCGCCGGCGGTCGCCGCCCTCAAGAGCCTCGATCCGGCCGGGCAGGTGATCTACGCCGGCACGTTCTCCAAGGTCCTGCTGCCGGCGCTGCGTGTCGGCTACGTCGTCGCCGCCCGGCCGCTCCTCGAGGCGATGGTGCTCGCGCGCTTCCATGCCGACATCACGACATGCCTGGTCACGCAGGCCGCGCTCGCCGCTCTCCTGCGCAGCGGCGCGCTCGACCGCCATCTACGGCGCGTTCGCCGCATCTACTCCGAACGCCTCGCGGCGATGCTCGACGCGCTCGCGGATGCGATGCCACGCGACTGCAGCTTCAGCCGGCCGCGCAGCGGACACTCGGTCTGGCTCCGGCTGCCACCGGGCGTCGATCCGGACGCCGTCTTCCGGGCGGCCGTCGCGCGCGGCATTGCCTACACGCGCGGCGAGGCGTTTCATTTCGACAATGGCAACGGGGAAGCGATCGCCCTGTCCTTTGCGGCGCTCGGCCCGCGGGCAATCCGCGAGGGCATCGCGATCCTCGCGGACGTCGTCGCGGCGCAGGTCGGGCGGCGCCGGCGCCGGAACGCGGCGTCGACGGCTCGCCTGCCGTCGCCGCGCGGAGGGTTGAGCGGCAGTCGATTGGCTCGGGCAAAAAAGCAAAAATGGCTCTTGTGATTCCAATTGGGCTGAACCTATGCTGCGTCGATGATCAAAGGAGAGACCATGAATCTGCGAGCGCGAGCGGCCGGACTCGCCATGGCGGGCCTCGTGATGGCCCTGGCCGTGCCGGTGAGATCGGCCGCGGCGACGATCGGCATCCTCGTCTTCGACGGTTTTCTCACGAGCGACGTGACAGCCCCTGTCGAGGTGTTTGGCGCCGCCAGCAAGAAGGCAGCGTTTTCTTCATACAAAGTGCTGCTCGTCGCCGCGACCCGCAACAAGGAAGTGGTGTCCGAGGAGGGGCTGCGGGTGGTCGCCGACAAGACCATCTACGATGACCTGAAGCTCGACGTGTTGCTCGCACCCAGCGCCTACGCGATGGACCGTCTCCTCGAGAACAAGGATCTCATCGGCTTCATCAAGAAGCAGAGCCGTTCGGCGTCCTGGATGGCGAGCAACTGCTCCGGCGCCCAGCTGCTGGCAGCGGCCGGAGCCCTGGATGGCAAGCACGCGACGACATGGGCCGGCGGGGAGAAGCAGCTCGCCGCCGCCTATCCGAAGATCAAGGTGGAGGTCGACAAGAACGTGGTCGTCGACGACAAGGTGATCACCTCGAACGGCGGCCCAGTCAGCTATCAGGCCGCCTTCGAGCTGTTGGCAAGGCTCAGCTCCCCGAAGTTTGCGGATGAGGTCTCGGCGCAGATCCAATTTGGACGATTGAGGGGCGCGTTCAGGTAAGGGGCGCCTCACTCCGGCGTCCAGCGCGGCACCCGCCCCGGGGTCCAGGGGGCGCCGATCGACTCCAGCTGGTCCTCGAGGCCCTTGAGGTCGACCTCCACCAGCTGGCGGAGGCTGTCGAGGGCCGGACCGAACTCCTGGGCGGCGATGCGGTAGGCCTCCTCCTGGGTGCGGGTGGGCGCCGTCATGGTGCCCCACGCGATGCTGGTCTGCAGGCGCTGCAAGATGGCCGGCGGCGCCGGCTCGTTGTGCTCGGCGATCACCTTGTCGCCGCTGAACTTCTCGTACAGGTCCTTGAGCCGCCGGCGCAGGTCGCGAGCAGTGGCGACCAGCTTGTCGTTCGCGGCCGGCGTGTCGACGAGCGCCTTGTCGATCATGTCGAGCCGGTGCGCGGCCTCGTCGGCCGACTTCACGGCGCCGAGCACCGCGCGCTGCAGGCGGGACACCTTGCGCTCGAAGGCCAGCTGCGCGGCGCGGTCCTTGGCCGGCACGTCCTGGTACTCGATCGGTTCGACGGCGAAGGACTGCGGCTGGCCGAGCGGCGTCAGCACGCCGTCCACCCGCTGCGCGAGCGACACCTTGTAGGTCCCCGGCGCCACCATCGGCCCCTTGGGCGGACCCTCGAAGTCATCCTCCGGCGGCCGCGCCGGCGTGCCGGCCGGGAGCGACACCGGGAAGCGCAGGTCCCAGGCGACGCGGTGGAGACCGGCGGTGACCGGCCCGGTGCCGTGGCGGATGACGTGGCCCTCGTCGTCGGTCACCGTCCACTCGATGGCCGGCGGCTCCTCGCGGTCCTCGGCCCGCAGGTCGGCCCAGCTCGGATAGAAGACGTCCTTGCCGGCCTTCTCCGCCTTCTCCTCGGCTTCATGGCGGCGGTGCTTGCGGTCCTTGATCTCTTCCTTCAGGTAGTAGGTGAAGACCGCGCCGTACGGCGGATTGGGCGCGGCGAAAAAGGAATGCCCGTTGAAACCCTTGCCATAGCCGCCGAGCGGTGCGATCTCGACGTACATGGGCGCCTTCTTGACCGGGAACAGCACCGCCGGCTGCTCGAGCAGCTTGGCGTCGACCTGGCGCAGCGGCGAGTAGTCGTCGAGGATGTAGAAACCGCGCCCGTAGCTCGCCAGCACCAGGTCGTTCTCACGCCGCTGGATCACGATGTCGCGCACCGCGATCGTCGGCATGCCGCCGGTCAGCTGGATCCATTTCTTGCCGCCGTCCAGGGTGAAGAAGACGCCGAACTCGGTGCCGGCGAACAGCAGGTCGCGGGTGACGTGATCCTCGGCGAAGCCGTAGACGGTGCCGCGCTCCGGCAGGTTGCCGGCGATCGAGGTCCAGGTGGCGCCGCGGTCGGCGCTCCTGGCCAGGTAGGGCTTGAAGTCGCCCATCTTGTGGTTGTCCCAGGCGGCATAGACCGTGCCGGCGTCGTGCCGGGACGCCGTGAGGTTCGAGACATAGGTGTTCTCGGGCACTCCCGGGAAGCGCTCGAGCTTGCGCCAGTGGGCGCCATCGTCCTCGGTGACCTGGATCAGGCCGTCGTCGCTGCCGATGTAGAGCAACCCCTCCTTCTTGGGCGACTCGGCGAGCGAGACGATGTTGCCGTAGAAAGAGGTCGAGGCGTTCTTGGCCACGCTGTCCACACCCCAGATCCGGCCCATCACCTTGAGCCTGTTGCGGTCCACCTGCCGCGTCAGGTCGGGACTGATCGCCCGCCAGGAGTCGCCGCGGTCGTCGCTGCGGAACAGCCGGTTGGCGCCCATGTAGAGCCGGGTGTGGGAGAACGGGCTGATGATCAGCGGCGAGTCCCAGTTGTAGCGCAGCGCCGGCTCTCCCGACCCCGGCTGCGGCTGGATCTCCACGATGACGCCGGTGCGGCGGTCGTGGCGCACGACGCCGCCGTACTGCGACTGCACGTAGAGGGTGTTGGGGTCCTCGGGGTCGGCCTTGCTGACGAAGCCGTCGCCGCCGTTGGTCGCCACCCAGTCGCGGTTGGTGATGCCGTTGACGGTCAAGGTGCGGCTGGGGCCCACGACGCTGCCGTTGTCCTGGGCGCCGCCGTAGACGTTGTAAATCGGCAGCGCGTAGTCGGCGTCGGCGCGGTAGAGCTGCGCCAGCGGCAGGTTGGCCTTCCACTCCCAGGTGGCGGCGCGGTCCCAGGTCTCGTAGACGCCGCCGTCGCAGGTGGCGAGCAGGTGGTCGGTGTTGGCGGGATCGATCCACAGCGCATGGTTGTCGACGTGCTTCGCCGATTCGCCGAGCGTGCGGAAGGTCTTGCCGCCGTCGTCGCTCACCTTGTTGACGGTGTCCAGCAGGTAGACGCGGTCGGAGAGCTTGGGGTCGACGATGACGTGCTGGTAGTACTGCGGGCTGGTGGCCAGGGTCGAGCTGCGCTTCTCCCAGTTTCCCCCGCCGTCGGCGGAGCGGAAGAAGCCCGCGGCGCCCCGCGCCGCCTCGACGGTGGCATAGACGACGTCGGGATTGGCCGGCGCCACCGCCAGACCGATGCGCCCCATCTCCTCCTTGGGCAGGCCGTTGGTCAGCTTCTGCCAGTTGGCGCCGCCGTCGCGCGACTTGTAGATCGCCGACTCGGGGCCGCCGTCGATCAACGTCCAGACGTGCCGCCGGCGCTGGTAGGCGGCGGCGTAGAGCACGTCGGGGTTGCGGGGGTCCATCACCAGGTCGGTGACGCCGGTGTTGTCGCTGATCGTGAGCACCCGCTTCCAGCTCTTGCCGCCGTCGGTGGTCTTGTACAGGCCGCGGTCGCCGCCGGCCGCCCACAGCGGACCCTGCGCGGCGACGTAGACGACGTCGGAATTGCGCGGATCGACGAGGATGCGGGCGATGTGCTCGGAGCTCTTGAGGCCGAGGTTGTGCCAGTGACGGCCGCCGTCGACCGACTTGTAGACGCCGTCGCCGTAAGAGACGCTGCGCTGGCTGTTGTTCTCGCCGGTGCCCACCCAGACCACCAGCGAATCGTTGGGGTCGACGGTGACGCAGCCGATCGAGTAGGAGCCTTCGCCGTCGAAGATCGGCTCGAAGGTGGTGCCGGAGTTGACCGTCTTCCAGACGCCGCCCGAGGCGACCGCCACGTAGTAGGTGCTGGGATGCCGGAGATCGACCGCGAGGTCGGCGACGCGACCCGAGATGAAGGCGGGTCCGATGCCGCGCAGCCTCAGCCCGGCGAAGGTGGGGGCCGAGAGCGGCTCCTTCTTCTTCTCGCCCTTTTCACCCTTCTCGCCCTTGTCGTTCTTGTCGGCCTGGTCGCTCCGGTCGTCCTCGCGGTTGCCGGCCGCGCTCGCGGTCCGGGTCAGGCCGGCGAGCGGCAGGCAGAGCAGCAGCGCCACCATCAAGGCAGTTCGTTTCACGGGCACTCCCTCCAAGAAAGTCCGGCAGCTAGCGGCCTGGATCGGCCCAATCGGCCTTGCAGGCCGGAAGATAGTCCATGGCGGCCGTCTCAGGAAACAGACGACCGGTGGCGGCGCCTGAAGACGGCGTAGGCGGGCAGGCCCAGAGCGACGAGCCCCAGGCCCCAGAGCGACTCGGCCGGCCGCTGGACCAGCGTGTTGCCGATCAGCAGCAGGCAGGCTAGCACGAACACCGCCGGCACCACCGGGTAGCCCCAGGTGCGGTAGGGCAGGTCGACGCGCGGCCGGCGCCGGCGCAGGATGAACACCGCGGTGGCGGCGGCGGCGTGGAACACCACCGACGCGAAAACCACGTAGGTGTAGAGCTGCTCGTAGGTCCCCGAGACGGTGAGGATGATGGTCCACAGGGTCTGCGCCCACAGGCTGGCGGTCGGCGTTCGGTAGCGCGGGTGGATGGTGGCGAGCGCCGGAAAGAAGACGCCGTCGGCTGCCATCGGCTGATAGATACGCGAGCTGTAGAGGATGGTTGCAGAGAGGCAGCCGAAGGTCGAGATCAGCACCGCCAGCGACACCAGCCGCGAGGCGGCCGGTCCGAAGAGGACGGCGGCCGCGGCCTCGCCCACCCGGTCGCTCGCCGCCATTGCCGGCACCGGCAGCGCCCGCGAATAGGCGAGGTCGAGCAGCACGTACAGGCCGGTGACCCCGGCGGTGCCGTAGATCAGGCCGCGGGGCAGATTGCGGCCCGGGTTGCGGACCTCTCCCGCGGAGCAAGTGAGCGCGTACCAGCCGTCATAGGTCCATAGCACCGCGATCATCGCCACGCCGAAGGCGCTGATCAGCGCCGCGGGCGCCGTCGTCAGCCGCATGGCCGCCGGCAGCGGCGCGGTCAAGGCGCCGGCGACCGGCGCGTGGACCAGCAGGCCGAGCACGCCGAAGACGGCGATCGAGCCGATCTTGAGGACGGTGAACGCATTCTGCACGCCGGCACCCTCGCGCAGGCCGAAGTGGTTGACGACGGTCAGCAGCAGGATCGCCAGCAGAGCCGCCACCTGGCCGCCCGAGAGCCGCCAGGTCCAGCCGCCGATCGGCACCGCCAGCAGCAGGTGGCGGGTGGAGAAGAAGGGGATGAAGCTCCCGAGGTACTCGCCGAAGGCGACGCCGAGCGCCGCGATGCCGCCCGACATGATCACCAGGAAGGCGGTCCAGCCGTAGAGGAAGCCCCACACCGGACCGTAGGCCTCCTTGAGGTACTGGTAGAGCCCGCCGGCCCGCGGGTAGAGCACCCCCAGCTCGGCAAACGTCAGCGCCCCGGCCAGGACCAGCAGCCCGCCCGCCGCCCACACCAGCAGCATCAGGCCGGCGTGCGGCAGGACCTTGGCCATGTCGCCCGGGGTGAGGAAGATGCCGGTGCCGATGACCGAGCCGACCGTCAGCAGCACGCAGTCCCACAGCCCCAGACCCCGCACCAGGCCGGGGCCGGGGCT
>DASZHY010000460.1:0-2719 GCA_035949675.1 Thermoanaerobaculia bacterium
CGTCCGCGCGCGCCATCTCCGCGCGGCTCGGGCATCGGCCGGCCATCTCCGGAAGGGACCAGCCATGATCACCAAGTTCGCCACCGTCTATCCCGGCCACATCGACCTGCCCGACATGGGCCAGCAGGCCACCCCGGCCAACGAGCGGCGCTACTCGAACGAGACGCTGGCCGCCGTGTTCGAGAAGACCGAGGACGTGGCGCGGGTAATGGACGAGTGCGGCTACGACGCGCTCTGGCTGGCCGAGCATCACTTCCAGCACAAGTGAGCACAGCCTATCGAGCCCATATGATCTCGCATAGTTACGTCTACGCGCGCTGGTCCGGTTGCAGGGGGGTTGCGGCCGACGACAGCTTCTCCCCACCATGCCCGCCGCCGGGAAGTGCGTCGGGCATCCACCGCGAATAGACCCGGAGGAGGACCGTGGCGCTCCGCCACCCGCCCTGCTTCTGAACGTAGAGGAGCGGAGCGTTTTTGGACAGCATCGTTGACGCCCAGGTATGCCGCAACATCTCCGGTGCCCGGTAGCGGACCTTCGCCCGCAGGAGCGTCCGCCGCCACCGCCGCCGGAGCACGGCCGGGTTCAGCGGTCGCCGGCCAGCGCCTGCGCCGAACACGTAAGCATCCGGGTCCATCGAGACCACCGCGCGCGCCTTGAGTTGCGCAAGCAGGACGCGGCTGGCCGGCGTGGCCTGCCACGCGCTGGTGTCCTCGGTCACTGGATGGAGGACACTCACGGTGCGGGTGGCGCCCGTCTTGGTCGGGCCCAGGCGCTGGCGGCTCCACGTTCGTTCCACCCTGGCGGTGCCCTGCTCAAGGTCAAGGTCGCTGTCGCGAAGGGCGAGGAGTTCGCCCTCGCGGAACCCCCCCTGCACCCAGCACCGGACTAGAGTGGCGAAGTCAGGCGCGGCGGCGGACAGGATCGCCCGCAGTTCCACCCCAGTGAATGGATCAACGGTATCGGGCCGCTGCGTTGCGCGCCAATCGGCCTGGTCCATCGGGTGTGCCGACAGGAGCTTCCGTCGCACCGCGCGGCTCAGAATCAGGCTGAGCGTGCCGAGGCCCAACTTTAGGTAGGAGTCGGCCAAGCCCTTCCCATCACGTCGCCTGGAGCCGCCGGTTGCCCGCTTAGCCGCGATGAAATCTTCGACAAGGTCTGGCGTAATCTCCGCGACAGGCGTTGCGCCGAAGAACGGGACGAGGTGCGCCCGCAGGAAGGACTCGTGGTTTTCCAGTGTGCTCGGGCGGATAGCGTGGATACTGGGATACCAGACCAGCCAGTCTGCCGCCAGTTGTGCGAACGTGACGGCCGGTGTCGGCGGCGTAGTTGGCCGACTAGCGAGAAGAGAGGCATCGCCCAGCGCGAGGCGGGCCCGAAGCTGCGAGGCAATAGCCTGCGCCGCAGCCAGATCGCCAATCCGTTTGGCTCGTCGGCGGCCCTGCCACGTGACAAAAACCCAGAAGACACCCGAGCCTCGTGTCTTCTCGCGCACCACGATGCCCACGAGCTACGCTCTCCGCATTGGGTGGGCGTGAGTATCAGCCAGGGGCTGGGGGCCAGTCAACCCACTGAGAATTTCATCTACCACGCGGCCGACATCGTCACCATCGGCAGCGCGCCGGAATCTGTCTAGCCAGCCGTCGAACTCGGACCGGCGGATGAGGATCTTCTTGGCAACCCGGTAGTGGGGCAGGGGCTGCACCCGCCGATGCAGATAGCCCCGCAGCGTCCGCTCACCGAGGCCGCTGTAGGCCACAAGCTGCCCGATCGTCAGAAGCTCGCGCTGCTCAGCGGCCGGCTCTGGTGCGTGGCGTGCCCCGGGTTCTGATTCAGAGCGTGCGTCCCGGTGCAGCCCGTCGCAGCACCGCCAGCTTCCGGGTGACGCAGGATTATTGGTAAGAATCGCGTGCTGCAGGCAGGGCACCCCAGAGGGTCGGGTCGGCATTCCATTGGCGGTTAACAAAACGCTATAGAATACGGAGTCACGGGACGGCCAGCAACGCCGGATGACGCTGTGCGGCTTGCGCGCCTGGGTCACCGTGGTGGCGTCTGTGACCTCGGTGATCGTTTTGCCGGCCTTCTCGAAGCGGACGTAGTAGCGCCCCTTCCGGGTGACGATGCCGCGCTCGACCTTGACGAAGCCGTGCTCGGCCATGGTCACGCCTCCTGCTTCTGGCGCGCCCCCGTGCGCGCCTCGGTCCGGGTGATCGTGGGCCAGCCCCCGAGCGCGGCGAGCCTGGCTTCCAGCATGGCCAGCCGCGCGGGGGCGGAGTCGCACCTCGCCTGCAACCGCTTCGTGTACTCGCGCCATAGCGCCGCCCGCCGCTGCGGGCTCTGGCTGTACTTGGCGGCCCGCGCGCGCCCCTTGTCGCTCGCGTTGTAGCGGGCATACTTCACCAGCCGCCGCATGTCGTCGGCCGAGACCTCTTCATCCGTGACCGGGAACGGGCGCATCGCGCCCTCCTCGCGCCACGAGACCCGCCGGACCGGCATCGGCCCCGGCTCCTGGGCCAAGAGCTTCAAGTGCAGGGCCGCCGCGGCACGCTCGGCGCCCGTTGCTCTGCGTGCCCTCGCGCTGGCGGCCATTACTGGCCCGCCTCGTTTTCCAGGAGTCCGCTGAGGAACTCCCTCTTCCTCGCGCGCGCGCGGCGGCTCTGGTCCGCGCGGATCTCCAGGCCGCCCTGGGACCCGCGATACCGCCGCGTGCGGAGGATGCCC
>DASZHY010000461.1:0-19753 GCA_035949675.1 Thermoanaerobaculia bacterium
ACCAGTCCTTGCGCGTGCGGATCGGCTTGCGGGCAGGCGGCGCAGGCAACGAGATCCCTTCCTGTCTCCCTAATTAGGGCGAGCGAATATATCACAGGGGGCAGGGGTAGGGCGGGGCGGGGCGGGGATGGCACGACGCCACGAAACTCAGGACGAAGCGCAACACCAGCGGACTCCGAGCAGCAGCTATCGCGGCGCGGCCGCGGGCGGCGGGGGACCCGGCCCGGCCGGGAGGCGCTGCAGCCAGCCCAGGACCTGGTCCACCTGCTCGTTGGGGCGGATGCGGCGGGCGGCCAGCAAATCGGCGGCGCCGCGCCGCAGGTCCCCTTGATACAGGCTGATCAGCCCCCGGAAATAGAGCGCGCGCTGGTTGGCCGGATTGGCGGCGAGCACTTGCGCGAGCTCGCGGCTGGCGGCGGCGGCGAGGCGGGGGTCCGCGGCGAGCGCGCGGAGGCCCGGGCGGCCGCCGAACGGCGGGAAGAGGCGCAGCTCGAGCCGGCCCAGCGGCGCGGCGTACCGCGGTCCGCGGCGCAGATAGACGGCAGCGAAGTCGTCCCAGAAGACGAGCCCCCAGCGGCCGGCGGCGATCTCGGGCTGGATGCCCGGGTAGTCGTGCTCGGCGATCACCAGGTAGTCGAGACGGTAACGGCTGGCGGTCAGGCCGAATGGCTGGGTGGCGACCTCGCGAACCAGCTCGGCGAACACGTCGTTGCGCCCGTCCCAGAACACCGGCACCCGCAGGCTCCAGCCGAGGAAGCCGCCCCAGTTCTGATAGTTGAAGACGTGGTCGGCGGGGCCGGCGAGCCCTTGGGCGGCGATGAAGCTCACGGCGGCGCGCGGGAAGTGCTCGGCGATCAGGCCGCCGGCGGCGGCCGGCCGGCGCGCCCAGTCGGCGGCCGCCCCGATGACAGCCCCGGCGCCGACGGGGAGCACGAGGAGAGCCACCAGCGCCGCCGTGAGGGCGGGCCGCCCGGCCAGGCCGGGCGCGCCGGTGGCCGCGCCGACCGGGGCTGTCGCCGGGGCGGCCGCTGACGCCCCGGCAACCGGGGCCGAGAGCGGAGCCGGCGGCAGCGCGAGCAGCTTGTACAGGGTCGGCAGGGCGATCACCACCAGGTCGAAGACGAAGCGGTGTGACACGAGGGTGAGCACGAAGAAGATGCCGATCGAGACCGCCTCGGCCGGCGACAGGCGGCGCGCTTGCCGGAGCGGCAGCAGCGACAGGAGCAGCAGCACGAGCAGCAGCCAGAGCGGGGCGTTGGCGGCGCCGCCCGCGGGGGCGGTGGCCGAGAAATGCCCCAGCTCCCAGGGGATGCCGCTGGCGAACAGGATGCGGCCCAGCAGCACCGGATAGAGCGGCGCCGCCGCGCCGTTGGGGTTGAGCAGCGTCAGCGCCAACGCCGCCGCCAGGGTCCACAGCCATGGCGCCCATGGCGCCCATACCGATGACGCCGCCGCGCGGCGGCCCGCCGCGGCTGGTCCGGCGCGCGCGGCGAGCGGCTCGAGCGCGTAGAGCGCCAGCACGAAGAGCCCGAACAGCACCCCGGAGTGGAGGTTCGCCCAAGGCAGGAAGAGCCCGGCCGCGACGCACAGGTAGATGCGGCGGCCGGTGCGGCGGTAGCGGGTGAGGGCGGCGAGCAGCAGCGCCAGCATCAGCTCGCCGGCCAGGGCCGCGCGCAGGAAGAGCTCGGTCGAGACGGCCCAGAGCCCGAGCCCGAGCAGGGCCGCCAGCAAGAGCCGCCGCGCGAGGGCACCGGGGGCCCGGACGGCGCCGCCGGCCGGCTCGCTGGCCGAGGCGGCAGCCTCGCCCGGCGCCGGGACGGAGGGGACCGGCGCGGCTCCGGCTGGGCCCGGGACCGTCCCCGACGCGGGGTCCGTGCCGGCGAGGTCCACGGCGCGCCGGGCGACCACGGCAAAGATGGCGGCGGCAAGCAAGAACGTGGACACGACCAGGCCGGCGGCGCCGGCGGCGCGGTAGACCAGCCAGCTGGCCAGTGAGAACCCCCATTCATGGGTGATCCAGCGCGCGCCCAAACGGGTGTACGAGAAGAGGTCGGTGAGCGGCACTCGGTGATGGGCGGCGATCCACTCGCCGGTGCGCAGGTGCCAGAAGAGGTCGTCGTGAACCAGCGGCTGCAGCGACCAGGCGAGGGCGAGCGCGAGCAGCGCCGCGGCCGCAAGGATGCTCGCCAGCCGACCCGCGGCGGTTGTGCCGCCGGGCCGCTGGCTGGTAAAGTGCTGCTCCCTCCGGCGCCTCGCGGCCCGGAGCGAAAGGAGTAGGTGTATGCTCAAGGTTCTCCGCGAAAATGTAAAATACTTGAGTTGGATTCTCTGGGTGATTATCGCCCTGTTCGTGCTCTTCATCTTTGCTGATTTCGGTACCGGGCTCGGCGGCAACAGGGGTGACGCCTTGTCGTGGTATGCCAAGGTGGGCGGTCACACGATCTCAAAAATCGAGTACCAGCATGCCTACCGAATCATGGAAAACCAGTACCGCCGGCAGCTCGCCGACCAGTACACCCCCGAGCTCGCCAAGCAGCTGCAGCTGCCGATGCGGGCCCTCGACAAGGTGATCACCGACCGGATCATGCTGCGCGAGGCCGCACGCATCGGCCTCAAGGTGAGCGACGCCGAAGTGAGCGACGCGATCCTCGCGGAGGCGGCGTTCCACGACGAACAGGGACGCTTCGTCGGCCAGGATGAGTATGTCCGGGTGCTGCAGCTAAACGGCTATACCGTGGCGAGCTTCGAGGACGAGCTACGGCAGGACCTGCTCAAGCAGAAGCTGGCCTCGGCGCTGCGGGCCGACCTCTACGTCAGCGAGGCCGAGATCGAGAAGACCTACCGCGACCAGGTCGAGCGCGCCAAGATCCGCTACATCGAAGTGCCGCACAGCCGCTTCGGCGACGTCGCGGTCCCGCAGACCGAGGTCGCGGCTTACTTCCAGCAGCACCGCCAGGAGTACCGTCTATCCGAACAGCGCGAGGGCGCCTACCTGCTGGTGGAGGGCAGCAGGCTTCTCGACCAGGTGAAGCTCACCGATGCGGACCTCGAGGCTTACTACCAGGCCCACCAGGACGAGTGGAAGCAGGACGAGCAGGTGCACGCCAGTCACATCCTGCTGCTGGTCAACGACAAGCGCACCGATGCCCAGGCCCGCCAGCAGATGGAGGAGATCAAGAAGCGGCTCGACAACGGCGAGGACTTCGCCGCCGTCGCGCGCCAGGTCTCGGAAGACCCGGGCAGCAAGGCCAACGGCGGCGACCTCGGCTTCTTCGCGAAAGGCCGCATGGTCAAGGAGTTCGAGAACGCCGCCTTCTCGGCGACGCCGGGCAGGCTGATCGGTCCGATCAAGACCCCCTTCGGCTACCACCTGTTGAAGGTCGCCGGGCGGCGGGCCGCCGGCGTGCAGCCCCTCGCCGAGGTGCGCGAGCAGATCCGTGCGCGCCTGGGCTTCGAGAAGGCCCGGCAGCTGGCCGAGGCCAGGGCCAAGGAGCTGGCGCGGCGCCTTGCCGCCGAGAAGCCCAAGAGCGCCGCGCCGCTGCAGGCGCTCACCAAGGACAACCCGGGGGTCAGCTTCACCGCCACCGGCAAGTTCTCGCAGCAGGATCCGGTGCCCGGGCTGGGGCTGGTGCAGCAGTTCAACGCCGCCGTGTTCGCGGCCAAGGCCGGGGACGTCACCGGCGCCATCGAGATCCCGCGCGGTTGGGCCGTCGCCTATGTGCAGGCGTCCTACCCGGCGCACCTGGCCGAGCTGTCCGAGGTCGAGCCCAAGGTCCGGCTGGCGCTGCTCAACCGCAAGCAGCAGGAAAAAGCGGTGGCGGTGCTGAGCCAGGCACGCCAGGAGATCCAGCACGGCAAGACGCTCGACCAGGCGGCGGCCGGGCTGGCGGTGCCCGTCAAGGACACCCCGGAGTTCGGAGCCACCGGCTCGATCCCCGGCATTGGGGCCAGCCCGCAGCTCACCAAGCTGGCGCTGTCGCTGCCGGTCGGCCAGGTGGGCGGGCCGGTCGCCGACAGCCGCGGCGCCGTGCTCTTCGTGGTCACCGAGCGCAAGAGCTGGGAGCCGTCGAAGTTCGCCGCCGCCAAGGAGCAGACCAGGCAGAGCCTGCAGCAGCAGAGGCTGTCGACGATCCTCGGCGCGCTGCTCGCGCGGCGCCGCCTCGACCTGGGGGTGGAGTACAACCGCAAGCTGCTCGAATCGCTGGGCATCTCGGTCGACGGCCTGCAGCAGCCCCTGGCTGGATAGGTCTTGAGACCGGCCGCGAACCCGCCGGCCTCGAGAGATACAGCCAGATGATCGGCTATCTGAAGGGCACGGTCCTACGCAGCACCCCCGAGCGGGTGCTGGTCGACGTTCAGGGCGTCGGCTACGAGGTCCACGTGCCGCTCTCCACCTACTACGAGATCGAGCGCGCGGGTCCGGGCGGCGCCGTCCAGCTCTTCATCCACACCCACCTGCGGGAGGACGGCATCGCGCTGTTCGGGTTCGCGAGCGAGCGCGAAAAGCTGCTGTTCGAGAAGCTCATCGCGGTCTCCGGCATCGGTCCCCGGCTGGCGCGGGTAGTGCTCTCCGGCATGGCTGCCGACGACCTGCTGGCGGCGCTGGCGGCCGGCGACCTGGCTCGCCTCACCACCATCCCCGGCATCGGGCGCAAGACCGCCGAGAGGATGGTGCTCGAGCTGCGGGAGAAGATGCGCGAGCTCGCCGCCGAGCTGCCCGGCAGGGCGGCGCCCGCCGGCGAGGAGGTGGTTTCGGCGCTGATCAACCTCGGCTACAAGCCCGCCCAGGCGGAGCGCGCGGTCGCCGAGGCCCGCCGCGAGCATCCCGACGCCTCGTTCCAGGCGCTGCTGCGACTCAGCCTGAACCGACTGGCGCGGATCTAGGTCCGCTGATGGCGGACAATCGCCCGCTTCGCCTTTGATCGTCGGAGGGCCCGGCCGCAGGGCCCGGCAAATGGCCGGGCCGGCAAATGGTTCTGACGGGCCTTCATCTACAATGGCTGCATGCTGCCCGAGGATCGGCTGCTTTCCGGCGTACCGGACCCCGAGGACCTTGGGGTCGAGCCTTCGCTGCGGCCGCGGGTGCTCGACGAGTACGTCGGGCAGCGCAAGATCGTCGACAACTTGCGGGTCTTCATCCGCGCCGCGCGCGAGCGCGGCGAGAGCCTTGATCACGTCCTGCTGTTCGGGCCGCCGGGGCTCGGCAAGACGACGCTCGCCCACCTCATCGCCACCGAGATGGGCGCGCCCTTGCGCGTCACCTCCGGCCCGGTGCTCGAGCGCGCCGGCGACCTGGCGGCCATCCTCACCAACCTCGAGGCGGGCGAGGTGCTGTTCATCGACGAGATCCACCGTCTCGGTCCGACGGTCGAGGAGATCCTCTACCCGGCGCTCGAGGACTATCGCCTCGACCTGGTGATCGGTCAGGGGCCCGCCGCCCGCATCGTCAAGCTCACGCTGCCGCGCTTCACGCTGGTGGGCGCCACCACCCGCGCCGGCCTGATCAGCGCGCCGCTGCGGGCACGCTTCGGCATCGTGCACCGGCTCGATTTCTACAGCCCAGCGGAGCTGATGCGAATCGTTCAGCGCTCCGCCCGCCTGCTGGCCATCGAGATCGACGACGCCGGCGCCCAGGAGCTGGCCCGCCGCAGCCGCGGCACGCCCAGGGTGGCGAACCGGTTGCTGCGGCGGGTACGCGACTTCGCGCAGGTGGAGGGGACGCCGCGCATCGACCTTGCCGCCGCGCGCAGCGCGCTGGCGCTGCTCGAAGTGGACGAGTATGGCTTCGAGGAGGTGGATCGCAAGCTGCTCAGCACCTTGATCGCGCACTACGACGGCGGCCCGGCCGGGCTCAAGGCGCTGGCGGCGGCGGTCGGCGAGGACGCCGGCACCCTCGAGGACCTCTACGAGCCCTTCCTGATCCAGGAGGGCTTCCTGCAGCGCACGCCGCGGGGCCGGGTCGCCACACGGCGCGCTTACGAGCACCTCGGCCTGCCGCCGCGCCACGGCACCACCGGCCGCCTGTTCTGACGGCTGCGCTGGCTCCGATGTCTCCGATGGCTCCCATGGCGCTTGTCCGCTGCCAGGCCCCCCGATGCGCCGCGCCGCGCTGATCTACAACCCGATCGCGGGACGCGGACGCTTGGACCGCGTGCTCGCGGGCGTCCTGCGCACCTGCCGGCAGGAAGGCCTCGACCTCGAGCCGGTGCCCACCACGGCGCCTGGCGAGGGGACCGCGCTGGCCGGCGGCCTCGCCCGCGACGGGCGGGTCGAAGCGGTCTTCGCGCTCGGCGGCGACGGCACCGCCCGCGAGGTCGCCGCCGGTCTGCTGGGCAGCGGCACGCCGCTCGGCATCCTGCCCGCCGGCACCGCCAATCTGATGGCGCTCGCGCTCGGGCTGCCGCGCGACCCGGTGGCCGCCGCCGCCCTGCTGTGCCGCGCGCCGTCTCGCCATTTCGACGCCGGCCTGGCCGGCGGCAGCGCCTTCCTGATGATGATCTCGGCGGGGCTCGACGGGCGCGCCCTGGCCGCTCTCGACCGGGGCTTCAAGACCCGGCTCGGCAAGACCGCGGTGCTGCTGCAGGGGGTGCGCGAGTGGTGGCGCTACGGTTACCCGGAGATCGAGATCACGGCCGACGGCGAGCGGCTGCCGGCCGCCACCTTCGTCGCCGTCTGCAACATCCCCTACTATGCCGGCAGCTATCGCATGGCTCCCGGCGCCCGCCCCGACGACCGGCGCTTCGAGCTGGTGACCTTCCACGGCACCGGCCGCGCGCCGACCCTGGCGTTCATCCTCGGCGTGGTCAGCGGCAGGCACACGCGGCGCCGCGACGTCCGCGTCCGCGCCGTCGAGGAGGTGGTCTTCTCGGTGCCGCCGGAGGCCGGCGTCCAGATCGACGGCGATCCGCTGCCGCCGGGCGGCGAGGCCGGCACCACCTTCCACGTCCGGCTGGCCCCCGAGCGGCTGCTGGTGCTGGCGCCGGCGACATGAACGACGGTCTCGAGGCCATCTTCGCTCCGCGCTCGATCGCCGTCATCGGCGCTTCCCGCCGCCGCGACTCGATCGGCTTCGCGCTGCTCCACAACCTGGTCGCCAATCAGTTCGAGGGCACCATCTACCCGGTCAACCCCCACGCCCGCGCCATTCACTCGCTGCGCTGCTATGGGACCGTCGCCGAGATCCCGGATGCCATCGATCTGGCGGTGGTGATGGTGCCGCGCGGCGCGGTGCAGGAAGTCGTCGAGCAGTGCCTGGCGCGCGGCGTCCGCGGCCTGGTGGTGATCACCGCCGGCTTCGGCGAGACCGGGCCCGAGGGAGCGGCGCGCGAGACGCGGCTGCGCGAGACGGTGCGCGCCGCCGGGGCGCGGATGATCGGTCCCAACTGCATGGGGGTGATCAACACCGCCGCCGCCGTGTCGCTCAACGCCACCTTCGCTCCCAGCCCGGCCCGCCCCGGCAGGGTCGGGTTCGTCAGCCAGTCGGGCGCGCTTGGCGTCGCCATCCTCAACGTCATGCGGGACATGGACATCGGCTTGACCCAGTTCGTGTCGATGGGCAACAAGGCCGACGTCTCGGGCAACGACCTGCTCGAGTACTGGGAGGATGACCCCGAGACGGGGGTGATCGCGATGTATCTCGAGTCGTTCGGCAACCCCCGGCGCTTCACCGAGATCGCCAAGCGCGTCACGCGCAAGAAGCCGGTCCTGGTGGTCAAGTCCGGGCGCACCGCCGAAGGCGCGCGCGCCGCGACCAGCCACACCGGCGCCATCGCCGGCGCCGACGTGACGGTCTCGGCCCTGCTCGAGCAGTGCGGCGTGCTGCGCGCCGACACCATCGAGGAGCTCTTCGACTTCGCCCGCGCCCTGGTGCGCTCGCCGCTTCCCGCCGGCCACCGGGTGGGCATCGTCACCAATGCCGGCGGCCCCGCCATCATGGCCACCGACGCCTGCATCGACCTGGGCCTGCAGCTGGCGCGGCTGGCGCCCGAGACGGTCGCCAACCTGCGCCGCTTCCTGCCCGCGGAGGCGAGCTTCGGCAACCCCGTCGACATGATCGCCTCGGCCGACGCCGCCGCCTACGGCCGCACTCTGGCGGCGGTGCTCGACGACCCCGGCGTCGACATGGCGCTGGTGATCAACGTCACACCGCTGCTCGCCAATCCGATCGACATCATGCACGAGATCGCCGCGGCCACCCACGAGCGCGCCAAGCCGACGCTGGCGGTGGTCATGGCGACCGACGATTTCTACCAGGAGCTCGAGCTGCGGCGCGACCTGCCGCCGGTCTACCGTTTCCCGGAGTCCGCGGCGCGCGCGCTGGCGATCCTCGCCCGCTACGCCGCCTGGCGGCGCCGGCCCGCCGCGGCGAGCCCTTCCGCGGACGGCGCGGACGGCGGGATCGTGGCCGACGACGCTGAGGTCGCGGCGCTGCTCGACCGCGCCGGTGAGGGCGGCTATCTCGGACCGGCGGAGGCCTTCCAGGTGCTGGCGCTCTACGGCGTCCCGGTCGCCCGCTGGCGGCTGGCGGCGGTCGGCGCCGGCGGCGCGGGCGCCGGCACGGTGGACGCCGACGCCGCAGCGGTGCTGGCCGCGGCCGCCGAGATCGGCTACCCGGTGGTGCTCAAAGGAGTGGCCCCGGACCTGGTGCACAAGAGCGAGGCGCGGGCGGTGCGCGTCGACCTGCGGAGCGCGGCGGAGCTGGCCGAGGCGGTGGCGGCGATGCGCGGCGACATCGCGGCGGCCGGCCACCATCTCTCGGGCTACCTGGTGCAGGAGATGGCGCGCGGCGGCCACGAGGTCATCTTCGGCGTCACCACCGATCCGCGCTTTGGCCCGCTGCTGATGTTCGGGCTGGGCGGCAAGTACGTGGAGGTCTTCGAGGACGTGCGCTTCGGCGTGCTGCCGCTCGACGCCTGGGAGGCCGGCGAGATGGTGCGCGGCATCCGCGGCATCAGGCTGCTCACCGGCGTCCGCGGCGAGCCCGGCGCCGACCTCGAGCTGCTGGTCGACGTCCTGCTGCGCCTGGCGCGCCTGGTCGAGCGCCACCCGCGCATCGCCGAGCTGGACGTGAACCCCTTCCTCGCCGCCCCCACCCGCCAGGCGGCCAAGGCCCTGGACGTGCGGATCAGGGTGACGTCAGCTCCGTAGCGATCAGTTGCCGTGAGGCCAGGTCAGCGGGCGGCCTGGGCCAGGCCCTGGCGCATGAAGTGCCAGCGCAGGTCGCCTTCGAGATGGTTGAAGACCTCGGCCTGGATGCGGGGGGCGAAGCGGTGCAAGAGCGCGCTGAGCGGCTCGCCGCGGGCGGCCAGCTCGAGCGCTTCGGCGGCGTCGCTGCCCGCCTTGCTGATGTAGGTCTGCCAGACGGCCTGGCGCACCGAGATGGACCCCATCGAGACGTTGGGCATGCGTGCGACGCCGCGCTTGAGCAGGGCGATCTTGGTGCGCAGGCTGGTCTCGGCGTCCATCGGCAGGCGCTGCCAGGGGGTGTAGGGCTTGGGCACCAGCACGTTGACCCCGAGGTGGATGTGGCCGATGACGCCGCTGGCTGCGGACTGCTCCAGCATCACCTCCCGCGCCCGCCCTGCCAGCTCGAGGATGCCGCGCACGTCGGCCATCGTCTCATCGGGCAGACCGATGATGAAGTAGAGCTTGAGCTGGGTGAAGCCCTGGCGGAAGATGAGGCGTACCTTCTCGAGCAGCAGGTCGTTGGCGATCGGCTTGCCCATCTTGGCGCGCAGCTCGTCGGTGCCGGTCTCGGGGGCGAGCGTGATCGAGCGGTCGCCGGATGCGTGCAGCGCCACGAGCACCCCCTCGGTCACCGCCGGGATGCGGATCGACGACACCGAGGTGCGGAAGCCGAGGCGGTTGGCTTCGTGCAGGATGCGCTCGATCTCCGGGTGGTCGCCGACCGCCGTGGCGACGAAGCCCAGCTGGTCGGTGACCGCGCGGGCGCGGTCGAGCGACGCCAGGATGTGCTCGCTGGGGTGCCAGCGGAAGGTCCCCATGCCGAACGTCGCCCAGCAGTAGCGGCACTTCTCGGGGCAGCCGCGCGACATCTCGATCAGGAACTTCTCGGCGAACTCGGTGCGCGGGGTGACGATGGCGGTGGTCGGCAGGTGTCCCGGCAGCCGCATCTGCTCGGCGGTCAGCTCGAGCTTGTCGAGCTTGGGCAGGCCGTCACCCTCCTCCTCCGGCCGGTGATGGGCCGGGACGAAGAAGCCGTGCTGCGCCGCGAGGCGCGCGACGACCGCCTCGCGGCCGTCCTCTTCCTCGAGCGCCGCGAGCAGCCCCGGCAGCACGTTCTCGGCGGCGCCCAGGGCGAAGACGTCGACGAACTCCGCCATCGGCAGCGGGTTGATGGTGGCGCAGGAGCCGCCCATGACGATGAGCGGATGCCATGGCCCGCGCGCCTCCCGCCGCAGCGGGATGCCGGCCAGGTCGAGCATGCGCAGCAGGTTGACGTAGTCCTGCTCGAAGGAGACGGAGAAGGCGACGCAGCCCAAGTCGGCGAGCGGCAGCCCGCTCTCGACCGACCGCGGAGCCTGCCAGGAGTCGGGACCGTCAGAGCCATCGAGCCCGTCGGCGAAGAAGCGCTCGCAGGTCCACTCCGGCCGCTGGTGCACCAGCTCGTACACCCGCTGGAACCCGAGGCTCGACATCGCGACGTGGTAGCTGTTGGCGTACGCGAGCCCCAGGCGGTAGCGCCCATGCGCGGGAAAGCGCTCGACCGGCCGCTCGGCGGCGACATACGGCGACCAGTCGTGGGCTCGTCTCTTCATCGCAACCGCGCATTCTAACACCCTGCGCCGCAGCTCCCCCGAACCGCCCCTACCCGACCCGGCCGCGCCGTGGCGCGTAGCCCGGCCGAACGGACCGACTGCCTCCTTTCTCGCTTCGGCCCGGCAGCCGGCTCCGGGACACTGTTGCGACCGCCGCCCCGCGGGCTACCGGCCGCCTGGCGTCGGCGCCGGCGCGGTGCGGGGAACGGGCGTGGCATTGCCTTGCTTGTCGACGTCGAGCTCCTGGATCAGGCTCGCCGAGACTCGCGCCACGTCGTCGCGGACGGCGAAGGCGACGCGCTGGCGGCCGGGGCCGAGCACCAGCTTCATGTCGTAGCCGAGATGGCTGGCGAGCACGCGCTTCATGTCGGCCTCGGGGATGCGCAGCGGCAGCTGCACCCGCTGGATCGCGGACATGCCACCGTGCTCGTCCATGTTGCCGACGAAGATGCTGACCCTGCCGTGATGCCCGTCTTCCCGCGGCACGAAGGCGAGCTTGCCGAACGGCACCCGGACCTGGACCGGCAGCATCACGCGCCCGTGCTCGGCCGGCGCCGCGGTCCCGAGCTTGAGTGCGGCGGCGAGCGGGTTGTCGGTGAAGCCGTGGAGCAGCGCCGCCTCGACCTGGCCTTCCAGGCGCTCCGCGGCCGAGCGGTCGCGGTAGCTCTGCCGATAGCTCGCCGCGAGGCCCGGCCGCTTGAGCTCGACCTTGATCGCGTGGATCTTGCCGTCGCCGGGATGGGCCGGCGTGAAGCCGAGCGAGTAGCCGCCGCCGAGGTCGGCGGCGATCTCTTTCAGGTCGCGGCTGAAGTCGCTGCCATTCAGGGCGAAGCGCCCGCCGGTCTCGCGGGCCAGGCTGGTCAGCGAGTCCTGGCGGTCGGCGTCGACCAGGCGGCTCGTCTCGAAGGAAACCAGGGGGCGCTCGTTCTGCGCCGACGTGTAGGTGTGCAGACCGGAGGCCTCCAGCGTGTAGAGGGTGACCAGGTTGGCGTTGGCGGTGGTGGTGACCTGCCGCAGCAACGGCGTCGCGTCCAGCTTCAGGTTGGAGAAGTCGATCGGGCCGGTGCCGCACATCTCCTGGATCTCGGCGAACACGTCGGTGCCCACCTGTGTGGGGACGCCGTCGCCGACGTAGAGCAGCGCCTTGCGCCCGTCCAGGCCGCCCAGCGATTCGAGCAGGTGGTGGAGGTTGGCATAGGTGACCTTCACGTCGGCGAAGACGGTGTCGGCATGCGCGCGCGCGACCGCCTGGGCAGCGTCCTTGTCGCTGCACCGGAAGGTCTTGATCTGCTCCATGGCCTGGCGGGTCGCGAGGTCCGTGTTGATCCCCCGTGCCGACTCCTTCTGCAGCTTGTCGAGCGCCGGCCCGAGCGTACCCGGGCTGTCGCGGAAAGCGTGACGGACGTGCAGGCCGGGGTCGTGGCTGACCAGCAGCACCTGGTCGTCCGGGCCCAGGATCTGCTGCAGGAAGGCGCGCACCTGCTTGAGGATGCGATTGCGGTCGAAGGGGCGGAGATTGGCGTTGTCGACGTAGATCACCAGGTTGAGGCGCTCGCGCTTCGCCAGGCCCTCGCCTTCGGCGCCGGGAGCCGGCGCGGGCGCCGGCGCACGCGCCGCGGTGCCCGTCGCGGCCGGTACGGGCTCCCGGCCACCGCCGCCCGCCAGAGCGTAGAAGTTGGTGATCTCGACCTTCTTGCCGTCCACTTGCAGAGCGAAGTCGTCGCGCGTCAAGCCGGTGACCTGCTTGCCCGCCTTGTCGCGCACCACGACGTCGATACTGACCACGCTGACCTCGATCGCTTCGCCGAACGACTCGTCGGGCCGATCGGGGAAGAGGCCCGGCACCGCCGGCGGCGCGCCCGCCGGGGGCGGCGTGGCGACGGCGGGCGACGGCGAGGCCGGCGCCTGACGGGCCGCCCGGGCCGGCGCGGCGATCCATGTCAGCGCGGCCGGCGCCGCCAGCGAGAGTCCCAGCACTGCCCACCACCGCCATCTGCGCATCACCGCCTCCCGGCGTCGAGACACCGTCGATTCTGTCAACCGTCTCAGCAGGATTGATAATACGCGTTTCGCCTGCCAATCCGACAGCCGCCGAGCGCATCACGTTGCCAGCCCGCACCGCGAAGAAGCGCACCCGGCGCCGGCTGAGCCAGGAGGCTGGCGCGGGACTCTTCAGCGCCCTGCTAGGATGGCGCCGCGGCAATCCGTCCTCATGCGTGGCAAGAAGCTGATCTTCGGCCTGCTCCTGGCGGCGCTCTCGGCGCTGCTGGCGCTGGTCGTGGTCGAGGCTGGCCTGCGGCTGTGGATGGGGATCGCCGACGAGAACCCGGCCGAGGTGCGGCACAAGCTGGAGCGCTCGCGGCGCGCCTCCCTGTCCGCGGCGTCGCGCGGCGCCTTCAGCCTGATGGGCCTGGTCGAGCCGAGCGAGTTCGAGGACATGGTCTACGAGCTCAAGCCGAAGCTCGACGGCTCGTTCCGCGACCGGCCGGTGCGCACCAACTCCTTCGGCATGCGCGGCCCCGAATGCACGCTGAGCAGGCCGCCGAACACCTTCCGCATCGCCGGCCTGGGCGACTCCCACATGTTCGGCTGGGGCGTGGGCCAGGACGAGACCTACATGCACCTGGTCGAGGAGCGGCTGAACGCCGCGGCAGCCGCCCCTGCCGGCGGGCGGCGCTACGAGCTGCTCAACTTCGCGGTTCCCGGCTACAACACCGTCATGGAGGTCGCCACCTACGAGCACCGGGCGAAGGCCTTTGCGCCGGACCTGGTGCTGCTCCACTTCGTCGGCAACGACTTCGGGCTGCCGCACTTCATGCAGCTGCCGCGCGGCCAGGAGCCGGGATTGCATCTCTACCTCGCCGACTTCCTGCGCGCCCGCTTCGCGCCCCCTGACGAGGACCCCGACCTGGCCCATGACCTCCACGGGCTGCCGGAGGACCAGCGCCAGGGCATCCGCGACCGCTACGAGCGCATGGTAGGCCAGGATGCCTACGAGAAGGCCATGGCCCGCCT
The DNA here is from genome assembly GCA_035949675.1 of Thermoanaerobaculia bacterium. Taxonomy (GTDB): domain Bacteria; phylum Acidobacteriota; class Thermoanaerobaculia; order Multivoradales; family UBA5704; genus JASLEW01. Next base: position 13,794 of record DASZHY010000461.1, read on the forward strand.
GGCGGCGCTGACCCGCCGGCAGCGCATCCCGGTGGTGGTGCTCGCGCTGGGCTTCGACACCGAGGCCGGCGAGATCGCGCGCCGGGTGTCGCTGGCCAACGGCTTCGCCGTTCTCGACGCCTCGCCGTACCTGTTCGCCTATCTGCGGCAGCACGGCCTCGATCCGGCCGAACGTCGCAACCGGGTGCGCGCCTTCAAGCAGGCCGACGGCCATCCCAGCGCCCTGGCCCACCAGGTGCTGGCGCAGGTGGTCTACGACGAGCTGCTCCGGCGGGGCATCGCGCTGCGCCAGGGAGCTCCCGCACCGGCGCTGCCGCCGCCGCCTCCCGCCGGCCCGGCGCCGTCAGCGGCGGGCGAGCCCGAGACCTGATCCGGGGAGCTGGTCCACGGCCGCCAGCGCCTGCCGTTCGGCTGCCGCGCCGGCGCCGAGGCCGCACTCGCCGAGCCCCGTCGCCACCGCGGCCACGGTGCGGTGCAGCAGGTCGGAGCGGCCGATGACCCAGCCCATGTGGCCGACGCGGAAGTAGCGGCTCCGCAGCTCGGGGAGGAGGCCGGTCGCCACCGTCACCCCGTGCGCGGCGATGCGCGCCACCACCGCCGGCGCGTCGGCGCCGCCGCTCCCCGGCGCTGCCGGCAGCAGCAGGGCGGAGAGGGTGTCGGCGGCGAGCTCCTCGCGGACCGGCAGCGGCCGCAGGCCGAGCGCCTGCCAGGCGGCGCGCAGGGCGGCGGCGGCGCGGGCGTGGCTGGCGATCCTCGCCGCCGCGCCCTCGCTCTCGATCTCCGCGAGGCCGGCCGCCAGGGCCATCACCAGGTTGGTCGGCGGCGTCGAGAAGTACGCGGCGCGGCGTTCCTCGTAGGCGCGCATCACCGGCATCCAGACCTCCCAATCCAGATACATCGGGGGCAGGATGCCGCGGCGTGTGGCGCGCGCCGCCAGCGCCCGCGGGCTCACCGCCATCAGCGCCAGGCCCGGCGGCAGGCCCAACGCCTTCTGCGAGGCGGTGAGATAGACGTCGACGTCCCAGCCGGCCATGTCGAAGCGCTCGCCGCCGGCGGCGCAGACGCCGTCGAAGACCGCCAGCATGTCGTGCTGGCGCGCCAGGCGAGCCAGCGGCTCGGGATCGAGGCGCACCCCCGTCGAGGTGTCGACGTGGGTCGCGAACAGCGCCCGGCAGGGTGCTCCGCCGGCGGCACGGTCGGCGGCGAGAGCCTCGCGTACGGCATCGGCAGACGGAGCGTCGCCCGCCTCGGCGCCGACCTCGAGCATGCCGGCGCCCTGGCGGCGCAGCATCTCGGCCAGCCGGTCCGAGAAGTAGCCGGTCTTGACCATCACCACCCGATCGCCCGGCGAGATCAGGTTGGCGACCGCCATGTCCATCGCCACCGTGCCGCCGCCGCCCACCACGAAAGGCTGGCTCGCCGGCGCCGCCGACCACACCCGGCGCATGGCTTCGAGCGCCTCGCCGAAGGCAGCGATCAGCCCCGGCGCGGTGTGCCCGGGCGGCGGCACCGAGAAGGCCGCGAGCACCCGCGGCGAGACCTCCACCGGTCCGGGAATCATCAGCAGTGATCGCTCCGGCATCACCAGACCTCCGCGCGCGGCCTCACACCGTGACCAGACGATAAACCAGGCGCAGGGCACCGTCGACACCCAGGCGCAGCGCCGGCAGGGCGCGCGAATGGATGCCGAGCAGGCGCGAGAACAGCGCCGGCTCGGCGGCCAGCGCCCGCACCATACGGCGGCGCAGCCAGGGGCGGCGCTCGACGGCCAGCAGCAGCGCCGTCATGTTGTCCGGCAGTCGACCGATCCGGCGATGGGCGGCGGCGTAGCGCGCCAGATCCCCGGCAGCCAGCGCCTCGATGAGCGCCGCGGACTGGTGGAGCGCCACGGCCAGGCCTTCGCCGGTGATGGCGTCGACATAGCCCGCGGCATCGCCGACCAGCGCCACGTTGCCGCGCCAGACGGCGCGGGAGCGCTGCAGCAGGGGGCCGGCGCCGCGGTCACTCGAGGCGGCGGGCGCACCGCCCAGGCGTGCGGCGAGCGCCGGGAAGCACGCCAGCAAGCGGTCGAAAGAGGCGCTGGCCCGGGCCGGCGGCGGGTCCGCCGCGGCGCGCCGGCTCTCCGCGATGCCCTCCCGCGGTTCGCTCCACAGCATCGCCACCCCGACCTCCTGTGGCCCCACCGGCGTCACGTAGGCCTCGCAGCTCGGGCCCCAGTGGACCTCCACCATGTCGCTCCATGGGCGGCAGGCGAAATGGCGGCGCACGCCGTAGCGGCGGTGGCTGGCCGCCGGCCGTTCCAGGCCGGCCCACTGCCGCACCCGCGAGCGCAAGCCGTCGGCGCCGATCACCCAGCGGGCGGCGGCCAGATCGAGCCCTGCCCGGTCGGCGAAGGCACCGCCGGCGAGCTGTTCCCCGCCCGGCGCCGCCATCGCCGCGGTCGCCGGCGCCAGACCCCGCGCGGCGACTCCCCAGCACAGCTCGACCCCAAGCTCGGCGGCGCGCCGCGCCAGCGCCTGGTGCAGATGGAGGCGGCGCACGCCGAGGCCGGAGCCGCGCGGGAAGAACCCCTCGGCCACCGTCTCGCCGTCGAGGTAGCGGATGCCGCGGAAGCGGTGGCATTCCCCAGGCTCGAGCTCGACCCCGAGCTCGCCCAGCCGCGCCGCCGCATCCGGCATCAGCCCCTCGCCGCAGGCCTTGTCGATGGGCGGCCGCGAGCGCTCGAGCACCTTGACCGACAGGCCGGCGAGCCGCGCCCGGATGGCCGTGGCGAGGCCGGCCGGCCCGCCGCCGATCACCAGCAGGTCGGTCGCGGCGGTCAGGGAATTCCCTCGCGGCGCCGCGCCAGGCGCCAGCGCGCGTACCCCAGCCCGGAGCGGGCCACCGCCCGCGCCAGCCGCAGCGGCGTGACCGGAGCCGGCGGCGTCAGCCCGCCTTCGAGGTACAGGCGCAGCGCCTCGGAGCGCCGCAGCTTGCCCGAGGAGGTGCGCGGCAGGGTGCCGGGAGGCAGCACCTCGAGCCGGTCGATCGCCAGGCCGGTTGCGGCCAGCACCGCCTCGCGGCAGGCGTCCGGCAGCGCCGCCAGCTCGGCCGCCGCGGCGCGGCGCGACCGCTCGACGAACAGCCCCAGCATCTCGCCGGGAGCCCCATCGGGCAGCCAGCTCACCGCCACCGCGCAGCCGGTGCGCACCCCGGCCACCGCGTCGACCGCCTGCTCGATCTCGGCCGGCGAATGGTTGCGGCCGCGCAGGATGATCAGGTCCTTGGCGCGGCCGGTGAGATACAGCTCGCCGTCGTCGATGAACCCGAGGTCGCCGGTGTCGAGCCAGCCGTCGCGCACGGCGCGCGCCGTGCCCTCGGGGTCGCCGAGGTAGCCCTGCATCAAGGACGGCCCGTTCACCCACAAGCGCCCGACGCGGCCCGGCGGCAGCTCGCGCCCGAGAGCGTCGCGCACCGACAGGCGGAACCCGGGCAGGGGCCGGCCGACCGATGCGATCTCGCGGCCGCCCTCGGGGCCAGTGGCGCCGGCGGCGCCCTCGTCTCCGGCATCGCGGGCATCGCGGCCAGCGCCGGCAACGCCGGCAGCGCCGGGCGCCAGCCGCCGCGCCACCCGCTCGTCGGCCAGCGCCTCGCGGTCGTACCAGCGGCTGCGGCAAGGCTGATCGAGAGCGGAAAAGGTCACCGCCAGGGCCGCCTCGGAGAGGCCGTAGACCGGCGTCAGCGCCGCCGGCGACAACCCCCAGCGCGCGAAGCGCGCGGCGAAGGCGCGCAACACGGATGGAGCGACGGGCTCGGCGCCGTTCAGGGCCGCCCGCCAGCAGGAGAGGTCCACGCCCTCCATGTCGGCGTCGGCGACGCGGGTCAGGCACAGGCTGTAGCCGAAGTTCGGGGCGGGGGAGATCGTGGCGCCGTACCGCCCGATGGCGCGCAGCCAGAGCGCCGGCCGCGCCACGAACAGCTCCGGCGCCAGCAGCGTCAGGGTGGCGTCGCGCGCCAGGGCCGGAAACACGCAGCCGAGGAGCCCCATGTCGTGGTAGAGCGGCAGCCAGCTGGCACAGCTGTGGCGGAGCCCGTCGCGGTCGGACCAGCAACTGCTCAAGATCTCGGTCTGGGCGACCACGGCGCGATGGCTGAGCGCCACCGCCTTGGGCGCCACCGTGGTGCCGGAGGAGAACTGGATCAGCGCCAGCTCGTCGGGCCGCGGTGCGGCCGGCCCCCACCCGGCCGATCCGGCCGCCGCCGCCGCGGGCGGCAGGTCCGCCAGGGTCTTGCAGCCGAGCCGCGGCCGCGCCGCCGCCACCGCCTCGCCGAGGAAGCGCTTGACCCGCGCGTCGGCGAGCACGACGCGGGCGTCGCAGGCGGCCAGCATGCGGGCGGTGCGGGCCACGTACTCCCGCAGCCGGCCCAGCCGGACCGGCGGGTAGAGTGGCACCGGCACCGCGCCCGCCAGCAGGGCGCCGAAGAAGGCGGCGAAGAACTCGCAGCCGGTGGGGAAGACCAGGGCGACGTGATCGCCTCTCCCGACGCCGAGGGCGAGCAGGCCGCCGGCCGCCGCGAGCGCCCGCTCGCGCACCTCGGCCCAGCCCACCCAGGTCGCCGTCTCGGCGCGGTCGATGAACCGCAGGCCGCCGTCCGGCAGCCGGCCCGCCCGCAGCAAGTAGTCGTTGACCGTCTCAGCCAAGCTTTCTCCGCACCGTCTCGACCAGGTCGCCGACGGTCACGATGGCGGCCTCGTCGCCCTCGCTCAGCACCACGTGGAAGCGGTTCTCGACCTCGGCCGCCAGGGTCAGCAGGCGGACGGAGTCGAGCCGCAGGTCTTCGACCAGGCGCATGTCGCCGGTGAGCGGTCCTTCCCAGCCGAGATGCTCCCGGGCCACCTCGGCGATACCGGTCAAGATGTCAGTGCCCATGCGGCCGATTTCCGTTCAAGATCTGACTTTGTCGCTGCCGCCCTTCGCAGCCGCCCTTCGCTTCGCTGAATTCCCGCAGGGCCGCCTCCTCCTGCCGGATGCGCTCCCGCAGCACCAGGCCGTTGGCCGCCGAGAAGACGGCGGCGGTGAGCCAGGCCCCGTGCAACAGTGGCAGCGCTGCCATCTCCACCACCACCGCCAGGTAGTTGGGGTGGCGGAGGAACCGGTACGGCCCGCCGGCGACCAGCGGCACACCGGGCAGGCAGACGATGCGCGTCGTCCAGCGCTCGCCCAGGGTGGCGATCGCCCAGTAGCGCAGCACCTGCGCCGCCGCCAGCAGCACCGCCATCGCCACCGCCAGCGCCGGCCGGAAGGGCCGCCGCAGCCACCACACCTCGAGCGGACAGGCGACCAGGAAGGCAGCGTGCAAGACGACCATCGCCCGGTAGTGGCGCGGCGCCACCTCGACGCCGCCGCGCGCCAGGAGCGCCAGCTGATGGCGGCGCGCGAGGCGCAGCTCGGCCAGGCGCTGCGCCGCGACGCCGGCGATCAGTAGAGTGTAGAGCAAGCGGCTGCCGGCGCCGAGGACGGTCATCGCGCGGCGCTCACCAGCGCAGCAGGACCAGCTCCGAGCAGAAGCCCGGTCCCATGGCGAGCAGCAGCCCCCAGCTGTCCGGGGGCGGGCGGCGGCCCTCCAGGGTGTCGGCCAGCACCAGCAGCACCGAGGCCGAGGAGAGGTTGCCGACCTCGCGCAGGCTCTTCCAGGTGACCGCCAGCGCCTCGGGCGGCAGCTCGAGCGCCTCCTCCATCGCTTCGAGCACCTTCGGACCCCCGGGATGGCAGACCCACGACGCAATGTCGGAGCGGGCGAGGCCGTGCTCGGCGAGGAAGGCGTCGACGTCGCCGCGCAGGTGATCGCGGACCACCTGCGGCACGTCGGCCGAGAGCACGATGCGGAAGCCGTCCTCCGAGATGTCCCATCCCATGACGCGCTCGGAATCGGGGTAGAACACCGAGCGGCTGGCGACGATGCGCGGACCGGCGGCGGCC
>DASZHY010000462.1:0-4803 GCA_035949675.1 Thermoanaerobaculia bacterium
GGCGTCGATCCCTTCGCCGGCAGCAAGCAGCTCGGCCTCGCCGACGTTGAGCCCGGTCAGCTCTCCGGTAACCAGGTCCAGGCCAACGTACAGGGGCACTGCGGTTGAGCTGAATTGGCAAGAGAGACGAGCTGCGACCTCAAGAGTCTGCGCGATTCGAACCGGGCTCGTGTCGTTCGGTGGTGCGGCGGGCCGCACCGTAATAGTCGAGTTTCCAGGGTCGGTATGGAAAAGGAGCCGCGGCCAGCCGTGCCGGCCGCTTTCGATCTCAAGCTGGCAAAGCCCCCGGCGCACCTGTGCCGCTGTCGCCTGCTGGTAGCAAACCTCCTCAGGATCATCCGCAAAGCGGGCGACGATAGTGCAGGCCATGATTCCTCCACCTCATTGGACGGACGAGCCGCAGGCTTTCCCAGAACGGCCGCAAGAAAGCAGCCCATGGGCGGCCCCAGGGTTACACGAGTGTTTGCGGTACGTTACTGAGCGGACGGCGCGCCAGGGGGCGAACTGCTGGCGCCGAGCACTGTGGCCAGCAGCGCTAACGACAAGGTCGCGTGCAGGTTGCCGCGCGGGCCTGATCCGCCGCGGGAACAAGCAGCGGAGGTCCGTCTAGTGGGTTTGTGGAACCCGGCGCACATGAGGAGTAGTGATGCCCACAGAATCAACACACTTCACGCGAGAGGAACTGCAGTGCCGGCACTGCGGGCGCTGCAACGTCTCACAACGCCTCCTTGACGCGCTCGAGCAGCTGCGCACTCTTGCCGGCGTCCCCATCCACATCAATGACGCCTGCCGCTGCTGGCAGCATAACAAGGAGGTTGGCGGAGTCAGTTCGAGTCAGCACCTGGTGACAGATGCCGACGGCCACGATCGAGAATGCCTTGCGGCCGACATCGTCATCGGGGCTCTTACCGTCGCCCAGATGACAGAGCTGGCACGCCAGGTTCCCGCCATTCAGCGGGGCGGCATCGGCGTGTACCCTAATCGAATTCATGTCGACGTGCGTCTTGGCGCCAGGCCGGCACGCTGGTCCGGGAGTACTTGATGCCCTTCCAGGCTCCTCCGGCGGCCTCCGAATCCGGTGCCACCGCACCGCGAGGCGCAGCGGATCGCCCAGCCTGTGGCAGGCCGCTCGCCGGCGTTACCCAAGCTGCCCTTAGCGAGATGAGACTCGCTGCCTACTCCCGCCGCAGCGCCACCGTGGGATCCAGCTCCACCGCCCGCCGCGCCGGCAGCCAGGCGGCGGCCAGCGCCGTCGCCACCAACAGCGCCGGCGCCGCGGCCAGAGCCCAGGGGTCCGTGGCGCTGACGCCGAACAGCATGCCGCGCAGCAGGCGCGTGGCGGCGAGGGCCGCGGCCACGCCGATGCCGGCGCCCATCGCGCCCAGGGCCAGGGCCCTCCCCAGCACCAGCCGCCGCACCTGGCCGCCGGTGGCGCCCAGGGCCATGCGGATGCCGATCTCGTGGACGCGGCGGCTGACGTTGTAGGAGATCACGCCGAAGATGCCCACGGCGCTGAGCACCAGGGCGAGGGCGGCGAAGCTCGCCAGCAGCCACATCGTCGAGCGCGGCGTGCCGACCGACGCGGTGACGATGCCGTCCAGGGTGCGGACGTTGCTCACCGGCACGTTGGGGTCGGCCTCGGCGACGGCCCGCCGCAGGGCGGCGCCGGCGGCCGCCGGATCGCCCGCCACACGCACCACGACGTCCATGGGGGGCAGCGTCTCCTGCCCGTAGGGGACGTAGTATTCCCAGTCGGGGCTCTTCGCCAGCGACTCGTCTCGGACGTCGCCAACCACCCCGACGATCCGGCGCCATCGCTTCTCCCAGACGTAGCGCAGGCGCTTGCCGACCGCGCTCTGCCCCGGCCAGAAGTGCCGCGCCAGGGCCTCGCCGACCAGCGCCACCGGCTCCGGCCGCGCGCCTTCGCCCGCCTCGAAGGTGCGGCCCGCGAGGAGCGGAATGCCCATCAGCTCCAGATACCCCTGCGTCACGTCGTGCTCGCGCGCGATGGTCGCCGGCGTGCCGGGCGGCACCGGATGGTCTTCCAGCTCGACGGCCATCCGCTGCGACTCGCCGGTGAGCGGCAGGTCGCTCACCGCCGCGGCCTGCGAGACCCCCGGCAGCGCCCGCAGCCGATCCAGCAGCACGCCGTAGAAGGCAATGCAGTGCGCCGCCGTGTCGCACAACGAGTCGTTCGGAGTGATGCGGGCGGTGAGCAGGCGCTCGGAGCGGAAGCCCGGCGCCACCCGCAACAGTTGATCGAGAGTGCGCACCAGCAGGCCGGCCCCGGTCACCAGCACCACCGACACCGCCACCTGCGCGACCACCAGCGCCGCCTGCACCCGCCGCCGCTCGGGCCCTGCGCTCGCGGACCGCTCGCCGCCGCGCAGCGGCGGGGCCGGACCGAGGACGCGCAGCGCCGGCAGCAGCCCGCACGCGATGCCGGTCGCCAGAGCCAGACCGGCCGCGAAGCCGAGCACGCGCCAATCCATCGTCGCCTCGGCCAGACGCGGCATATCGCCGGGCAGGACCGACTTGAGCAGCGGCATCCCGACGACAGCCAGGACGAGCCCGGCGGCGCTGCCGGCCAGGCCGAGCACCACGCTCTCGGTCAGCAGCTGACGCAGGATCCGCCGCCGGCCGCCGCCCAGCGCGGCGCGCACCGCCATTTCCCTTTCTCGCGTCGCGGCGCGAGCCAGCAGGAGGTTGGCGACGTCGGCACATGCAACCAGCAGTACCAGCCACACCGCGCCGAGCAGTATCAGCAGCCGCGGGCGCACCCTGCTCACCATCCACTCCTTGAGCGGCACCACCCGGTTCTCCGGGCCCATGTTCCAGTCGTCGGGCATCCGCCAGGGAAAGGCGTCGCGAACGCGCGGGGTCAGCCGGCGAAGCTCCTCCTGGCCCCGGGCGATCGTCACGCCTTCCCGCAGGCGCCCGACGAGCCCGAAACCGCTGCTCTTCCAGAGGTCCACGCGGTCCCGGGGATCCAGCCGGGCGGGGAGCCAGAGCCGCACCGCCGCCGACGGGAAGGCGAAGTCCGGCGGCATCACCCCCACCACCTCGCAGCCGTTGCCGTCGAGCGTCAGCTGCCGCCCGACGATGCTCGGGTCGCCGCCGAACCGCTGCCGCCAGAAACCGTCGGAGAGAACGGCCACCCGGTCCCGGCCGGGAAGGTCCTCGCCGGGACGGAACGTGCGCCCCAGCGCCGCCCGGATGCCGAGCAGCGAGAACAGCTCGGGCGAGACGTGACCGCCGGCGATGCGCTCGGGGTCGCCAGAGCCGGTGAAATTGACCTCGCCGCCGCCGTCGTAAGCAGCCACGCCCGCGAGCGCGCGGCTCTGCTCGCGGAAGATGGGCAGCGCGCCCTTCGGGAAGTATGCGCCGACGCGGACCAGGCGCGACGGCGCGGCATAGGGCAGCGGCTTGCCCAGAATGGCGTCGAACAGGCTGAAGATGACGGTATTGACGCCGACGCCCAGCGCCAGCGTGACCACCGCGGCGGCCGTGAACGCGGGCTCTCGGCGCAACAGGCGCACCGCGTAGCGCAGGTCCTGGCCGAGCTCGTCGGCCAAGCGCAGGCCGCGGGCCTGCCGGCAGCGCTCCTTGATCCCGTCGACCGACCCCAGCTCGAGACGGGCACGCCGCTCGGCTTCGGCTCGGCTCAATCCCGAGGCGACCAGGTCGGCGGCACGCCGCTCGCGATGGAAGCGGATCTCCTCGTCCATCTCGGACTCGAGCCGGCGGCGCTCGAACCAACCTTCCAGGAGGGACCGGAGACGGCGCACCGGGGGCATCTCACGGCTCCCCCGGCAAGCGCTCGGTTTTCTCGTCCATGCACCTTCTCCTAAGATCTCTAGGAGAAGGAAGTGTAGAACGACCCTTGACCTGCCGTCAAGCCGTCAGGTCGTCACGCTAGCGAGCTTCAGCTTGTTGATCAGATCGACGGCAGTGCGCGAGGCCTGCAGCACGGCGCGGTAGGAGTTCTGCAGGCTGGCGTCGATCGCCTGCCGCGTGGAAGGCGGCAGCGAATCGAAGCTCTTGCCGAGACAGAAGCGGATGTCGTCGAGCAGCTCGTTGATCACGCCGATCTGCGCCGGGATCGCGAGCAGCTGCCGCTGCGCATCCGGACCGAGGGCCGCCAGGTAATCGAGGCGCGATTGCAGATAGGGCAGATGGTGCTTCTGGAGCGCGGGCGAGACCGGCACCCCCATGGACCTGCCGGCCGCGGCGAGCTGCTGATCATCCAGCTCCAGGAGGCCGGTCACGGTCGCCAACAGCAACTTGCGGTACTCGTCGCGGGCGCCACGGTACGACTCGAACGCCGCCTTGAGCCATGTCAGGTATTCCCTGTCCCAGGCGGCGATGGCCCCCGCCACCGCCAGCGTCGTCCTGGCCAGGCTGAATTTCAACTCGCCGAGCTCGACCAGCAGGGCGCGCTGGAGCTCGGCCATACGGCGCTTTTTCGTAAACCAGTCGACGATGACGGGGCTGAGCAGGCCCAAAAGCCAGCCAAGGACCAGGAAGAGGATCTGGTAGAGCATAAAAGGTTGGGTCGGGCGCGATCTTAGACGAAATGCGCGGCGGGATCAAAGCCGAATCTGCACGTATGCAAAGGCATCGATGACCTTGCCCACCGCCGCCCGCCGTCGCCCGGCCCGTCGCCGTCCGCCGTCGCCCGGCCCGGCCCAGCCCGCCCGCTACTCCGCCACCCCTTTCTCCTTGAGGATCGTCCACACCTTCTCGGGCGTGATCGGGATGTCGATGTGGCGCACGCCGAGGTGCGCCAGCGCGTCCACCACC
>DASZHY010000463.1:0-6591 GCA_035949675.1 Thermoanaerobaculia bacterium
CTTCCTGCTGATCTCGGGCAAGCCGCTGGCCGAGCCCGTGGCCTGGTACGGACCGATCGTGATGAACACCCAGGAGCAGCTGCGGCAGGCCTTCGAGGAGCTGCACGAAGGCACCTTCCTGAACCCGGAGAGCGCGCGCTAGACGCGTCCTTTTCTGCCATTCGTCCGCCAGGACCCGGCGGGATTCGGCTCACTTGCGGGAGTAATAGGCGGCGATCGCCGCCTCCGCCTGGCGGCCGAGGAAGCGGAAGTCGGCGTCCCCCTGGTCTCGCAGATGGCGGGCCGCCGGAGGGTCCGACGCCTCGCCGCTGAAGGCCTTCCAGACGAAGGCGCCGGCCAGCCAGGGCGGCTTACCTAGGGCGCCGAACAAGGCGGTGTAGGCGGCAGCCTGGTCGGCTTGCGACGGCGTGCCGCCCTCGCGGTGGGGCGCCGTCCAGGGCGCTCGGCAGGCCGCGAAGCCGACCTCGGTGAGCAGCACCCGCCGGCCCCAGGCGTGGCTGGCGGCTTCCAGGTGCGCCGCGACCGCCGCCGCGCCACGCGCCAGCTCGGCCCGCCCGGCCGCCGGGTCGGGGGACAGCGGGAAGTACGCGTCCACGCCGATCAGGTCGAGGTCCAGCCAGAACGGCGCCCGCTCGAGATCGCCGCTCCAGTTGCCGGCATAGGTCACGGACCCGGAGAACACCCGGCGCACGGCCGCGATCAACCGGCGCCAGTCCTCCACCCGGCCGAGCGTCCCGGACAGCTCGCATCCGACGCTGAAGAAGTCGGCCCCCACCCACCGGGCGAGCAAAGCGTGGTGCAGCACGTAGCAGCGGTAGTCGCGCCACCACGCCTGCCACGCTGCCTCGTCCGGCATGGCGACGTCACCCGGCCAGCTGCCGCCGCCCACCCAGATGTGAGGCTTGTAGAGCACCCGCAGACCGTGCGCGTGGGCGCGGCGCACCGCGTGGATCAGCCCGACGTCGGTTTCGCTCTCGGGGCTGCTGCCGAGCATGCGCAGGTGCGGCGACGCCGGGCCCCGCTCAAAGGCAAACGGCATGAGCGACACGGCGTTGGCTCCCATCGCCGCCAACCGCTCGAGCTGCCGGTCGAGTGCCGGAGCGTGATACCCACCTTCGAGACTGTTCTCCATCGCCAGCGACACGCCGCACAGGAACCTCGCCCCGGGCGGGCTCGGGCTCGCGCCAAGTCGGACTTCGGGCCAGCCGCGCTCGGGCGGGATCAGCCCGCTCCGCCCCACTGCCGCCCTGGCTGCCGCCGAGCCCGCCAGCCCGAAGAGCCAGACGTCCACCTCGCTCGCCGTCAAGCGGCGCGCGGCGTCGAGCTTGGCCGCCAGCGTCGATCCCGGCAGGTGATCGATCAAAGCCGCCGCCACCGGCGTCCACAGCGCCGCCGGTCCCTGGGGCGGCGTGCCCGCGGCCAGCAGCTCGCCTGCCGACGGCAGCGCCTCGGCGCCTGCCACCCAGGGCACCCAGTCCCGGTAGGGCCGGCCATACCAGTCGCCGGCGAGCCACAGGGCCGCCCCGCGCTCGAGCCACGGCGGCAGGCTCCCCGGTGCCGCGCCCGGAGCGGCGCGCGCGATCAGCCGCCCAGCCAGGGCGACGCGATAGGCGAAGAGATCGTCCGGGTGGTAGACCAGGTGCAGCTCGGCGGGGTCGCCGGCGAGGCTCGCCGGCACTGCCTCGCCGATCTCGCCGGTGTGGCGGGCCTGCGCCACGAAATCGTCCTCGACCGCCACGGCGATCGGCGTCTCTCGAGCTGCCTGCCCCTCGGCCTGCCGCCCGGTCGACTCGCCGCGCAGCCGCGGCGCCATCGCCGCCACCGCGCCGTCGAGCGCGGCCGCCAGCTGCGCCATCTCCGCCCGCGCCGGACCTGCCAGCCGCGCCGCCGGCACCAGCAGCGTCACCCGCTTGCCTGGCAATTCCCGCAGCGCCGCCGCGGCGTGCCGCCACTCCCGGGGGTCGGCGCGCTCGCCGGCGGAGCGGCCCCCGTCGCCGGCCGCCGCGCCGCTCCCGGCGCCGCTCGCGGGTCCCGCGCAGCCGATCGCCAGCCCTGCCGCTCCCAGGCACGCCGCCAGCCTCGTCCAGGGACGGCGTCCCAGACCCATGAACCCCATCGCACAGGTCCCCTCGCGCATCTTGCGCCAAGCGCTGTCCACCGCGCCGTCCATCCTCGACGCGCCGGCGCGCTGACGAACTCTAACGCAGTCCCGACGGGCGCCGTCGGCATCGCCGATCTCACGATGGCGCGCCGCGCCTGCGCTAGACTGGCGCCGCGGTCCATCGGGTTCGCCAGAGATCAAGGGAAGCAAAGGAAGGAGAGTGCGAGGTGAACCTCCTCGGCGTTGGCCTCGTCTACGCGGGGTTCGTGACCGCGCTGGCGGGTGTCATCTCCATGCTCAGGCCCCTTGCCTTTCTCGGCATTCACACCCGCGGCCAGGGCCTTGCCGTGGCGGCCTGCAGCCTGCTGCTGGTGGCGGCCGGGTGGTTGCTGCCGGCGCGCGCGAGCCGCGCCGCGGCCGCCGCCACGCGGCTCGACGAGTTCGTTCCCGCCTGGCAGTTCGACGAGCGGCACCGCGTCGTGATCCGCGCCCCGCGCCAGCGCATCTATTCGGCGATCAAGGAGGTGACCGCGCGGGAGATCCTCTTCTTTCGCGCCCTGACCTGGATCCGGCGCTTCGGCAGGCCCCTCCCGGAAGGCATCCTGAACGCGCCCGAGAGCAAGCCGTTGCTGGAACTGGCGGCGCAGACCTCCTTCCTCTTGCTCGCCGAGGACGCGGAGCGAGAGATCGTCCTCGGCAGCCTGGTGATCGCGGCGCCCAGGTGGCGGCCGGACGGCGAGCTGACGCCCGAGGCATGGAAGACGCTCTCGGCGCCCGGCTTCGCCAAGGCCGCCATCAACTTCCGGGTCGAAGACGCCGGCCCGGGCGCCTTCACCGTCACCACCGAGACGCGGGTCTTCGCCACCGACCCCGCGACGTGCCGGCGGTTCGCTGCCTACTGGCGGGTGATCTATCCCGGCAGCTCGCTGATCCGCGCCATGTGGCTGCGCGCCATCCGCCTGCGCGCCGAGCAGCCGGCAGCCTGAGTCACCGGCACGGCGCTCTCGCGCCACGCCCACCGGTGCGATAGAGCGTAGTGGGTAGAGCTGCCGCTCAAGGACAGCTGAAGGCCGCCTTGTCGACGACGGTCTTGAACAGGTGGCCGCGGGCGTTGGCGTAGGTCTTGACCGCGCCGGTCGCCGTGTCCGTGACCTTGATCGCGACGCCGGCGTCCGTCATGCCGCCGGCGAAGAGCCACCACATGCCGTTCGTGGCGCAGGAGTCGACGACCTTCACCATCATCTCGACGTCGGCGGGACCGAAGAAGGTGAATCCGGCGCTAAGCCTGCTGTCCAGCACCGCGCCCGCCGGTCCGCTGCCCTGGCCGGGCCGCGCGTCGTAGGTGACCTCGACCTGAAAGCGGTTGTGGAGGCAGGCGACCGTCGGCCCGGGGGTGCAGCCAAGCCTGCTGGGCAGGATGGCCGTGATGTTCGTGAACCAGTTGGTCAACGGCGTGCCGAGCTCGGGGCTGCCGGCGTAGGCGAAGTTGCCCTTGAAGTTCGTGATGTCCGCGACGTACAGGCCGTTGAACGTGGAGAGCCAGAGCAAGCCCTGGACGAAGGCCATCCCTGTCGGCGGGCCCTGGTTCAGGCTCGAGGTCAGCACCGGCGTCTGGGCGAAGCTGCCGGGCGCCAGCCTGTCCACGAAGAGATGGCCGTTCGCGTCGAGGTTCGAGTAGTAGAAGCTGCCGTCGGCGGGATTGAAGGTGATCGCGCCAAACAGGGTATGACATGGCGACGGGCGGCGATCGTCGAGCGCCTTCTTCACCAGGACGTACGCCGGGCGGGGGTTGATCAACAGCAGCGAGTGAGGCCAGGCGCCGTCGCAGCCGTCGGTGAGGCCGAAGAGGCGGCCGGCGCCGTCGAACGCAATGTCGACGATCACGTAGCCGGGGAACCTGGCCACCGTCTTCTCTTCGCCGGTCGAGAAGCTCACCTTGCCAAGCCAGGAATCGTGCTCATCGGTGCCGACGATGAAGGTCTCGCCCGCGGGGCTGACGGCGAAGCCGGTCACGTTGCCGACCGAAGCGAATGAGTGGTCGCGGTGCAGGGGCACCGGGGCCGCCAGGAAACCCGTCGGGGTGGTGACGATCAGGTCGCCGTTGAAATCGACCAGCTGAAAGACCGGTGGTCCCGCACCCGGCGGCGGCTTGGCAGCGGACCGCGTGGTGCCGACCGTTACGGCCAGGAGCGCGGCAAGGAGGGTCGGCACCCATCTGGCCGGCGTCTTCCTGGATCGCATCGGAACCTCTCCTTGCGACGAGCAACGAGTGTCGCGACTGGCGACCATCGGAGCCGCGACCGCGCGGGCCGCGGCCTCAGGGACAGCTGAAAGCAGAGGTGTCGCCGATGCTCTGGAACGCCTCCCCCTTGGGGCTTTGGTAGACCTTGACCGTGCGCGTCAGCCTGTCCGTGACCTTGAGCGAGACTCCGGCGTCCGTCAGGCCGCCGGCGAAAATCCACCAATGGCTGTTGAGGGTGCAGCCGTCGATCACCTTCACGATCAGCTCGGTGCTCTCGGGATCGAGGAACGTGAGCTCCGCGCTCGGCCGGCCCGCCAGCGCCACGTTGGCGGGTCCGCTGCCGCCGCCCGGCGTCGCATCGTAGTAGGCCTTGACCTCGAATCGGCCCTGGAGGCATGCGACCGTCGGACCGGGATGACAGGGCAGCAGGCTGGGAATGGCGCCGTCGACGTAGACCAGGTCCTGGTTGAACTCCGTCCTGGCATAACGTGTCCTGAGGATGGGGATGCCGGCGAACGAAAAGCCGGCGGCGAGGTTGGCGGGATCTGCCGAGTACACGCCGGCGCTGATGAACAGCCATAGCGAGCCCTGGCTGAAGACCATGGCCGTCGGTATGGCGGGATCGAAGTTGTTGGGGACCTGCAGGCGGGTCTGCTCGAAGGTGCCCGGAGCCAGCCTGTCCAGGAAGAAGGCGTACGTCGAGTCGCGGAAGGCGTAATACAGGCTGCCGTCAGCCGGGTTGAACCCGAGCGCGCCATAGCCGGGGCCGAACTCCGGACCGCCGTGGTTGTCGAGCACTTTCACCACCGCGGCGGCCGCCGTCGCGGTGTCGATGAGCAGCAGCGAGTGGGGCGAGCCGCCGACGCCGTTGTCGGTGAGCCCATAGAGGCGCCCCGCGCCGTCGAACGCGATGTCGGCGATCACGTAGCCCGGGATCGCACCCACCGAGGTCGCGGCGCCGGTGCCAAAGTCCACCTGCCACAGCCAGGAGTTGGCGACGCTATCGGTGCCGGCGACGAAGGTTTCGCCCGCCGGGCCGGCGGCGAGACCTGTCAGATTGAAGGAGCCTGCCGGGTAGCCAGCCAGCAGCGGCAACGGATTCGTGAGGACGGCCGTCGGGTCGAAGACAAACAGCCTGCCGTTGGCGAGGACCTGAAACTGGGGCGCCGGCGCCGCCTGGCTGGACGCCGCCGCGTGGAGCGGGCTCGCGGCGGCCAGCAGAGCTGCGAGCGCGGTCAGGGCCGAGAGTGGCAACGCCCATCTGGATCGCATCGGACGGGTCTCCGGCCACGCACGAGCGCAGCGGCTCACGACTTGCCCGCCGCGCGCCGCGGCAGCTCGACCCGCCGCCCGCCCACCAGCGTGGCGACCGGCCGCCCCTTCAAGGTCCAGCCGTCGAAGGGAGTGTTGCGGGAGCGGCTGAAGAAGGCGGCCGCCGCGATCGTCGCCTCCCCCTCGGGGTCGAAGAGCGTGACGTCGGCCGGGCTGCCCGGGCGCAGCGTGCCGCCCGCCAGCCCGAGCACCCGCGCCGGGCCGGTCGAGAGCAGCTCGACCAGCCGCGACAAGCTGATGACGCCCGGCCGCACCAGCCGGTCGAGGCACAGCCCCAGCGTCGTCTCGAGCCCCAGGATGCCGAAGGGCGCGAGGTCGAACTCGACGTCCTTCTCGTCGGCGTGATGCGGCGCGTGGTCGCTGGCGATGACGTCCACCGTGCCGTCGGCGAGCCCCGCCAGCAGCGCCCGCCGGTCGCGCTCGGAGCGCAGCGGCGGCTTCATCTTGCACTGCGTCGAGAACACCGTCCGCGCCACCTCCTCGTCGGTCAGCACCAGGTGATGCGGCGTCACCTCGCAGGTCACCGGCAGCCCCTGCCGCCGCGCCCGCCGCACCAGCTCGAGGCTCCTCGCCGTCGACAGGTGGGCCACATGATAGCGCCCGCCGGTGTCCTCGAGCAGCAGCAGGTCGCGCGCCACCATCACGTCCTCGGCCGCTCCCGGGATGCCGGCGAGCCCCAGCCGCGTCGACCACTCCCCCTCGTGCATCACCCCCTTGCCCGAGAGGTTCAGGTCCTCGGCGTGCTGGATCACCGGCACGTCGAAGTGCTGCGCGAACAGCAGCGCCCGCCGCATCAGCTCGGCGTTCATCACCGGCCTGCCGTCGTCGGAGACCGCCACCGCTCCCGCCCGCACCATCTCGCCGATCTCGGCCAGCTCCTCGCCCGCCAGCTGCTTGCTCACCGCGCCGATCGGAT
>DASZHY010000464.1:0-16143 GCA_035949675.1 Thermoanaerobaculia bacterium
CGACACTTCGATGCAACGATCTCGGTGTTTTTTCCGCGCCGGTGTCACTTTTTTTGCCCTTAAAGCAACTATAACTCTAGAGGGCTGAGCTTGCCCTGGTCGGAACCTTGGGGGGGTTCCACGAGCCAGGAGAGCCGCGACACGTCGACAGGCGAAAGCGCGGCCGCAAGGTTTGATGGTTTGTATGAAGCTCTGAAGGGAGGGCATCTTGGACGAGTACCATCCTGATCGGGACGCCTTGGAGTGCTTTGCACGTGGCGAGATCTTCGCCGAAACCGAGCGGTGGATCGTGAACCATCTCCGCTCAGGCTGCCCGATCTGCCAGCGCACGATCGACGCCCTGCTGCCATGCCCGGAGGCAACTCCCGCGCACGACCCCCACGGCTCCAATAGCTCCCATGGCGCCCTTGGCTCCAACCGCTCCCTTGGCTCCGACCGCTCCTTTGGCTCCGACCGTGCCCTTGGCTCCAACGCCGCCGGCAAGCCCGTCCAGCCGTTTCAGGGCGCCAATGAAACCGATTCCACCCGTTCCATCCGCCCCCGGCACCCTGCCGGCCGCTTCTCCGGGTCCCCGGCTTCCTTGGTGAGCCCCTGGGCGAGCTCGCTGCCGCCGCGGCAGCGCGGATCGCTCGCCCCCCTGGCTCCCCTCGCTTCGATGAGGCGGCAGCCGCGCCGCGAACCGGACTGCCAGGCGGCGTTGGCATCCGGGTCGGCGGGGAGCTGGGGAGGCGATCCGGCGCTGGCATCCGGGTCGGCCAGCGGCTGGGGCGGCCATTCGTTGAGCACGAGCGCCGGCGCCCCTCACGACCCTCCGGAGGACATGGACGTGGAGAACGAGGCCTGGGACCGCATCTTCGCCAAGCTCGAGCAACGGCTCGTCCTGGTCGCCGCCGAGCGCGCCGCGGCGCCGCGGCTGCTCGCCGACCTGCTGCAACGGCCGGCTGCGGAATGGAGCGCTCTGGTGCACGCCAGCCGGCACTTCCAGAGCCTGGCGCTCTGCGACCTGCTGCTCGACAGGAGCTTCGAAGCCGGCAGCCACGACAGCTCCGAGGCAACCGCCCTTGCCCAGCTCGGCATCATGGTCGCCGATCATCTCGACGTCCGCCACTACGGCCCGGCAGTGGTGCACGACATGAAGGCACGGGCCTGGGCCTACCTCGGCAACTCCCGCCGCATCAGCGCCGATTTCGCCGGCGCCGAGCAGGCCCTGGCCTTCGCCGAATCGCTCTCCGAGGACGGTTCGGCCGATCCCCTCGAGGAGGCAAGACTGCTCGACCTCAAGGCGCTGCTGCTCAGCGACCAGGGGTGGTTCGAGGAGGCCGCCGAGCTGCTCGACTCCGTGATCGAGATCTACGAGGACGTCAAGGACCTGCACCGCAAGGGCCGCGCCCTGATCGCCAAGGGCCTCTGCCTCGGCCGCGCCGGCTGGCCGCAGGTGGCCGTCGACCTCATCCAGCAGGGACTGGCGCAGCTCGACCGCGAGATCGAGCCGCTCCTGGCGTTGACGGCCGGGCACGAGCTGGCCTGGTTCCTCGAGGGGTGCGGCCGCTGCAACCATGCCCAGCGCCAGCTCGACCGCGTCCGCCAGGAGCTCCTCGACGGCGAGGATCCCCGCGCCGAGCTGCGCATGGAGTGGCTTCTGGCCCGCATCGCCCGCCGCTCGGGTCGCTGGCAGGAAGCCGAGCACAGCCTCGGCAGCCTGTTGCAGCGGTTCGTCGCCGGCGGCCATGGGTACGAGACGGCGCTGGTGATGCTGGACCTGGCGGGGCTCCATCTGGACCAGGGGAGATGTTGCGAGATCCGCCGTCTAGCCGCGGAGGTGCTGCCAGTCGTGCTGTCGATGGACATCCACCGGCAGGCGGCCGCGGCGCTGGTGACCTTCCAGCAAGCGGCCCAGGGCGACCGCGTCACCCCGGCGCTGGTCGGCGACATCGCCGCGTATCTGCAGCGGGCCCGCAAGAACCCCCGCCTGAGCTTCCAGCTCCCCGCCTAGACTGTCCTGCGCCCGGGCGGGCTCGCGGCGGCTGCCGCCGGCGACTATGCTTGCCCGCGCATGGCACGCTCGCCTTCTCTGCTCCCCCGGATCTCCCCCGCCATGGGGCGCCGCCTGCTGCTTGGCGCGCAACGCCTGCTGGACGATCCCGGGCGCGCGACGTCCGAGAGCGTCTACGAGCTGGTGCACCGCCTGGGCTACGTGCAGATCGACTCCATCAACGTCGTCGAGCGGGCGCACCACCTGATCCTGGCGCCGCGCCTGCGCGGCTACCGGCCCAGCCTCCTGCAGGGCTTGCTCGAGCGGCGGCGGCGGCTGTTCGAGCACTGGACGCACGACGCGGCGGCGATCCCGACTGCCTGGTTCCCTCACTGGCACGAGCGCTTCGAGCGCTACCGCCGCGAGCTGCGGCGCCGGCCCTGGTGGCGCGAGCGGATGGGCAGCCGGCCGCGGGCGGTGATCGCCCAGGTGCGCGCCCGCCTCGAGCGCGACGGGCCGCTGCTGGCGCGCGAGCTCGCCGCCGGCAACGGGCGCGGCGGAGCGAGCTCGTGGTGGGGGTGGTCACCGCAGAAGACCGCGCTCGAATACCTCTGGTGGACCGGCGAGGCTGCCATCGCCGGCAGGCGCGGCTTCCACAAGCTCTACGACCTGACCCGGCGCGTACTGCCGGACGCCATGGCCGCGCCTCGCCCGGGACCCGGTGAGAACCTGGAATGGGCGTGCCGGACGGCGATCGAACGGCTGGGTGTCGCGACCCCCTCCGAGATCGCCGCCTTCTGGCACGCGGTCCCGGCCGCCGCCGTCCGGACCTGGTGCGCGGACGCCGCGGCCAGGGGCGAGATCGCGGCCGTGGACCTGGAATCGGCGGACGGGTCGCCGCCGCGGTCAGCCTTCGCGGTCGCCGATTGGGGCACCCGCTCGCGAGCGGAGCCGGCCACCCCGTCCCGCATCAAGGTCCTCTGCCCTTTCGATCCGATCCTGCACGACCGCCGGCGGACGCTGCGCCTGTTCGGGTTCGATTTCCGCTTCGAAGGGTTCGTGCCGGCGGCCGAGCGGCGGCACGGCTACTACGTGATGCCGCTGCTCGAAGGCGAGCGGCTGGTGGGGAGGATCGACCCCAAGCTGCACCGCGGGGAGGACCGCCTCGAGGTGCGCTCGGTGCGCTGGGAGCCCGGGGTGCGGCCGACCCGCCGCCGCCTGGCGGCGCTCGACGCCGCGGTCGGGCGGCTGGCCGCGCTGGTCGGCGCCAGCCGCTGGGAGCTGCCGGCGACCACGCACGTCCCCTGAAACAACGATGGGGAGAGGCGATCTCTCGCCTCTCCCCACTGTCAGGAACGCTGAAGCTTGAACGCTGGTTACTTGCCGGTCTTGGGCGCGGCGGGGGCCTTCTCGGCCTTGGCCTTCTTTTCCGCCGCGAACTTGACGGTGACCGCCCAGTTGTCGGCGCCGTCCTTGTGGCAGGTGCCGCTGACCTTGGCGTCGGCCTTGACGTCGTCCCAGCCCTTGCCCTTCGGGCTGTACTTGGTCTTGTCGTTGACCTTCAGGGTCCAGTCCTCGCCCTTGGCGGGGTGGACGACGAAGCTCTTGGCGGTCGGGTCGACCGAAGCGACGGTGCCCTTGTACATGCAATGGGCAGCGTGCTTGGTCTTGGTGGTGGTGGTGGTGGTGCCGGTGCCGGTCGCAGCGGAGGTCGTGGTGGTGGTGGTGGTGGCGGTGCCGCTGGTGGTGCCGGCGGCGGTACCGGTGGTCTGGGCGTACGCGACCACGGCGAACACACCGAGGACCAGAGTCAGAATCAACGTCTTGCGCATCGAGCGCTCCTTTGCAGTAAACGATCGGAGGTGATTCTCCGTCCCGAGGTGAGGACCGATGCATTGGCGATGCCAGGCTCCGCCGCGAACGCGGCAGGCCCCCTTCCCCGGGAGAAACCCTGGCCGAGGCCGCCCCGCCGGCAGCCTGCGCAGACACCTATGACGTGCCACTCCGACGCGATGGCCAAAACGGCACACCCCACCCAGACCCGCCGCCGGACCTTTCTTCCCGCCGCTCTCCCCGCCGCTCTCCCCGCCGCCTCCTACGGCCCGGAGGCCGGCTCAGTGCGCCAGCGCCGCCGTGCCGGCCGCCGCCGTGCCAGCCCCCGCCGTCGTCCGCTGCAGCGTGGCCGCGGCGCAACGTGCCGCTCCCAGCACCGCGGCGCGGTCGTTCAGCACCACCCGCACCGCGATGCGTTCCAGGTACCCCGCGAACCGCCCCTTGTCCAGGAACGCCCGGACGAAGAGGCCGCCGGTCAGCCGGGGCAGGATCTTGGGGGCGATCCCCCCACCTATATAGACGCCGCCGAGGGCAGTTCCGATCAACGCCAGGTTGCCGGCCGCCGCACCGTAGGCGCCAATGAACATGTCCAGCGCGCGGCTGCACAACCGGTCGCGGCCCGAGAGAGCCGCTTCCGCCACGACCCGCGCCGGGTCCCCGGCAACGAGGGCGGCCCGCACCTCGGGGTTCTCGGGGGCATAGCCGGCGGCGAGCAGGTGCTCGTAGATCACCCGCAGGCCCGGACCCGACACCACCCGCTCGGTGCTGACGTGCTCGCCGAAACGGCGGCGCAGGTAGAGCAGCAGCGCCATCTCGTCCTCGTCGCGCGGCGCGTAGTCGGCGTGGCCCCCCTCGGAGGGGACGGTCACCCGGGTACCGCCGACGAGCGGCATCAGCGCCATGCCGAGACCGGTGCCGGCAGCGATCAGCGCCTGGTTGCCGGCCGCCGCCTCGGCATTGCCGCCACCCGGCTCGCCCTCGCTCGCCGGACCGCCCTTGCTCGCCGGACCGCCCTTGCTCGCCGGACCGCCCTCGCTCGCCGGACCGGCCTCGCTCGCCGGCCCGGCCCCGGTCGCCGGCTCGGCCGTGCCCGCCTGCAACGTCGCCACCTCGTCGGCCGCCAGCAGCGGGATCCCTTCCGCCGTGGCGACCAGGTCGTTGATCAGGTGCACGGCGGGCAGCCTCAAGGCACGGGCGAGGGCGCGGCCGTCGATGTCCCAGGCCAGGTTCGGAGTGCTGCTGCGATTGTCGACGACCGGGCCCGCCACCCCGAAGCAGGCGGCGGCTACGGGGACGCCGTCGACTGGGGCGCCGGCGACGGGGGCGCCGAGAGCGCTCCCTGCCTCCGGCAGCCGGCGCAGGAACTCGGCGATCACCTCCGCCAGGCCGGGGAAGTCGGCGGTGGCGAAGGTGGCCGCGGTCACCAGCCGGAGGCTGCCTGGCCCCCCCGCACCCACCTCGCCGGCCACGGGCGCGAACAGCCCGAGATTGGCCTTGGTGCCACCGACGTCGCCGGCCAGGATCATGCGCCGCCGCCCTCTCCTGCCTTTCCGCCGGCGGCCGCCGCCAGTGGCAGGCCGGCCACAGCGCGGGCCAGATCGGCGAGCCCGGCTGCCACGTCGCCGCCGAGCTCGACGCGCAGCACCCGCCGGCCGCGCTGCCGCAGCGCCTGGCGGTCGCCCTGCGCCTGGGCGCGGATCAGGGTGCCGAAGGAGTAGCTGGTCTCCGGCACCGGCACGTCCTCCGCCGGCGAGTCCAGCAGCTGCAGGAAGCGGCCGCTCGGCGGCCCTCCCTTGTGCAGCTGCCCGGTCGAATGCAGGAAGCGCGGGCCGTAGCCTAAGGTGGTGGCGAACCGCGTGCGCCTCGACACCTCGGCCTGCAGGGCGCCGAGCGCGGCGTCGGTGACCGCGGAGGGCGCCAAGTAGGCTTGCAAGCCCAGGTAGGTGCCCGGCCCGGCGCCCGCCAGCCAGCCGGCGATAGCGCGGCCCAGCGCCGCCGCGTCGCCGGCCCGCACTTTTCCGTCACCTTCCTCGCCGCCGCTGCCGCCACTGCCGCCGCTGCCGCCCGCGCCGCCTGCCAGGGCAGCTCCGGCCTGCAAGCCGGCGGCGTGCGCCGCGGCCAGCTCTTTCATCGCCTTGCCGGCCAGCTCCTTGGCCAGCTGTACGTCCGGCTGGTTGAAGGGATGGACGCCGATGACCGAGCCCGCCGCCGCCACCGCCACCTCCCAGCGGAACATCTCGGGCGCCAGATCGGCCGGCGCCGCCAGCCTGAACCGCGCCACCGGATGGCCGGCGCGCTCGAGCGCGTCGAGGCGATCGTCCAGGCCGGCGGCCTCGTCGCCCAGGGACAGGCCGACGAAGAAACGGTCGTCGCCGTAAGCCTCGGGCGCCCCCAGCGGCTCGCCCGCGACCGGCACGATGCCGCGGCCGATCTTGCCGGTGCTCTCGGCGATCAGCTGCTCGAGCCACAGCGGGAAGGCGGCAAGCCCCGGCGAGGCGGCGAAGGTCACCTTGTCGCGGCCTGCCAGGGTCAGCTCGCCGAGCGCCGCGCCCAGGCGCAGCCCCGGGTTGTCCGCCGCCGCCACCTCGGCGCCGCAGGCGGCCGCCATCTCGGCGCCGCGCCCGAGCAGGTCGTCGAGGTCCACTCCCATCAGCCCGGCCGGCACCAGCCCGAAGGGGGTGAGGGCGCTGTAGCGGCCGCCGACGTCCGGCGGCGCCTCCACCAGCGTCCGGAATCCCCGCTCGCCGGCCAGCTTCGCCAGCGGCGTGCCGGGGTCGGTCACCGCCACGAAGTGCCGCCCGCGATCACGCCCCGGCGCCGCGCCGGCGCCGCTGCCGAGACGGTCCCAGAAGAAATAGAAGAACGACAGCATCTCGGTGGTGGTGCCGGACTTGCTCGACACCACGAAGATCGTCCGCGCCAGATCGAGACGGCCGGCGAGCTCGGCGACCGCCTCCGGATGGGTGCTGTCGAGCACCCGCAGCCGGGGATGGGCCGGTGCGGGCCCGAAGGTGCGGGCGAAGACCTCGGGTGCCAGGCTCGAGCCGCCCATGCCGAGAACGACGGCGTCATGCATCCCTTCCGCCTTGGCCGCATCGCCCAATGCCTCGAGGACCGCCAGCCGCTGCCGCATCGAGCTCGGCAGGCCCAGCCAGCCGAGGCGGTCGGCGATCTCCGGCGTCCGCGGATCCGAGGTCCAGAGCGTCGGGTCCTTCTGCCAGAGGCGCCTGCCGAAGCTGGCCGCTTGCCAGGCCGCCAGACGTTGCTCGACGGCTCCGGCGTAGCGCCCCAGACGCATCTCCACGGCCTTCTGCCTCCCTGAATCGCGCGGCTCGCTCATGCTCTCTTCCTCCACGGTCGGATTGTCGAGGAGCACTCTATCCGGTGCTACGATCCGGTAGGCGGGGAGGTGGACGCGGCACCGGCGGAGCCCGGCGTCCCAGTTGCCAAACGCGGCCCATGCGGAAAAGTTCCGGGGCAAACTCGGTCGGCCTCCCGGCGGACCAGCACGACGGAGGCACCGTCACAGGGCGCCGACACTTGATACGGATCGGAAGGAGGAGATAGATGCCTGTTCGCAAGTCAGACGCGGTATGGGAAGGCGGTCTCAAGGGAGGTCACGGCAGGGTGTCTCTCGGCAGCGGAGCATGGGCGGGGCCGTACTCCTTCGCCTCCCGCTTCGCGGACGGGCAGGGCTCCAATCCCGAGGAGCTGATCGCCGCGGCGCACGCGGGCTGCTTCGCGATGGCGTTGTCGGCGGCCCTCGAGCGCGCCGGGCACGCCCCGCGCCGAGTCGCAGCCAGCGCCAAGGTCCACCTCGAGACGGGCGGCGAAGGCGGGCCGCGGATCAGCCGCATCGACCTGCAGGTCGAAGGCGACGTGCCGGGGATCGACGACGCGGCCTTCCAAGAGCAGGCGCGCCAGGCCAAGCAGGGCTGCCCGGTGTCCAAGGCGCTGGCCGCCACCGAAATCACCTTGGACGCCCGCCTGGTGGGCGGCTGACGCGGCTGACGCCGGATCGCCGCCTGGTCGCCGCAGCCGCCCTTCAGGGATTGGAATCATAGAAAAAGAGCCATATCTATTGACTTCAACGACCCGGCTCCGTAACCTGCCGGAACCAACCCCTCCCAGAAGGAGAGCGCATGGTGTGGAAAAAGCCCGACGACAATTCATCTCATCCTGAGCCGGCGCCCGCTCCCCCGCGGCCGGCCGCACCGCCAGCCGAGACGCGGCGACCCGACCGCGCAACCGCCACCGTGGGTCCGTCGATCTTCATCAAGGGCGATCTCAGCGGTGACGAGGACCTGGTCATCGAAGGGAGGGTGGAAGGCAAGATCGATCTCAAGCAGCACAACGTGACGATCGGCAAGAACGGCCGCGTACGCGCCGACGTTTTCGGCAACACGGTGGTGGTCGAGGGTGAGGTGGACGGCAACCTCTTCGCCCAGCAGCAGGCGATCCTGCGGCAGTCCGGAGCGGTGCGTGGCAACATCACGGCGCCGCGCGTGATGCTCGAGGACGGCTCCCGCTTCCGCGGCAGCATCGACATGGAGTCGAAAGAAGCCGCGAAAGCCGGCACCGCCGCTGCGGCATCGCAGCCGGCCGCGGCGAGCCAGCCGCCGCTGGCGCCGGGAGCATCTGCGCCAGGCGGCGGCGCAGGGGTCGCCGCCTCCCAGCTGAGCCACACGCCTGCCGCGGCGCCGCCGGCGAGCGGGCGCACGCACGGCGGTTGACCGCCGCGACGGGGGCGGGGCGGCCGGGGGTAAGGTGATGGGCGGGGCCGGTCGGTCGGCGCCCCGCAAAATGAGGCTTCCGGAGGTGTGGCCGCAGGGCGACGACACTTCCCAAGGGTCGAAATGAGGTCCGCCGGATGAGCTGGTTTTCTTCACGCGGCGCCGGATCGCGCGAGCGCCCGGACAAGGACCAGGGCTCGGCCGCGCCGGAGCCCTCCGGCCCGCAGAGCCACCGCTCGCTTGCTCTCGCCTCGCTGCTCGCGGGATTCTCGGGGCGGCCGCGCCTCCAGGTCCTCGACCTCGGCCCGGCGGTGGGCGGCAACGTCGAGTTCCTGTCGCGCTTCGGCTGCAAGCTCTACATCCAGGACCTCTACCCGGCGCTCGTGCCCCTGCAGGCGGCGATGACGATGCTGCCGGCACCCGGGTCCGCCACCGTCGCCACCATCGACCGCGCCGCCGTCCGGGAGGCGCGGGAGACCTGGGAGCCGCGCCCGTCGCAGGAGGGCGGCGAGCACGACGACTCCGGTCTCGCAGGCCGCTTCGACCGGCTGCTGGCGTTTCCGGAGGACACCCGCTTCGACGCGGTGCTGATCTGGGACCTGATCAACTACCTGGAGCGCCGCGAGGTGGCGGCGCTCGCCCGCCAGCTCGCGCGCTTCTGCCGGCCCGGCGCCACGATGTTCGCGCTGGTCTCGATCCTCAAGCAAATCCCTGCCGACCCGATGCGCTTCCGCATCCTCGACCATGAGACCCTGGCCTACGAGACCAGCAACGCCATCACCCGCCCCTGCCCACGTTACGCGCCGGCCGAGCTCAACGAGCTGCTGCGCGGTTTCCGCCTCGACCGCTCCTTCCTGATGCGGCACGGCATTCAGGAGTATCTCTTCGCCCGGCAGGCCGATTAGGCGCCGACCAGGCTGGCGGCGCGCAGCAGGGCGGCGACCGACTTGGCGTCCACGATCTCGCCGCCCGAAGCCATGGCCGCGGCCCGGGCCAGCGGCAGGCGCTCGAGCGTCAGCACCTCGTCGCCTTCCAGCTGCTGGCGCCCGCCGGCGAGGCCGCTGGCCAGGTACAGCCAGATGCGCTCGTCGGTGAAACCCGGGGTCGTCCAAATCCAACCGAGCGGTTGCAGCGCTCCCGCCCGGTAGCCGGTTTCCTCCTGCAGCTCGCGGGCGGCGCATTGCTCGGGAGACTCGCCCTCGTTCAGAGTGCCCGCCGGGACCTCCAGCAGCCAGCCGCCGGTCGCGTAGCGGTACTGCCGCAGCAGCACCACCTCTCCCGACTCGAGCAGCGGCACGATGGCGGCAGCTCCGGGATGATGGATCATCTCGAAGTCGTGCTCGGCGCCGTTGGGCAGGCGGATGCGGTCCACCCGCACCTGAACGCGCCGCCCCGAGAACACCGTCCGGCTCGCCAGCCGCTCGGCGCCGGGCCGCTGCTCCGCCGTGCCGCCCTCTCCGCCACGATCAGCCATGTCGTCCTCCGTCTATCCGCGCCATCCGTTTGCCGCGGGGACGCCTTCAATTCTTCTAATCCCACCGCCTGCGGCGACCCCCTAACGCCCCCTCCCCCTCGCTTCGACAATCGGTTTCTATCTAGAATCCGCGCCGTGAAGTGGCTGCTGCCCTTGCTGCTCGCCCTCGCCGCGCCGGCCCCGGACCCGGCCGGGCCGCCCCCCGCCTTGCCGCCGCCGCCGGCCGCCGCCGAGGCCGCGCGCCTCGCCGCCGGCGAGGTGCTGCTGGCCACGCGGCCGGCCGGTCCCCGCTCGCTGGTCGAGGAGGTCGGGCGGGGCATCATCGACGCCAGACCAGAGCGGGTCTTCGCCGCGGTGGTCGACTTCGCTCACTACCAGGAATGGGTGCCGTTCGTGAAGCGCTCCGACGCGCTGCCGAGGAGCGAAGGGGCGATCGTCAGCTTCCAGTCGCTCGAGCTGCCGTTCCCGCTCGGCAGACGCTACTACAAGATCCAAGCCAGGAGCGCTGTGACCGGAGAGGGCGATGCCCGGACCTGGCGGGCATGGTGGCGCTACCTGCCGGGAACCGGCAACGTGGCGGACCACCACGGCTGGTGGGTCCTCGCGCCCTACGGCGGCGGCCGGACGCTGGGCACCTGCGTGCTTTACACCGACCCCGCCCAGGGAATGCCCGGCTGGTTGGTCCACCGCGGGACGGCGGCGACGATGCCCTACATCTTCAGCGGCCTGCGCCAGCAGATCCATCGCTCCCGCTATGACCAGCCTCTGATACAATAGTGTGCCCGGTGGTTCGCGTAGAGGCCGAGTCGAGTCCCAGTGCGCGCGTAGACCGTGTAAACAAGGACGCACCCATGCCCGACAACGAAGCTCTGGCTCTGGAAGCCCATCTGGGCGCCGAGCTGCATCGCCGTTCCTCCGAGCTGACCCGGGCCTGGCTCGACCGCTTGTTGCAGCGGCTCGAGATCCAGCCGCGGCGGATCTTCCCTTCCGACACCCTGCTCAACCACATCCCGGAGATCCTGAAGGGCGTCTCCGACTATCTCTGCTCGAACGGCGACATGGTCTCCGCCAACCTGGTGCGGCACGAGCTGGCGCAGCTGGCGCGGCTGCGGCGCGAGCAGGGCTACGACGTCGACGAGCTGCTGGCCGAGTTCGAGATCCTGGGCGAGCTCCTTTACGGGGCGCTCAGGGAGGAGGCCGGCGCCTTCGAGCGCAAGGTCCCCGCGGAGTACGCGATCGAGGTCGCCGAGCGTCTGTACCGCGCGCTGATGGTCATCACCACCATCACCGCCAGCACCTTCCGCGAGGAAGGGTTCCGCGACCGCCGCGAGCGCGCCCACCTGCTGGGGAGCTTCGGCCGCGATCTGGCCCACGAGCTGCGCAACCGCCTCGCCGCCGCCGAGGCCTCGCTGCAGATCCTGGCCCACGACCTCGGCGAGGCTCGCGCCGAGAGCGGCGCGGCCGCCCCCGCCCCCGGGTCCGGGCAAACCGGTGACGAGGGCCGCGCCGGCCAGCGCGCGCAGCGGGCGCTCAAGGCGCTCGGCAGCGCCTTGCAGCGCATCAAGGGAGTCGCCGACGACGTCCATGCGCTGGCCATCGCCCAGGGCAGCGAGGAATCGGCACAGGGCCGCCGGCTGGCCCTGCGCACGCTGCTCGAGGAGACCGTCGAGGAGCTGAGCGGGCTCGCCGAGGAGCAAGGCGTCCGGCTCGAGGTGCAGGAGGTCATCCCCGACGTACAGGTGGATGCCGCCAGGGTCGAGCTGGTGCTCATCAACCTGCTCGGCAACGCCATCAAATACTCGGATGAGAGCAAGGCCGACCGCTGGGTGCGCATCTCGGTGCAGCGCCAGGAGCCGGCCCACTGGCGCATCGGCGTCGCCGACAATGGCGTCGGCATCCCGGCGGAGCTGCAAGGGCTGGTCTTCGAGCAGTTCGTGCGCGCCCACCACGAGGTCGCCGACGGCACCGGCCTCGGCCTCGCCATCGCCCGCGCCGCCATCGATCAGCTGCGCGGCGAGATCTGGCTGGAAAGCGAGCCCGGAGTCGGCAGCACCTTCTATTTCACCGTCCTGGACCCGCCGGCCGCGAGCCTCGGCGCCGCCAGCGCCGACGGCACACCGCCCTGATCCGTCTTTCTGACCGCATCCCGGCGCCCTGGCAGGCAACGCGGGCCAGGCAAGACGGCCCTGCCCCTGGCAGCGATGCGTTTCTTCTATCCCTGGCTGCCCGGGCCCGGCGTGCCCACCGGGGCCGGTTGGGTCGCGGCGGCGGGGCCCCCCAGGGCGCTGGCGCCCAGCACGGCCAGCCGCCCGGCCAGCAGCGCCGCCCGGCAGGCGCGCCGCTGGATCTTGCCGCTCGAGGTCTTGGGGATGGTGCCGGCGCGCAGCAGCACCACCTGCTGCACCTGCGCTTCGTGCTGCTCGGCGACCGCCTGGCGGATCGCGTCGGCGATCGCCTCGACGGTGCCGGGGTCGAGCGGCGCGTCGTCTGCGGTGCGCTCATGCTCGTGCACCACGACCAGGCGCTCTTCTTCCCCGATCTCGACCGAGAAGGCGGCGCCGCAGCCCGGGCGCAGCGCCGGGTGGGCTCGCTCGACAGAAAGCTCAATGTCCTGGGGATAGAGGTTGCGGCCGCGGATGATGATCAGGTCCTTGAGCCTGCCGGTGACGAACAGCTCGCCGCCGTCGAGGAAACCGAGATCGCCGGTGCGCAGGAATGGCGCCGTGTCCGGCTCGCCCTCGCCCTCGCCTGAGCCTGAGGGCCCCGCGCCCGCCTCGGCGAGGCGGCCGTCGAAGGTCTCGGCGGTCTCCACCGGACGGTGCCAGTAGCCCTGGGCGACGCTCGGGCCTCGCACCCAGATCTCGCCGATCTTGCGGTCGTCGCAGCGCGTCAGGGTCTCGGGATCGACGATGACGAGGTCCTGACCGAGCCACGCCCGGCCGCAAGACACCATGACGCGGCTGGCCGGGTCCTCCTTCGCCGAATCGACCTCCCCTGGCGAATCGACCTCAGTGGCCGCCTTCGGCGGCTTGGCCTCCCCAGCCTCGAGCAGGCCGCGGTCGAAGGCGGCCACTCGCGGCGCGCCGCGGACGGCGCCGGCCCCCGCACCGCCGCTGACGAACAGCGTGGCCTCGGCCAGCCCGTAGCATGGGAAGAAGGCCCGCGCCTGAAAGCCGCAGCCGCCGAACGTCTCGGCGAAGCACGCCATGGTTTCGGCCCGCACCGGCTCGGCGCCGTTGAAGGCAGTGTCCCAGCTGCTCAGGTCGAGGCTGGCACGGTCGGCCGCGGAGACCTTGCGCACGCACAGGTCGTACGCGAAGTTGGGGCCGCCACTGGTGGTGGCGCGATAACGCGAGATCGCTGCCAGCCAGCGTTTGGGGCTCTGCAAGAACGCGATCGGCGACATCAGCACGCACCGCGCGCCCAGGTAGAGCGGCTGCATGACATTGCCGATCAGCCCCATGTCGTGGTACAGCGGCAGCCAGCCGACGATCACCGAGTCTGCCGTCTGACCGAACGCCTGGCGGATCATCTCCTCGTTGTGCAGCAGGTTGCCGTGGGTCACCATGACGCCCTTGGGCGCCGCGGTCGAGCCCGAGGTGTACTGCAAGAACGCCATCGTCGCGCCGGACGCGCCCGGATCCTTCCAGGCGTCGGCCTGCTCGAGCGGCACCTCGTTGGTGGCCATCAGGCGCAGCGCCGAGAGATCCGGCACCTGCGTCGCCAGCCCGCCGATGGCCGCCTTCAGCTCCGTGGTGGTGAGGGCGACTGCCGGGCGGGCGTCGCGTGCGATCTCGAGCAGGCGCGGCAGCGTGCGCGCCGAGCGCGGCGGGTAGGCCGGCACGGCGACCACGCCGGCATAGAGGCAGCCAAAGAAGGCGGCCACGAACTCGAGTCCCGGCGGGTACAGGAGCAGTGCCCGCTGGCCGCCGGCGCCCAAACGCTGCAACGCCGCGCCGATCGCCCGCGCCCGCAGATCCAGGCCGGCGAAGCTGAGGTGGTTCTCGTCCTCTCCTGGCCGGTCGGGGAGGAAGGAGTACAGCGGCTGTTCGCCCAGACTCTCGGCGCGCGCCCGGCCGAGCTCGACCAGGCTGGCCCAGGGCAGCGAAAAGGAGGGGGCCGCGGCCACCGCGGTCTTGGTCAGGGGCGTGGTCTCCGGGCTCATCGGCATCCTCCTGTCCGGTTTGGCTTGTAAGGGAGGCGGATCGCGCGCGGTGATTTCCGGCGCTCCGGGCGTTCCGGCGCTCCGGGCGTTCCGGCGCTCCGGCGTTCCGGCGCATCGGCGTGCCGGCGCTCCGGCGCGCCCGGCGTGTCGGCGCCCCCCGTCTATCTGGTGCCGATTCCAGGGCGGCCTGGGACGCGAACCGCGGCGGCCGACGGTGGACGGTGCGGGAACTCCTTTGCCCTGCCCGCGGTCCAAGAGGGCAAGAGAGGCGCCTCTCGATCGCGCGGCCGTAAACCGGCGGCCGCGCCAACCGTCAAGAAGGAGAGCCTCATGTTCGCGACCCCCTGGATGACCGCGCAAGCCGACCGCCGAGCCGCCGGCCGCAAGCGCGCCTGGCTCCTGAGCTCCTCCCTGTTGCTGCACGGGATGGCGCTGGCGACGCTGTCCGGTTTCCAGGCCTGGCAGGTGCCGGCAGTCGCCGAACCGCCGATCGCCACCGTCTTCGAGGTCCAGCTGCCGCTGCCGGCGCTGCCCGCGGCTCCCCAGCACCAGGAGAACAAGGCCAGCAGCCCCAAGCCGCACTCGGAGGCCCCCCAGGCGCTCGTCACGCCGGCGCCCCGGGTGCCGGCATTGACCCAGCCCGACCCCCGCACGGTCCCTGAAAAGGTGCCGGCGCCGGCCGCCGACCCCCAGCCCGCCGATCCCCAGCCCGGCCCAACCGACATCAGCTCCTCCGGCACCCATACGACCGGGAACGGCACCGGCGACGACAAGGGGTCCGACGGCCGCGACTACGTCAACGACGGCCCGCTGCCGATCGGCGGCCCGATCAGCAGGCCGCAGATCATCCCCGGCACCAAGGTGATGCCCCACTACACGGAAACGGCGCGCCAGGCCCGCCGGCAAGGCGTCGTGGTCCTCAGGGCCATCATCGACGTGCGCGGCAACGTCGTCGGACTGCGCGTCGAGAAGTCGCTGGCCCTCGGCCTCGACGAGGAGGCGGTCCAGGCCGTCAGCCAGTGGAGGTTCACGCCTGCCCTGCTCAACGGCCACCCCGTCGAGGTGTACTTCAACGTCACCGTGCAGTTCGACCTCCGTTAGGGCAAGCAGGGCAAGCTCGATCGGCGGCGGCCGGGGCGTTGCCCGGCCTGGTGCCGCGCTCGCCCAGGCGTCCGGTGCGGCGCTATGCTCCCGCCGGGCGCCTTCAGGATGTTCGAGGACTCGACGCAACAGCGGGAGGAGCGGCCGCGGAGCCCGTGGCCGCTCGTCGTATCGGTGGCGCTGCACGCCGGAGCGATCGCGGCGCTGGCGTTCGCCGCGGCGCGCACCCCGGCGCTCGGCGCCGGCGAGCGGCCCATCGACGTCGTCTTCCTGCGCGCTGCAATCCTGGACGCGGCAGCCCCGCCGGACGCGCCGGCCTCGCCGGCCGCGCGCCGGGCGGCGCGCGAGCGCCAGGCGATGCTCGACCGGCTGGTGCAACCCACCACCGTCCCTGATGCCGCCTCGCCAGGGACCGCTGCCCCGGCGCCAGGAGCCGCCGGGACGGATCCCGGCGCGCTGGCGACCGGCGGCGCTGCGCCGGGCGACGCCAATCTGCCGGTCGACGCCGGCGGCGGCCTCACGCTCCCCGAGCTCATCTCCAGCAGCATGGTGGAGCCCGTCTATCCCGAGGCGGCCCCCTGCGCCGCGGTGCAGGGCCAGGCGGTGCTCGAGATGACCATCGACGAGCAGGGCAGGGTCGCCGGCGTCAAGGTCTTGCGCGGGCTCGGCGAGACCTGCGACGAAGCGCTGGTAGCAGCGGTCCGCCAGTGGCGGTTCCGGCCAGCCACCCGCTACGGCAAGCCGATCAAGGTCCGCCACATCCTGCCCATCCTCTCGCAGCCGCAGTAGACCGTCCTGAGCCCGCTTGGATAGCCGAGGTACTGCGCGTCACAGCCGAACCGGCGGTCCGCATTGACGTTCGCGC
>DASZHY010000465.1:0-14778 GCA_035949675.1 Thermoanaerobaculia bacterium
ACCCGCTACGCCGCGACGATGGCGCCACCCGCGGCTACCTGGTGCTGTTCGCCGACCTGACCGAGGCGCGGCGGCGGGCCGAGGAGAGCCGGCTCGCCGACCGGCTGACGGCCTTGGGCGAGATGGCGGCCGGCGTCGCGCACGAGCTGCGCAACAGCCTCGCCACCCTGCGCGGCTACCTGACGCTGATCGAGCGCCGCCCGGACGAAGAGTCGATCGCCGATTTCATAGCCGAGATCCGGCACGAGGCCGATCACCTGCAACGCGTGCTGGAAGACTTCCTGGCCTTCGCGCGCCCCGGCACCGCGCGGCTGCAGCTCTTCTCCCTGCTGGCGCTGGTCCGGCGGGCGGCCGCCGATCCGGCGCTCTCGGGGGTCGCCGTCGAGGTCCGGGCCGACACCGCCGGTCTGGCCGCGGCCGGCGACGCCGCCGGAGCTGGCGGCACCGGCGGGGGAGCTGCCGGCGCAGCGGCCGGCGACACCGCGGCAGCCGGCGCCGGCGAGGCCTGGCTGCGCGGCGATCCGCAGCTCATCGAGCGGGCGCTGCGCAACGTGCTGCACAATGCCGCCCAGGCCGAGCGCGAGGCGGGGCGCCGGGGCCCGGTGAAGGTGACGGTGGACGACCAGCCGGCGGGCGTCGAGGTGACGATCGCCGACCGTGGGCCGGGCGTCCCGGCGGAGATGCGGGACCGCCTGTTTCACCCCTTCGCCACCGGCCGCGCCGGCGGCGTCGGCCTTGGCCTGGCGCTGGCTCACCGCATCGTCACGCTCCACGGCGGCCGCATCCGCCTCGAGGACCGCCCGCACGGCGGCACCCTCGCCCGCCTCACCTTCCCTCGCGACACTTTTGTTACTGAAAGTAGCGCCGCCCCCATCGGCGCGGTTGCCGCCGACTTCGAGACTCTCGATCCAAGTCACTGATGGTTCAGGGCTTGCCACGGTTCCTCGCACTCGGGGGCGGCTGGCACCGGCATTGCTCCTTGCAACTTCAGCGTTTCTTCCAGCCGCGGGCGTCCTCCCGAGCCCGTCACGGTCGACTCATGGGGAGCTGACAGATGATGAAGATACGGAGGAAGCTCGAAGCGCGGGGCTTCTCGATGATCGAGACCCTGATCGCCGCGGCGCTGATCGGCGTCGTCGCCATCGGCATCATTCCGCTGTTCACGCGGGCCATGACCGACAACATGGTGGGCGCCGACTACACCCGCGTCACCAACTACGCGAAGTCGAAGGAAGAGGACTTCACCCGCGCGCAGTTCACCGACCCGAACATCCAGGTGCCGGTCGGCCAGGGCAACCTGCTGACCACCGAGTACATGGACCCGACGACGCTGCAGTGGACGACGGTCAAGCCGCTCAATCCCCTGGCCGTCTGGACCCGCACCACCACCATCACCCAGTACAACATCGACGACCTCATCGACGACCAGATGTTCGACTATCCGATCAACGGCGGCGCGTCGACCGACGACACTCACATCATCCAGTCGCAGGTAGAGGTCAAGAGCGTCTCGGCGGTCGGCCCGGCGGGCGCCCGCCGCAAAACCATCATTCGTTTCCTGAAGGCGTTCTGAGGAGATGCCGGCGATGCTCCGTGCCCAGACGACCGCCCGCGGCGAGCGCGGCTTTTCCCTGCTCGAGGTAGTGGTGGCCACCTTCATCACCGCGGAGGTGATCCTGGCCGCCCTGGCGCTGTTCGATTTCCACAACAAGCTCGCGCGGGTGCAGGGTCAGGTCACCGACATGCAGCAGTCTCTGCGAGTGGCCCAGTACGAGATGGTGCGCTTCGCCCGCGAGGCCGGCCGCGGCGGCCTCCCGGCGTACCTGAAGGCAGGGACCGTGAACGAGGCCTACGGCGCGGTTGCGGTGCGCAACCAGGTCGGCGTCGGCGGGGTGTCGAACCAGATCGCCATCGGCTTCCCCAACTCGCCCACGGCGGTGAACAACACCGACATCCTGACGCTGCGGGGAGCTTTCAGCGCACCGATCTACCAGCTCAACCCCGCGGTCCCGTCGCTGAAGCTGCTGCCCAATGGCACCACTCCTGGCGCCGCCACCGCCGGTACGCTGGTGGTGTGCGCGACGACGCCGACCGGCATCGCCCAGGATCTCTCGCCGTTGATCACGGTGGTCAGCGCCGCCGCCACGGCGAACCAGGTCGAGCCGCTCATCCTGGTAAGCTCGCTTTCCGAAAGCATCTACGCCGTCGTCGAGCTCGACCCGACCAACTCGAACCTGGCCTCGAACCAAGGGCAGTGCCCGAGCCCGGTCGGCGTCGCCACGCCGAACGGCGTGCTGATCGCGTTCAACGTCACCGGCGACGCCAACGCCAACGCCTTCCAGCAGCTCGGGGCAGTCAACAACATCGTCGGGTTGCCCGCCAAGATGACTTCCGCGGCGTGGCTCGGCGTCCTCGAGGAGTATCGCTACTACGTCCGCCAGGACAACATCGTGCCCGGCAACGCCGCCACCGATCTGGCGCCTCACCTGTCGCGCGCCCGCATGTACCCGGGCACCGAGACGCCTTATCAAAACATCGCGGCCAACCTGCAGGTCGACGTCGCCGACAACATCCTCGATCTGCAGGTCGCCCTGGGCGTCGACAACGACGGTGACGGCAGGATCACCGAGGGCACCCAGGCAGGCAACCCGCCAAGCCAGGTGCCGACGATCGGCGACGACTGGATCTACAACGTCGCCGGCGACCCGCCGTTCCTCCCGGCCTTGCCGGCGAGGCCGGCGCCGCTGCTCGAGATCCGGATCTCGACCCTGGCGAAGACCGGCAACCCTGACTTCAGCTACCAGGGACCGAAGATCACGAACATCGAGGACCACACCTTCACGGCCGCCGACTTCGCCAACACCTTCCATGGGCGGGCCTATCGCCACCGGCTGCTGACGACGGTGGTGGGGCTGCGCAACCTGTGAGGAGCGTCATGACCCACCTGACCGCCATGCTCGATCGAGAAGCGATCTCCGGCGACCACACGGCACCCTTCACACCCGTGTCCAAGGACCGCGGCGAGCGCGGCACCGCCTTCGTCGTGGCGCTGCTGGTGCTGGTGGTGCTGACCATCGCCGGCCTGGCGCTGACCCTGATGACCCAGACCGAGGTGCGGATCGGCGCCAACGAGCGCGAGGCGAACCGTACGTTCTACGCTTCGGATTCGGGCATCCAGGTGTCGACCGCGATGACCCTGTACAGGAAGAACAACAAGACGCTCACGGTCTTTCTCAACACCACGCAGCAGGACACCAACTCTTCGTCGGCGCCGCCGTTGACGTTCGGCGACCAGATCGTGCTGCAGCCGCTGTTTCCCCTGCACACGCAACCCTGCAGCTTCTGCCAGATCAACCAGAACCTGCAGAACAAGTACGCCTACACCACCCACCTGGTCAACATCACCACCACGCGGCTGGGAACCTTGGGCAGCACCTCCCAGACCTTGTCGCAGAAGGTCGTCGCCGCGATGATCGGCCTGCAGCCGATTCAACAATCGGATTCCATCGTCTATAACCCGCCGCCCAAGGGCTCGCTGAAGTATTGAGGCCTGCCTCGAGCCTGGAGAGAGCCATGGACAGTGACAGTCGAGTTTTGCAGCGCTTGGATCCTTCCGGGCGGCGCCGGCTTCGGCGTCTGACGATCGCGCCGCTGGCCGCCGCCGTCGCGCTGTCGCTCGCCGCGCCGGCGCACGCCGACGACCGCGGCCTGCTGCACGCGACCCAGCAGAATCCGTACGTGATGATCATCCTCGACACCTCGGGCTCGATGCATCAGGAGATCGCCTGCACCGCGGCGGACGTCGCCTCCGGCTTCTGCTCCGCGGAGTGCGACCCCGGCGACTGCCTGCCGCGCATGATGGGCGACGACCCTGACTCCAAGATCTACGTCGCCAAGCAATCGATCTACACCATCATGCAGTCGCACCCCAACATCAACTTCGGCTTCGGCCATTTCGACCAGACCCAGCTAAAGCAGAATTGGAAGTACTGGTGGTACTCGGCGGCCAGCGTGCAAGCCGGCGGCTTCATCACCCTCGACAGCGGCCGCCAGTTCCCGGGACCCGGCCAGCAGGAGCTGTTCGGGCAGCAGGCATGGTCCTGCACGCTGGGCGGCCCCGCGCCCTTCAACAACGTCGGCTGCATCTCGACGCAACCTGCCCACCTCGACAACTCGTGGGAATGGGAACGGGCGCGCCGCTACCCCAAGCTCGGCGACCAGAACACCGCGGACTGGTCCTACTACTTCGCCGAGACCTCGAGCGGCAACCCGCCCATCTACAAGGTGACGTTCCTGCACCCCGCGACGTCCTCGTGCGGCGTGACGATCCTGGGCTGCGCGACGATCCAGCTCAGCGTCAGGGTCGACAAATGCACGAACGCCGCGTGCGGCACGGTCGTCACCAAGGGCACCAAGACGCTGACCTTCAACCTTGCCAACCAGACCCTCTACTGGGACCCGGGAGTCGACCTGAACGGCACCAACGTCCCGGACGCCAGCGGCAACGGCGGCGCCTTCTACTCCGGCAGCAACCAGGCGGCGCGCGAGATCAACGCCAACTACTCGGCCGGCAACCATCAGCTGGAGCCGAACACCGACACCAACAGCAACGACCCCTGGCTGACGGGCGGGACCTGCCTTGCCGATCCCACCCCGGTGTGCACCGGCGCGCCCTTTGCCACCAACACCTGCGACATGATGCAGCCGACCTGCAACGACGCGTCGGGCCGCACTCCGGTCAACAGCTTCTCCGTCGGCGACATCATCCCGCTCGACTGGAAGACGAACCAGCAGACCGCCATCAGTCAACGCATGGCGCCCAACTTGCTGAACCCGCTCAACACCGTCCCGGACTTCGGCATCTCCACCTACCTGGCGGACCATCCGCTCGCCGGCGAGACCGGCCTGCGTCTCAAGAACGCCGCGCAGCGGCCGCTGGCACCGGAGGGCGGCACCCCGACCGGGAACGTGATGAAGACCTTCTTCACCCTGATGACGGGCCTCACCCCGCCGGTCGGCGGCCCCCCCAACGGCTTCCAGGCGGTCACCGCCAACAGCTGGATCGGCACCGCCTCGAGCGCCAGCGGCGACCCGTTCTTCTCCTGCAAGCCGGCCTACGCGCTGATCCTGACCGACGGCCTGGCCAGCGGCGACGACGGCAACTGGAACTCCGATACCTCCCTGTGCCCGGCCTACACGAGCTGGGCGGGCAAGCCCGCCAACCCGACGCCGGGTTATGCCTGCTGCGTCGCCGAGGCGCTGCGCAGAGTCAACTACGGCGCCGCGCACACCCCCTACCCGATCCGCACCTACATCATCGGGCTCGGCCTCACGACGACCCAGGTCGGCGGCTACAACAACACCCTGCAGTGTGTCGCCGACAATGGCGGCACCGGCAACCGTCATTTCTTCAATGGCAACCCCAACACGGTCGCCGGCCAACCCGCGGGGTTCCCCGCCGCCGACCCGCCGCCGGTCGGCTTCTGCTGCAGCTCGGCGGATTTCAACGCCGGCAAGTGCGCGCCGATCAACCCCTGCGACGGTCCGGGGCCGATCCTGCCCCAGAGCAAGCAGGACATCCTCAATGCGCTGCTCAACGTCCTGAACTTGATCTCGTCACAGGCCACCGCCTTCGCCTCGGCGGCCGTGCCGTCGATCCAGTCCAACGTCCAGAACAAGGAACTGATCACCAGCTTCTTGCCGCTGAACGGGGCGATCTGGCCCGGGCGCGTCGATGCATACACCGACCCGGTGCCGACGAAAACGATCAACGTGACGCTGCCGGACGGCACGGTGACGACGGCCACCGTCCCTGACCCGTCGAAGACCTGCGCCACGCCGACGTCGCAGGGCTGCCATCTGTGGAATGCCGGCGGCGGCGAGCTCGTCGGCAGCTCGGGCGGCACCGACACCGTGCTCAACCAGGGACTTGCCGGCTACGACACCGCCAGCACCGATCCGACCAAGCGGCGCGTCTACTATGCCCCGGCGACGCCGATCGTTGCCGGCGAGCTGCGCCTGAGCTTGCAGATGCCCCTCGTGAGCGACACCGCGCACCTCTACGATCTCGAGAACGGGCTGGGACTCTGCGGCGCGGGGTACTTCTATGGCAGCAGCGCGGGGACGCTCTCGGCGGCCTGCACCGAGAATGCGACGCCGACCAGCGCCATGTGCAGCAATCTACCGCCTGGCGTGAACCCCTGTCCCAGCGGCCAGACCACCGCCACGGCTCCTTACACCACGGCGAAGCAGGCGGTCACCTTCGCCGAGTCGGTCAAGAGCTACAACGATCCCGTCACCAATCAAGCTACCCAGTTCCTGCTGGGCGACATCTTTCACTCCGATCCCCAGGTGCTGGGCCAGCCGGTCAACGTCACGCTGTTCGACGGCAACGTCGACAACTACCAGGCCTTCGCCAGCGCCGAGCGCTTCCGGCGCAAGGTGCTGTACTTCGGCAGCGACGACGGCGAGCTGCACGCCGTGGACACCGGCACGGTGCAGCTGGGGACGGAGGCCGGGCTGCCCGCCTGGACCTTCAACAATGGCACCGGCAGCGAGATCTTCGCCTTCGTGCCGCGCACCGTGATGCCGACGCTCAATCAGCTGGCCGCCGCCGCGGCACTCGGCGGCGGCGCCCAGACGTTCATGGTGGACGGTCCGCCGCACCTCGCCGAAGGCTTCTTCGACGCCACCGGCGGCACCAACCCATGCCCGCAGACCAGCCCACCGGCGTCCTGCCAGTGGCACAGCCTGGTCATCGGCGGGCTGCGCGAGGGCGGACACGGCTTCTACGCCCTGGACGTCACCCAGCCAGACAAGCTGCAGAGCGATTTCGAGACCCCCGGCAACTCCGGCACGCCGGCGATCCAGCTGCCCAATCCCAACGCGGCCAACTACCTGCCGGACTGCCTGAACGGCGGCAGCGGCTGTGGCCAGCTGCCGTACCCGACGCCGCTCTGGGAGTTCACCGACAGCTGCAAGGTCACGCCGAGCTGCGTCAGCAACTGCCAGCTCAAGCCGTGCGACGAAGACCTCGCGGCGCCGGGGCTCGGCCAGCCCGACCTCGGCGAAACCTGGTCGCGCCCCGAGTCTGGCCGCGTGCGAATCTGCGACACGTCCGCCTGCTCCACCTTCCACGAGCAGTGGGTGGTGGTGTTCGGCGGCGGCATGGACCGCAGCCAGAGCAACAGCCAGGGCAACTGGCTGTACATGCTCGACATGGCGACCGGCAAGGTGCTCTACAAGCGCCAGCTCAACGGCTCGGTGCCCAGCGAGGTCGCCGCCGTCGACACCGGCCAGGACGGCTACCTCGACACCGTCTACGTCGGCACCACGGCGGGCCACCTCTACAAGGTCGACCTTTCCCAGCCCGCGCCGATCGACGCCGTCAGCGGCCGCGTGTCCACGAGCTTCTGGCAGCCGTTCGAGATCTTCAACGCCGAGGGCCGCCAGATCTTCTACCCGCCGGCGGTGTTCTTCGACGCCGACCGCAACCAGTACGGCCTGGCCTTCGGCACCGGCAACCGCTTCGACATGTGGGCGAGCGACGCGACGACCGGCCGCTTCTTCGTCATCATCGACACCGGCTTCACCGCGGCCAACACCCCGACGCCCTACAAGGCCGCCAACCTGCAGCAGCTGACGCCGGACGGCACCCTCAATCCCAACAGCAACTTCCTGCTCAGCCCGCCCGGTGGCCTGCAACCGGGCTACTACTTCGAGCTCGGCGGCGGCGAGCGGGTGATCAGCGAGGCCTTCGCACTCTCCGGCGTCCTGATCTTCCCTTCCTACGTGCCCAAGCCGATCACCTCGGTGGTCAACTCCAACACCGTGTGCGCCGACACCGGCGACACCCACGTCTTCTTGCTCAACATCAACAACGGCGACGCGCTCAGCACGCAGACGCCGACGTTGGGCACCGGCGTACCGACCGGCAGCTCCAACCGCTACTTCGTGCTACCGAAGGACCTGGGCCTGAACACCAACTCCAGCGAATCGACGCCGGTCAGCATCACCAAGGGGAATCCGAATCCGCCGCCGGAGCCACCGATGCCGCCCGGTTTCCCGGACATCATGAAGAAGATCATGGCGCTGATGCCGTCGAACTGCCGGTTCACGAAGAAACGGGTCACCGTCAGCATTACCGATACCTTCAACACCACTCATCCGGCAGCGGCGATCCCGGTGTGCATCATCGAGAAGAACTGGAAGGAGTTCTAGGGCGGGCCGGCCGGCGCCTGGCATCCGGTCCCGCACGTCCGGCGTGTATAATCCGGGATCGAAAGAATTGGAAGGAGCTCTGACCCACCATGACGAACCGATCGCTGATTCTCGTGGCGTTCACGGTCATGGCCGCCGCCGCGCCGGCGGCGAACGCCGACTGGCTCGTCACCCGCCATGGTGACCGTTTCGAGATCCAGGGGACCTGGCAGCTCAAGGGCAAGCTGGTGGTCTTCACCTTGCCCAACGGCAGCCTCTCGTCGATGCGCGCCGACCGGATCGACTTCGACGCCAGCAAGCAGGTGACCGAGCAGGCGAAGAAGGCTGCCGAGCCCAAGCCGCCGCAAGCGGAGGCGAAGCACGCGCGCAAGGCGGTCATCGTCCTGACCGACAAGGACTTCAAGAAGACCCCCCTGCCAGAAGGGACGCCGGATGCGGCAGGCGCCGCGGCCGGCGGCGCCGGCGGCGGAGCGACGGACGCCAAGAAGGGCGGCAAGGCCAACCCGCCGGGCAAGGACGTGCCGGGCGCCGTCGAGGTGGTGACCTGGGACCGGGTGCCGGCCAGCGAGAGCAAGGCCAACGGGGCGGAGCTCGTCGGCACGGTGCGCAACACCTCGCAGGACCTCCTGACCGACGTGACCGTGGTGGCCGACCTGTTCGACGACAACGGCGGCTTGCTCGGGCGCTTCACGGCGACGGTCGACACCCAGCCGCTGCAGCCGGCCGAGACCAGCAAGTTCCACGTCGTGGCCAACGGCGTCTTTGCGTTCGCCTCGATCCGCTGGGAGACCCAGGCCAAGGGCCTCAGGAGCATCCAGCCGGCCCCGGGGGCCGCGCCTTCCAGCTAGGTCCCTGCCAGGGGCCTGGCCCGCGGCGCTCACCCCGCCTCTGCCGCCGCGCGTGCGGCAGCCACGCTTCAGAGCCGGTACTTGGGCACGCCTTCCAGGTCGTGCTCCTTGACCTTCCTCAGCAAGGCGCGGTAGCTGATGCCGAGCAGGTCGGCGGCCCGGCGCTTGTCGCCCTCGACCTCGATCAGCGCCTGGCGCAGCCGGTCGCGCTCGCCGCCAGGCATGGCCTGAGCGCCGGCCGGCGCGCTCGCCGCGCTCAGCAGGGGCAGCAGGTCGGCGGGCTGCAGCTCCGGCGCGTCGCCCAGGATCACCGCTCGCTCGAGCACGTTGGCGAGCTCGCGCACGTTGCCGGGCCAAGGCTGGGCGGCGAGCAGCTCGGCGGCGGCGGCGGCCAGGCGCGGCGCCGGCAGGTGGTGGCGGCGGGCAATCTCGCCGATCAGGTGGCGGGCGAGCAGCGGCACGTCGCTCGCCCGCTCGCGCAGCGGCGGCAGCTCGATCGGGAAGACGGCGAGGCGGAAGAAGAGGTCGCCGCGGAAGCGCCCCTCCTCGACCATGCGCTTCAGGTCGCGATTGGTGGCAGCCACCAGCCGCAGGTCGGCATGCAGGGTGCGGCCGCCGCCGACGCGCTCGAAGGTGCGCTCCTCGAGCACCCGCAGCACCTTACCCTGGGTCGCCAGCGGGATCTCGCCGATCTCGTCGAGCAGCAGAGTGCCGCCGGCCGCCAGCTCGAAGCGCCCCGGCTGCCGGCGGTCGGCGCCGGTGAAAGCCCCTTTCTCGTGGCCGAAGAGCTCATTTTCGAGCAGCGCCTCGGGGATGGCGGCGCAATTGACGGCGATCGCCGGGCCGCGCCGCCGCGGCGACAGGGCGTGCAGGGCGCGGGCGAAGATCTCCTTGCCGGTGCCGCTCTCGCCGGTGAGCAGCACGGTGGTCTCGGTGGGCGCGACGCGCTCGAGCAGGCGCAGGGCGGCACGCAGGCGGGGATGGCGGCCGACGATGGGCGGCGCCCCGGCCGGCTGGAAGACCGCGGCGCTCTCGGCGCCCACGGCCCGCTCGTCATCCTCGCCGCCCTCGCCGCTCTCCGGGTGGGCGGCGCTTTCGCGCAGGGCCTTCCCCACCAGCCTGGTCAGGTCAGGCAGCTCGAGCGGCTTCTCCAGGAAGTCGTAGGCGCCCAGCTTCATCGCCTCGACCGCCGCCCCGACGGAGCCAAAGCCGGTGAGCACCACGACCGGCACCCGCGGCTGCGCCCGGCGGCTCGCCGCCAGCACCTCCAGGCCGGAGAGGTCCGGGAGCTTGAGGTCGGTCAGCACCAGATCGAAGGCCCGCTCGCCGAGCAGGCGGACGGCGTCGCCGCCGGTCGCGGCGGCGGCGACCTCGTAGCCGTCGTCGGCCAGCGCCCGCGCCAGCAGGCGGCGCAGCGAGTCGCGGTCTTCGACCAGCAGGATGCGGCCCGCGCCCATCGGACGCCGCCGTCTCAGGCGCTCCCGGGACCGGGCCGGCCGCCTGCGAGCTGGGCGCGATGCGCGCGGCTGACCGCGCCGAGCAGCTCCTCGTCGTCCTCGGGCGCCACGGTGCGCAGGTCGAGCACCAGC
Organism: Thermoanaerobaculia bacterium; assembly: GCA_035949675.1. GTDB lineage: Bacteria > Acidobacteriota > Thermoanaerobaculia > Multivoradales > UBA5704 > JASLEW01. Next base: position 10,658 of record DASZHY010000465.1, read on the forward strand.
CTGCCGCGCCGCAGGTAACCGATCACCGGCGGCTCCCCCAGCCGCAGCAGGGCCAGCAGCTCGTCGCCGCCGGGAAGCGCCAGCGCCTCGCCGGGGATGGGTTCCTCCGGGGCGGAGCCGCCGCCCAGGAAGGCGTCCGCGGTGACGATCTCGACCGGAAAGGAGGGGGCGGCGGCGCCCAGCTCGGCACCTAGCCTGGCAGCGGCATGCTCGAGCCGCGCCCGGTGCGCCGCCGGATCGGGCCACATGCCGTCGAGCGGCAGCGGCGCGCCGGCAAGGTGGCGGCGCAGCACCGCCTCGAGGGCGGCCAGGGCGGTGCGGTCGGGGCGCAGCGCGCGGTAGAGCGGATGCCGGCGGCAGCGCGCCAGCAGCTCGCGCCTGCCGAGGAGCAGGCCGGCCTGGGGCCCGCCGAGCAGCTTGTCGCCGCTGCCGCAGGCGAGGTCGCAGCCGAGCGCCATCAGCTCCGCGAGACTGGGATGCTCGGCCAGCTGCCGGACCGCACGTGGCCGCAGGAGGCCGCTGCCTTCGTCCACCAGGACCGGCACGCCGGCGCGCCGGCCGAGGTCCACCAGCTCCCGCGGCGTCACCGCGGCGACGAAGCCGGAGACCCGGAAGTTGCTCGGGAACACCTTGAGCAGCAGCGCCGTGGCCGGTCCCACCGCCGCCTCGTAGTCGGCCAGGCGGGTGCGGTTGGTGGTGCCCACCTCGACCAGGCGGGCGCCGGCGGCGGTGAGGATGTCGGGGATGCGGAACGAGCCGCCGATCTCGACCAGCTCGCCGCGCGACACCACCACCTCGCGGTCCCGGGCGAGCGCCGCCAGGCACAGCAGCAGCGCGGCGGCGTTGTTGTTGACCGCCAGCGCCGCGGCGGCGCCGGTGGCCTCGGTCAGCAGCCGCTCGACGCGGCCGTTGCGCTGGCCGCGACGGCCGGTCGCGAGGTCGATCTCGAGATCGCAGTAGGCGTCGAGCAGCGGCGGCAGCGACGCCGCGACGTCGCGCGGCAGCGGCGCGCGGCCGAGGTTGGTATGGACGAACACCCCGGTGGCGTTGAGCACCCGGCGCAGCGCGCCGCCCAGCGACTCCTGCAGCGCGGCGGCGATGCGCTGGGGCAGGAGGGCGATTTCCGCGGCCAGGGCGATGGAAGTGGTGGGCGGCTCGGCGGACAGACGCTCACGGAGGGCGGCCAGGGCGCGGCGCGCTTGGACCTTCACCTGCTCTCGTCCGTATAATGCAAAGAGCGCCGTCACCTCCGGGTCGCCGAGCAGCCGGTCGAGCTGGGGCAGGGTGCGGCGGGCGTCCGACGAGACCTGATCTGGAATTCCCATCTCTGGCATTGCGGCCTGACCCATTCTAGGAGAAACGTGGACCCCAAGCGAAGCCCGCGCGGTGGGATGGCAGGCGCCTCGCCGTCCTCGCCAGAGCGCGCGGCCGGCGGCCCGCCCGGAGCCGCGGCCGGCTCGGCGGCGGCGAGAGTGGCGGCGGCGGCGGGGAAGCCGGCGCCAGCCAGGGGCTCCGCCGGCACGGTGTCCGAGGCGATCGACCGCCTGGCGGCCGAGATCCGGCAGCTGCGGGTCGACTTCGAGCGCTTCTTCAGCGGCGCCCTGCCATTTCCTCCCGAGGAGCTGCGCCGCCGCGTCCAGGCGGAGCTGCGCCAGCTGCGCAACATCAACGCCATGACCGCCGTCGAGCGCTTCCGGCTCGGCGACCTCGAGGCCCGCCACAACAGCTACGACGAGCTGTTCAGCCGGCGGCTGCGCGACCGCGAGGAGGGCCGCCGGCACTCCGGGCAGGTGCCTCTCGTCTCGCCATCCCCCGAGGCCCGCCCCCAGGCCCCGCCGCGCTATGATCCCGGCGCCGGCATCGTGATCGGACCCAGCCCGGACCCGCGCGCCGTGGCCGCCCTCTACGAAGGGCTGACCACTGCCGGCGCCGCGGGCGGCGGCGCGGAGGGGCCGCGCTTCGACGTCGCCAGCTTCGGCAGCTACTTGCAGCGCCAGGCGGCGGCCATTCGCGACAAGACCGGCTGCGCCGAGGTCCAGTTCCGCCTCGCCACCGAAGACGGGAAGCTCAAGCTCAAGGCCCGCCCGGTCAAGTGACGTAAGGAGACGACGTGCAAAAGAATTCGCCGCGCCCGCGAGCGCTCCCCATCCTGACCGTCCTGGGTTCGCTGGTCGCCGCCGGCGCGCTGCTTTCGATCATCGCCATCACCGCCGCCGCGGCGGTGCCGCCGAACATCAACAAGGCCCTTGCGGAGCAGCGGCGGCTGGTCGCCGAGCGGCCGCAGGACCCCGCAGTCTGGAACGACCTCGGCAACCTGCTGGTCCAGGCCGGGCACGAGCAGGACGCCGAAGCTGCCTACCGCCGCGCCATCGAGATCGACCCACACCGTGCGTCGGCGCTGTTCAATCTGGGGCTGCTGCAGCAGCAGGAGGGCAAGTCCTCCGAGGCCCGCCACCTCTACGAGAAGGCGCTCGAGATCGAGCCGCGGTATGCCTGGGCCCACTACCAGCTGGGCGTGCTGTACGAACGCAAGGGCGACAAGTCGCGGGCCGTCCGCCAGTACGCGCAGGCCTTCGCCCTCGACCCCCAGCTGGCGTTCCGTGAGGTCAACCCGCAGGTCGTCGAAAACGGCCTGGTGACCGAGTCGCTGCTGCTCGCCTACCGCCGCCGTTCCTCGGCGACCGAGGCGCCCTCGGTCTACGACGAGGCGCCGCGGATCCAGAAGCTGATGCTGCCGCCGACGCCCGGCAAGGATGCAGCCGCCGAGGCCAGGGCCGCCGAGCAACCCGGGCAGGCGCCGGCGCCTCCGGGGGCGCGTCCCACCGTGCTGCGGCCCAGGGACCTGTCGGCCGGCAGCAACCTCGGCCAGGCCACGCCCCCTGGCAGCCGACCCGGCGCTCCGGGCGCCGGGCGCATGCCGGGCGGCGATCAGGCGCCGGGATACGTCGGCGGCCCCCCCTATCAGGGCGGCGCCCCCTACCAGGGCGGCGCGCGGCAGTGGACCCGCCCCGTCGTTCCCAACTCCAACCTGGACGGAACGCAGCCGGGCATGGTGGTCACGCCGCCGCCGTCAGGGCTCTACTACCGGCCGTCCGTGGGCAGCACCGGCCGTCTCGGCACCCAGGTGATGCCGGAGCAAGACGGCTAGCCAGAGGGGGACAGGCAGGCCGTGGCGACGCCCAGCCCGATGTAGACGGTCCCGGCAACCTAGCGCCGGCCGCGATTCTCAGACATTGAAGCGGAAATGCACCACGTCGCCGTCCTGGACCACGTAGTCCTTGCCCTCGAGGCGTAGCAGGGCGGCCTCGCGGCAGGCGGCCAGGGTCTTCAAGCGCAGCAGGTCGTCCCAGCGCACCACCTCGGCGCGGATGAAGCCGCGCTCGATGTCGGAGTGGATGGCGCCGGCAGCTTCGCGGGCCGGGCTGCCGCGGCGGACGGTCCAAGCGCGCACCTCGTCCTCGCCGACGGTGAAGAAGGCGACCAGGCCCAGCAGCTCGTAGCTGGCACGGCTGACCCGGTCGAGGCTCGGCTCGGCGAGCCCGAGATCGGCCAGGAAGTCGCGCTGCTCCGCGGGCGGCAGCTCGCTGATCTCCTGCTCGATCGGTGCGCTGGCGGTGATGGCGGTGACCGCCGCCCGCGGCACGATGCCGAACTCGACCGGCGGCGCCGACGCCCGCTGCTCGCCGGCGTTGATCACCAGCAGCATCGGTTTGGCCGAGAGCAGCTGGAAGCCGCGCAGGCGCCGCTCGTCGTCGGGCTCGAGGGCGATCTCGCGCAGCGGCCGCTCGGCCTCCAGCGCCGGCAGGATGACGCCGGCGAGCAGCGTCCGCTCGCGCAGCTCCTCCGGCGTCAGGCCGCGCTTGACCGCCTTCTCCAGCCGCTCCAGCCGTCGCTCGACCAGGTCGTGATCGGCCAGGATCAGCTCCAGATCGACCATCGCCACGTCGCGGGCCGGATCGACGCTGCCCTCCGGGTGCACGATCTCCGGATCGTCGAAGGCGCGCACCACGTGGACCAGCGCATCCACCCCCTTGAGCTTGCCGAGGTCGATGCTCTCGGCGCTCTCGCCGCGCCGCAGCCCCGGGATGTCGACGTATTGCACGGTCGCCGGCACGTAGCGG
>DASZHY010000466.1:0-3572 GCA_035949675.1 Thermoanaerobaculia bacterium
GGGCAAGCGCGGCGGCGCACCGGCGACGCGCCGGGCGGCGCGGGCGCTGCTTGCGGGCGGGCGGCTGCGTCTGCTCGGCCGCCTGCTGGCCGCGCCGATGGTGCCGGCCGCCGAGCGCGCCCGCTTCCGCGAGGACAGCGAAGCCTTCGGGCGCGCCGTCTCGGCGGTGGCGGCGATGGCGGCGATCATGGCGAGCGGGGCGGCTGAGTAAACCTGTTAAGCTTTCGCGCTCGCCGGCGTTGCTTGCATCGCGGCGGCGGCCGCCGCCGGCGCCTTGGCCATCGCCCACCGCCCCAGCCATCTTCCACCCATGCGTGAGATCTACAAGTATCGGGACCTGGTGTTGACGCTGGTGGCGCGGGAGCTCAAGGTCCGCTACCGGCGCTCGGTCATCGGCTTTCTGTGGACGATGCTGCAGCCGCTGCTGATGATGCTGGTCTTCTACCTGGTCTTCAGCGAGCTGTTCCGGTTCAGGATGGCGCACTATCCGGTCTACGCCCTGGCCGGGATCCTGTTCTGGAACTTCTTCTCACAGAGCATCGTCGCGTCGATGAACAGCCTGCGCGGCAACGCCACGCTGCTGCAGAAGCTGCCGGTGCCCAAGGCCGTCTTCCCGCTCGCCACGGTCATCTCGGGCGTCGTCAACCTGCTCTTCGCGCTGGTGCCGACGCTCGCGATCGTCTGGATCTTCGAGCGCACCCTGTCGCTGGCGCTGCTGTTCCTGCCGGTGTCGATCCTGCTTGCCGCCCTGTTCACGCTCGGCGCTGGCCTGCTGCTGTCACCGCTCGCGGTGTTCTTCAGCGACGTCGTCGAGCTGGTCGGGGTGCTGCTGACGGTCCTCATGTACCTGACGCCGATCTTCTATCCCATGGACATCCTGCCCGCCAAGGTGCGGTGGGTGGTGCGCTTCAACCCCGTGCGCTCGATCCTGGAGGTGTTTCGCGACCCCATCCAGAACGGCAAGGTGCCGCCGCTCGCGCACCTCGCGGTCTGCGTCGGGATCGCCGCCGTGGCGCTCGTCATCGGGGGGATCGCCTTCCGCCGCAGCAGCGACCGGATACCGTTCTACGTTTGAGATGCCATCGACTGCGGAGACCCGCCCCCTCCCCTTCGCTTCGGCCAACAGTCCTTAACTAACTCAGCGCTTGGCTGCCAGCACCTCGCCATAGAGGCTCAGGAGCCGGCGGGCGATCGTCGCGGGATCGTGCCGGCGGCGCAGGGCGGCGCGGCCGCCGGCTGCCAGGGCGGCGGCCAGGCCTGGCTCCTCGCCCAACCGGCGGAAGGCGGCGGCGAACTCCGCGGCGTCTCGCGCCACCAGCAGCTCGACGCCGTCGGCCGCGTCCAGGCCGGCCGCTCCCTCCGGCGTGGCGACCACCGGCACCCCGCGCGCCCAGGCCTCGAGCACCTTCATGCGCACCCCGGAACCGAAGCGCAGCGGCACGGCATGGATGGAGCCGCAGGCAAACGCGGCGGCGCTGTCGGCCGGCGCCGCATGCCAGGTGATGCCTCGCTCGGCGTCCCGGGCGGCGCCCGCGAGCATCCTGGCGCCAGCCAAGGCCTGCGGGCCAGGCGCCCGCGGCGGTGGCCCCTCCCCCGCTGCCCGCGCCGCCGGCCTCCCGGCTGCCGCGGCCGGCGCGGCGGCGACTCCGAAGACGTGCAGCTCGGCCGCGGGCAGGTCACGGCGGACCGCCGGCCAGATCTCGCCGATGAACCAGGCCACCGCGTCCTCGTTCGGGCGCCAGCCGCGGCTCCCCAGGACCGCCACGGCCGGCTGTCCGGGAAGTCCCGCCGGGCCCGGCGGCAGCTCGGCGGCGAACGGCGCCGGCACCTCGACCACCCGTGCGAGCGGCGAGCCGGCCGCCGCCGCCAGGCGGCGCAGCGCCGCGGCGTCGATCGCGGTCAAGGCTGCGGTCAGGTCCACGCCGGCGACGGCCCTCCCCTCCCAGGCCGCCAGCCGGCGGGCCTCCAGGGCCTGCGGCCGCCCCGGCGCCGCGGCCCACAGCGCGCTCTCGACGTTCTGCGCCCGCAGCACCACCGGCCGGTGACTCGCACGCGCCGGCGCCAGGGCCTGCGGCAGCGCCTGCAGCTGCTCGGCGTGCACCAGGTCGAACCGCCGGGCCGCGAGCAGCCCTTCGACCCGGCGGCGCACCGCCGGCAGCGTATGGCGCGCGATGGTCAACGGCTGGCGATGTCCGGCCGAGCGCAGCAGCGAGCTCGCCACGCCGGCCGGCCTCCCCTGCACCAGCTGCGGCTCGCACCAGGGCGCCAGCGCGGCCGCCGCCGCCTCGAGCCCGTGGCGGCGCGGGTCCACCGGCGCGACGAGCGTCGCCCGCACCCCCGCGGCTGCCAGCCCCTCGAGGGTCCGCAACAGCAGCAGCCGGCCGCCGTCGATCGGCGGCCAGGGGGCCTTGGTGGCCACGACCAGGAGGCGCACCGGAGCTTCATATCAGTTGTCGCCGTTGCGAGGCGACCCGGGGAATGCCGGAGCTCCGCGCGCGAAGCCGGTTCAGGCCGGAGCGGCCGGAGCTCGCATTGCCGGGCTCGACACCTGGCGGCCGCTCTCGGCGAAGAGGTGCTTGAGCGCGCGGCTATGCTCGATCCGCGCCGCCACCCGCGAGAGCAACGACTGCGCCGCCACCGGCTTGGTGGCGCGCTCGGTGAGCGCGGCGTCGATGGCGGGGGCCGGCAGCGCCTCGCCGTCCTCGATGGTCTCGGTGGCCAGCAGGATCACCGGCACGCCGGCGCAGCGCTTGTCGCTGCGCAGCCAGCGCAGCAGCTCGCCCGCGGCATCCCCCGCCGGCGGCAGGTCGATCAGCACCAGCTCCGGTTCGCTGGTCAGCACCTCGCGCGCGAAACGGCGCGGATCGCGGCAGCGGCGGACGCGGTAGCCGGCGCCGCGCAGCAGCGCGCCCATGCCCGCGGCTTCCTCGTCATCGCTCGTCACGCACAGGACGCCAGGGGCGGAGCGTCGCCGCTCCCGCAGTGCCGGGAGCCCCTGCGCCAGCGCCGCCCAGTCGATCGGAGCGGCGAACCGCGCGTCGGCGTCGCAGCCCGGCCAAGGCTCCGTCGCCGGCGGCGCGCCGGGACCCTCGGCCGCGGCGTCGCCGACCAGCACCACCACCGGGTCGTCGCCGCGCTCCTGGGTGCGCAGGTAGTGCGTCAGCAGCGTTCCCGAGCCGTCCGGCAGGTCCGCGGCGGCGATCACCGCGTCCGGAGGCTCGGTGGCGAAGACCCGCCCCGCCTCGCGGCAGGTCTCGACCGCCTGCAGCGCGAACCCCTGCTTCAGGAGGAGGCTCTCGAGGTGCCTCCAATCGACCTCCTGGAGGCCGACCGCCAGGGCGCGATACGGCGGTCGGGAGCACACCGCCGCCACCGGCTCGCGGTCCGTGGCCACCGGCCTCGCCCAGAGGATCTCCTCGGAGATGCCGCCGCCCGTCCGCAGCCGGTAGATCTGCTGCCGCAGGACCTGAACCAGGGCACGGATCTGCTCGAGGTGGGCCGGTTGCGGCGAGATGCAGCCGCCGGCGAGCGTGGCGCAGTCTTCCTCGCCGAGCTGCGCCGCCACCGCGATG
>DASZHY010000467.1:0-3331 GCA_035949675.1 Thermoanaerobaculia bacterium
CGAGGCCGACGACCGAGACCTCTAGCGTGCCGATGCGCCGAGTTTCCACTTCCTCCCCCCTTCCGCTCCCTCTTAGCGTATCCGCATTCCAGCCTTGGCGTCCCAGTGCAGCGGCCTCGCCTGGCGGGCCAGCGGCGCGTCGGTGTCCGCCCCGCCGATTCTGCCACGCCGCGGACCGGCAAGCGGGCTGGCATAGACTCCGCCGGTGATCGTCTGCAAGTTCGGCGGCAGCTCGGTCGACGGCGCGGCGGGCATCGGGAGGGTGGCGGGCATTCTCCGCGCCTGCCTCGCGACGCGGCCGGTGGTGGTGGTCTCGGCAATGGCCAAGACCACCCGCCGCCTGCTCGACGGCGCCGAGGCTGCCGCCGCCGGCAACCTGGCCGCGGCGCTCGCCGGCAGCGAGGAGCTCTACGCCTTCCACCGCCGCGAGGGCGAGGCGGCGGTGCCCGAGGCGAGCCTCCCCGAGCTGACGGCCGTCCTCGACCGCTCCTTCGGCGAGCTGCGCGCGCTGCTCGCGCGGCTGGCATGGGAGCGCCGGCTGACGCCGTGCGACGCCGATGCCGCCGCCGCCTGGGGCGAGGTGCTGGCGAGCCAGATCCTGGCGATGGCGCTGCCGGGCTGCGGCGTGCCGGCAGCCTGGGTCGACGCCCGGCGGGTGCTGGTGACCGACGACGCCTTCACCCGCGCGCAGCCGCTTTACGAGGAGACGGGCGAACGGCTGCGGGCGGCGCTGCTGCCGCTCGTCGAGCGCGGCGCGGTGCCGGTCGTCGGCGGCTACATCGGCGCGACCCGTGACGGCGTCGTCACGACGCTGGGCAAGGAGGGCTCCGACTTCTCGGCCGCCATCGTCGCCGCCGCTCTCGGGGCCGCCGAGCTGCAGATCTGGACCGACGTGGACGGCATCCTCAGCGCCGACCCGCGGCTGGTGCCGGGGGCTCGGCTCGTGCGCACGCTGTCGTTCGCCGAATCGCTCGAGCTCGCCTGCTCCGGGACGAAGAAACCGCATCACGGCACGCTCGGCCCGGCGGCGCGCGCCGGCGTACCCATCCGCATCCTCAACTCGCTCGACGAGCATGGCTCCGGCGGCGGCAGCGGCGGGACGTGGATCGGCACGCACGCCGCGGCCGCGGCGCCCGCCGTCAAGTCGCTGGCCTGGCGGCCCAACGACTACCTCTTGCACGTCTCCCCGGGCCCGTCGTCAGGGGAGGACTTCGCCGGCAAGGTGCTGGCGGCAGTCGAACGCATGCGGCCGGCGCTGCTGGTGCTGCAGCTCGACGGCGAGGGCGCCGAGCTGGCGCTCGATCACCGGGACCGCCTGGCGGAGGCGCGGCAAGAGCTGGCCGCCGCGGGCGAGATCGGCGTGCTGCACGGACGCGCCGTGGTGTCCGTGGTGACGGAGGATTTCGCCGCCGACGCCGCGCTTGCCGCTCGCGTCCTGGCGACGGCGCGGGACTACCAGCCGCGCCTCGTCGTCGCCGGCGCCGCCGCTCCGGCCGTGCGCTGCGTCGTCGAGATGGAAGACCTGCCCGCGGCCGTCACCGAGCTCCACCGCCGCCTCTTCGAGGGGCCGGGAGAACCCGAGTGACCGGGAGCCCCCGCCGGCGTACACCGCACTAAGATTGTTGAGATGACCCGTCTTGCCGTCATCGGTTGTGGCGCCATGGGCCGGCTGGTCGAGCAGCTGGCGCCGCAGCACGGCTTCGAGGTGGCGCTGCTCTACCGCGGCGCCGACCGCCGCGCCGGCATCCTGCTCGACGCCGAGCGGCTGCGCGGCGTCGAGGCGGCGATCGACTTCTCGGTTGCCGCCGCGGTGCCCGAGAACGTCGAGCGCCTGGCGCCGCTGGGCATCGCGATGGTGGTCGGCACCACCGGCTGGGCCGACCAGCTGCTGCGCGTGCGGGAGACGGTGGCGGCGCACGGCGCCGGGCTGGTTCACGGCGCCAACTTCTCGGTCGGCGTGCAGATGTTCTATCGCATCGTGGCCGCGGCCGCCGAGCTGCTCGCCGCCGACGCCGAATACGATCCGTGGCTCTACGAGATCCATCATCGCCGCAAGCGCGACGCGCCGTCCGGCACGCTGCGCGAGCTGCGCCGGGTGATGCGGCGCGCCGGCTACGCGCAAGACGTCGACGCCGCCAGCAACCGCGCCGGCGCCATCCCGGGCACGCACCTGGTCGGCTTCGACTCCGAGGCTGATACCATCCGCCTCGAGCATCAGGCCCGCGGCCGCGCCGGCTTCGCGCTCGGCGCCCTGCGCGCCGCCCGCTGGCTGCTCGGCAGGCACGGCATCTTCGAGTGGAGCGAGATCTGGGAGGACGTGATCCGCTCCGGCAGGCCGCAGGGCGGCGACAGGACCTGAGACGACGAAGAATCACACGGGTGGAGGTGACACCATGTTTCGAGGCTGCGGTACCGCCCTGGTCACGCCGTTCCGGCGCGACCTCTCCCTGGACGAGGAGGCGCTGCGGCGCCTGGTGCGCCGCCAGATCGACGCCGGCATCCACTTCCTGGTGCCCTGCGGCTCGACCGGCGAAAATCCGACGCTGAGCCGCGCCGAGCACCTGCGGGTGGTCGAGATCACCGTCGAAGAGGCGAAAGGCAAGGTGCCGGTGGTGGCCGGCGCCGGCGGCAGCGACACCCGCGCCGTCGCGGCGCTCGCCCGCGAGGTCGAGGCGCTCGGCGCCGACGGCCTGCTGACGGTGACGCCGCCCTACAACAAGCCCACCCCCGAGGGGCTGGTGGCGCACTATCGCGAGATCGCCGCCGCCACCCGCCTGCCGATCGTGGTCTACAACGTGCCCGGGCGCACCGGCACCAACGTCGAGCCGGGGACGCTGGCGCGGCTGGCCAAGATCGAGCGCGTGGTGGCGGTCAAGGAGGCCTCCGGCAACCTCTCGCAGATCGCCTCGCTGTTCGTCCTGGTGCCCGAGAGCTTCGCCGTGCTGAGCGGCGACGACGCCGTCACCCTGCCGGTCGTGGCGCTGGGCGGCACCGGCATCATCTCGGTGGTCTCGAACGTCGTCCCCGGCGAGATGGCGCGGCTCACCGCCCTGGCGCTGGAAGGCGATTTCGCCGGCGCGCGGGCCCTGCAGCGGCGGCTGCAGAAGCTGATGGAGGTGATGTTCATCGAGTCCAATCCGGGACCGGTCAAGGCGGCGCTCGGCCTGCTCGGGCTGCTCGAGCCGGCGTACCGCCTGCCGGCGGTGCTGCCGCGCCCCGAGAGCCTGGCCAAGATCGAGGCCGTGCTCGCCGAGCTCGGCATGCTCGACGCCGCGGCGGGCGGGGAGCGCCGGGAGGTGCCGGCGACCCAGGCGACGCCGGCAACCCAGGC
>DASZHY010000468.1:0-5393 GCA_035949675.1 Thermoanaerobaculia bacterium
CGGCCGCGCACCGAGGAGGCGGTGCGCCTGGCCATGGCCGCGTTGCGCGACCCCGACCAGCGCTTGCGCCACGAGCTGTGGCTGCGGCTGCCGGCCGCCGCGGACGGGCCGGCGGCGCCATCGCCGGCTTCCCCGGCTGGAGATGACGCGCCCTGGACCGGCGCCCTCGCCGCCATCGGCTGGAGGCAAGGATGTTCCCGGTAGGCGCTATCGCCGGGCTGCTCCTCTGGTTGATCAACAAGCTGTACCGCGAGCGCCATGGGGTCGCGGCCGGCGGAGTCTTGTCCCGTGACTTCGTGGTCCGCGGGGGCCTCGCGCTGCTGATCCTCGGCGCGAGCTTCTCGCTGTTCATGGCCGCCCTTCAGTGGCTCGCGTCCGGCGACCTTGCGGCGGCGCCTTGGGTCGTCGGTTTCGGCATCCTGGCGTTTCCGGGGCCCCTGTCCCGCCGCCTGCTGGTGCCTCTGGGCCTGCCGCGGCTCGCCTTTGCGCTGGCCTCGATCCCGACCCTGGGCTGGGCCCGCGACCGCGAGGGCGGTGCCATCCTCACGGCGGTCTGGGCGGTCAACCGCTGCCGGCGCCCGTCCGAGCGCCACGCCGCCTGGATCGAGTCGCGGCTCGCGCGCTGCCGGCAGCTGGGCGGCGCCGGCATGGTGGCCAGCGCCATCGCTGCCGCCTGGCGCGGCGAGCTCGAAACGGCATGGTGCCTGCTCTGGGCCGTCGAGCTCGGCCACGCCCAGGCGCTGCCGGCGATGGCCCGGCGGCACGCCGCCGCCTGGCTGGCCGCGTCTGCCGCCGAGCGTGGCGATTGGGCGGCGGTCGTCGCGATCGGCGAGCGCCGCCGGTTTGTCACCCGCTTCACTCGTTTCCTGGCCCTGGTGGGGAGATCCCTGCTCGCCGCTTACAGCCAGGGCTCGCCGCCGCGGGCGGCGACCCTGGTCGCGGCCTGGCTGCTCGCGCCGCACCGGCGGGCGACCCGGCAGTTGCTGCGCCGCGCCCTGCATGCCAATGGCGCCAACGCCGCCACCGCTGAAAGCCGCGGCAAAGGCGCAAGCCGCGCGCGCCGACGGACGTCCCCTGGGGCCGCGGCGCGAGCGGATGCCGGCGCTAGCGTCATCGCCCTCGCCCGGACCTGGGAGGCGGTGATCGCCGACCCTCAGCTGGCGCCGGCGCTGCTGCACCGCGCCGCCGTCCTGGGCGCCGCTCCCGGCACCGTCGAGGCGGCGATCGCCGAGCTGCGGCGGGAGGTCTTCGTGGACCTCGCCGAACAGGCGCTCGCGGCACGCATCCGGCTAGCGAGGCTGCGGCGCGCCGGTCTGGCCGATCTCGCCGCGGCGGTCAGGGAAGAGCTCATGACCCGGCTCGAAGCCGCCGTCGAGGCCACGGCGCGGCGGGTCGAGGCGGCGCGGGCGCTGCCGCCCGTGGACGAGCTCAGGGAATGGGTGTCCCTGCGCTCCCACTACGACCGGGCAGCCGAGAGTGGCGGCCCGGCGCTCCGCCGCCTGGCGTTCTCGGCAGTGCACCGGAAGATCGGCTCCCTGGGGGTCTGGCTGTTCAACGTCCGCCGGGAGAGGCCGCTCGCCCATGCCATCCTCAGATGGCTGCAGCACGAGGCGCAGCGGGTCGGCGACGAGGAGGTCGCCGAGCTGCAGCGCCGCAACGTGGCGCTGGGAATATGAGCTGCCCCGCCCACCCGCTCGCAGAGGGTGGGATTCAGGGGTACTCAACGGAGGGCGTCGGCGATCAGCTTGTCGGGATCGTCGGGGAGCTTGCCGTGGTAGACGACCTTGCCGTCCTTGAGCACCAGGAGGCCGGGCAGGGTGGCGATGGCGTACTTCTTGGAGAAGGCGCCATCGGCGTCGAGGAAGACCGGAGCGGCCATGGACCTGGAGGCCAGGAAGGCCGCGACCACCGGGCGCTCCTCTTCGAAGTCGACGGTCACGAACCTGGCCCGCGAGCTCCAACGGCCGGCAAGCGGCTGCACGCGCTCGACGATGTCGCGCGAGCGCGGCGACCACGTGGCCCAGACGACCGCGATCGTGATGCCCTTGAGGAGGTCGGCGTCGCCGAGCCCCTCGCCGGTCATGCTGACCATGTGGACTTCCTGAGCGATGGCGGCAGGGGCGCCCACGCCCACCAGCCCCACCAACGCCACCAGCCCCACCAAGACACCGAGACCGGCGCGCATCGCCGCGGCGAGCGACCGCAGCGACCGCGACATCGAGGCCAAGGTCACGAAAGTCATGAACGATCGATCCCCGGAGAGCGGCGGTGGCTTGGAGGCTTCAGATGGGAGGGATGACGATGCGGCGGTGCGGGAAGTTGGTCAGGATGCGGGTGCGCAGATCGCGGGAGGCGGTGCAGCGCACACATCGCTCGCGCACCAGCCACAGGAGCTTCCGGGTGTAGTCCATCCTCTGGGCGCAGCCGGGGCACTTCGCGACATGGTCCTGAAAAGGGGTCATCAGATCCGGTCCCATCTCGTTGTCGACGAAGAGGAACAACGTCTCGCTGACCTCTTTGCAGTCCATCATCCGTCCTCCCCGGAGTACCCTGCTACTCCTGCGCTAATCAACTCGCCACGGACGGGAGCTTATTTCCGAGATCACTTCGGGCGGGCCCCGCTCTTGGAACGCATCTTGACCGGCTCGCGCTCCCGCAGGTAACCGTGCTCGCGCGCGAACTCCAGCATCGAGGCCTCCATCAGCCGGCGGCCGCGGTACAGGCGGCTCATCACGGTGCCGACCGGCACTTCCAGGATGTCGGCGATCTCCTTGTAGGAGAAGCCTTCCAGGTCGGCCAGCAGCACCACCATCCGGTAGTCGGGAGGCAGCTTGTCGATGGCTCGCTGCACGTCTTCGTCGAGGACGTTCTCCAGCAGCTCCTGCTCGGGGTTCTTGATCTGCTTCGCCGCGTCCTCGCTCACCTGGGTTTCGTACGACTCCTCGATGTCGGCAAAGTCGCTCAGTGCCGGGGTCTGCTGCTTCTTGCGGTAGTTGTTGATGAAGGTGTTCTTCATGATCTTGAACAACCACGCCTTGAAGTTCGTGCCCTCTTCGAACTTGTCGTAGTAGCGATAGGCCTTGAGGTAGGTCTCTTGCACCAGGTCCTCGGCGTCCTCGGCGTTGCGGGTCATCCGGTACGCCGTATTGTAGAGCGCATCCACGAACGGCATCGCGGCCGCTTCGAAGTCCCACCCTTTCTGGTGGTCAGCGCTTGCCTTGGGCATGCTCATCCCTTTCACCATGACAACCCCTCGAGTGGAATACGCACATGTAATGCCAGTGGGATCACGGCGGGCTCGACGCCTCGACGCGATCCGTCAAACCACCCTCTAGTACGCCGCGAGCCGGCCTTTCGTTGCGCCCGGGGTGCCGTAGGCTGCCGCCGATTCGGCACGCCAATGCCAGACCGTCACGCCGCACCACCGCTCCGCCACTGGATATGTAACCTTGCTGCCGCCCGGGGTTCATCGTAACCGCTTTCACCTTACAGTGTAAAGTGCCGGCGACTTGCAGGAGGGAGACCGCCGCCGGGGCCGGGGGTGGCGGTGCTATCCTCGCGGCATGGCCGACCGTGACAAGTCCGCCGGGATGAAGTCCGCCTACGAGCTGGCCCTCGAGCGGCTCGAGCGGCAGGGCATCGAGCGGCCGCGCGAGGGGAGCCTCGGCGAGGACACGCGCCAGCGGATGAGCGAGGTCAGGCAGCAGACCGAAGCCAAGCTCGCCGAGCTCCAGATCCTGCATCATGACCGCCTGAAGCGAATCTACGACCCGGACAAGCGGCGCGAGGAGGAAGAGGACTACGTGCGCGAGCGGCGCCGCCTCGAGGCTGACCGCGACCGGAAGATCGAGAAGCTGCGGAGCGACGGCGCCGCCGCCGCCAAGACCTAGAAAGAAATTGGTGGTCGAAGCGAAGGGGAGGGGGCGTCCCCTTCCCCCCCGGAGGGGAGGGAAGGGGAACGAGGGGTTGCGGGGGGAGACCCGATAGACGCTTCGAGTAGTCCTCGAACGCCCGCTACTGGCACCGGGTTCACGGCACGGGATCGCCGGAGGCGCTGGAAACCGAGTTAGTCCAGGCGGAAGACCTCCCCGAAGCGCTGCACCGCGCCGCTGGTGCCGCAGACGTAGATCGTGTCATCCGGCTGGAAGCGGAAGTCCGGCCCCAGCTCCACCAGGACGTCGTCGCCACGCTCGACCGCCACCAGCGTGCAGCCGGTGCGGCTGCGGAGCCGCAGCTCGGATGGGTGCCGGCCGGCCAGGGGGCGGGCCGCGGCCTTGAGCACCTTGAGCTGGGTATCGACCTCGAAGGCCTCCTGTCCCAGGAGCTTCTTGGCCAGGATCTGGCCGGAGATCTGGCTGATCGAGAGCGCGAAGAAGGCGCCGGCGCGGTGGATGCGCTCGACGTTGTCCGCCTGGTTGACGCGGGCGATGACCGGCACCTCCGGCGCCAGGTCCTTGAGGATCACCGTGGCAAACAAGGTGGCGCTGTCGCTGTCCAGGGCGAGCACCACCGCCTGGGCGTCGCGCACGCCGGCGGCCTCGAGGACGTGCATCTCGAGGACGTTGCCGACGACGTCGACGCCCTCCATGCCCTGCAGGCCGCTGCCGAGACTGGCGCGGCCGGCGCCGTGTCCAGCGGCGCCTGCCGCCGGCCCTTCCTCTCTGGGCGGCCGCCGATCGATCACCCGCACCTCCTCGCCGACGGCGCGCAGCAGCTCGACCACCTTGCGCCCCACCTCGCCGTATCCACCCACCACGAAATGGCCGCCCCGGCGGCGCCGGACCGTGCCGGCGGAGGCGAGCTCGCTCAGCTTCTCGATGCTGTCGTGGCTGCCCACCGCGACCAGGATGCCGTCCGGCTCGACGCGCCAGCCGCCGTCCACGGGCACCGCCAGCTCGCCGCCGCGCCACTGGCCGATCACCTTCGCGCCGGTGCGCGTGCCGACCTCGGCGGCCTCGAGGGTCCTGCCGGCCAGCCCGCTCTGGGCGGCCACCTTCACCTCGGCCACCTCCAGGTTGCGTCCCAGCTGCTGGACGCCGGCGACCCGCGGGCTGATGCGCGCCGAGGCCCGCGCCGCCAGCGCCGCGCCCAGGATGTGGCGAGGGGTGAACGCCGCCGTGGCGCCCGCCAGCAGGATCGGCTGGCGGTGAAAGGGCTCCTCCACCAGCGCCAGCAGCGGGCCGGCGTAGCCGAGCTGCCGCGCCGCCAGGATCACCGCGGCGTTCTCGTCGTCGCTGCCGTTGACGATCAGCGCCCGCGCCCGGTCGAGGCGGGCCGCCGTCAGCGCGCCGTCGACCTGGCCGCGGTGCACGACGTGCAGGCCGCGCTCGTGCAGCCGGCGCGCCGCCGCCTCGTCGGGCTCGAGCACCAGCGTGGGCACCCGGGCCGCGGTA
>DASZHY010000469.1:0-1563 GCA_035949675.1 Thermoanaerobaculia bacterium
CGGTCAAGGTCCGCTCTGTCGTGGTGCTTTCTGTGATCGTGCTTCCTGCCATGACGATGCCTCCTTGCGCGCAACGGTTTCCCTGCTACTCGCGCCGAGTGGGACACTCAGAACGAGTTCGGCCGCAAGAAACGTGCCCCCAGATACCCCTCCTCGCGAGCGAATGGCCGTGCCGAAGTGGTAGGGACGCGTGGCGGCGGCCGAACGGTAGGGCCGCGGAGCAAGGTATCCGAGGACGGCGACCGGCGACTGGGCGTTGGTGGCGCGAAGCGGCCCGCCGGTCGCCGCCCGCAGGATAGCCTTGGCTCCGCGTGCCCGGCGGGTGCTCTGCCGCTAACCCTTCCTTCCTTCCCTTCACGGCACCGCCAGAGCGAGCGGCTGCACCCAGCGCAGGTGCCGGCGCAGCTCGTCTGCGGTCGGGCTGGCGGCGCGGTCGAGGAACGGCTCGAGCGGTCCGCAGTAGAGCAGCTCGCCGCCGTGGACGCCGCCGCCCGGCCCCAGGTCGACGATCCAGTCGCAGCGCGCGATGAGGTCCGGGCTGTGCTCGACCACCACCACGCCGTCGCCGCGCTGCACCAGCCGCCGCAGCGTGTGGTAGAGGACGTCGATGTCGGCCAGGTGCAGCCCGGTCGTCGGCTCGTCGAAGACGAACAGGCGGCGGCCCTCGGAGGCCGGGCGGTCGAGGAAGCTGGCGAGCTTGAGCCGCTGCGCCTCGCCGCCCGAGAGGGTGGAGGTGGATTGGCCGAGCCGCAGGTAGCCGAGGCCGACGTCGGCGAGCAGGCGCAGGCGGCGGCAGAGGCGCTTCTGGTCGGCGAAGACGGCAAGGGCCTGCTCGACGGTGAGCTCCAGCACCTCGGCGATGTTGCGGCCGCGGCAGCGCACGGCCAGCACCTCGGGACGGAAGCGGTGGCCCTGGCAGGTCTCGCACGCCACCGTGACCGGGGCCATGAACTGCATGTCGACCTCGGTGAGGCCGGTGCCCTGGCAGGTGGGGCAGCGGCCGCGCTCGACGTTGAAGGAGAAGTGGGCGGCGTCGATACGGCGGGCGCGCGCCTCGGGGGTGGCGGCGAAGAGCTTGCGGATCTCGTCGTAGGCCTTGATGTAGGTGATCGGGTTCGAGCGGCTGGAACGGCCGAGCGGCCGCTGGTCGACCAGCGTGACGTCTGCCAGGCCCTCGAGACCCAATAGGGCATCGCAATCTCCGGGCTCCACGTCCACCACGCCGTGCGAGCGCTGGTAGGTGCCGTACAGCACGTTCTCGACCAGCGTCGACTTGCCGGACCCGGAGACGCCGGTCACCGCCACCAGGGCGCCGAGCGGCAGCTCGACGTCGATGCCGCGCAGGTTGTGGGCGCGGGCGCCGCGGATGGCGACCCGCGGCAGGGCCTCGAGCTCGGCGTCCAGCGAGTCCCATCCCTGCTCGCGGCGGAAGCGGGCGACGTGCTGGCGGGCGGGCGTGCGCGGGCGCTGGCGGAGGTAGTGCCCGGTCAGGGAGTCCTCGTTGGCGAGGATGGCGGCGACGGGCCCCTCGGCGACGACGAAGCCGCCGCGCTCGCCGGCCGC
>DASZHY010000470.1:0-4746 GCA_035949675.1 Thermoanaerobaculia bacterium
CCTCGATGGAGTGGTCGAGGATGAAACAGAGATTATGGAACAACACGACGATGCCGATCTGGTCCGCCGAGGTCGGAAGACGAGGGGTCACTTCGGCGATGGAAGGAATCAGAGTAGAACACGAGTTAGGATCGGCCCACAGGGCAGCAGGGAAGACCAGGACAAGCAACCAACACAAGGTGGCGATGCGCGAGGACATTTGGGCCTCCCTCGAAGCGAGGAGTCTGAGCAAACGGCAATGCTGAAACAGCATATAAGACCGGATGGAGAGAAACAAGAGCCTGGCAGCCGGCAGCCGGGGCCGGCGACCCCAACGAGGCCAGCCGGGCCAGCCAGGGCAGCCATGCCCAGCGAAGCCTGCTGACTACAAATCAGCGCGGTGAATCGAATCGGGACTCGGTCACAGCGCGGTCATCGCGGGTGCACCGCGGCCCCCGGCGCCGCTGCTGCCGCCGCCGGCGCGGCTGCCGGCTTCGCCTGCTCTTCCGTCTGCCAGCCGCCGCCCAGGGCCTTGTAGAAGCTGACCATCGCCACCAGCTGGTCGTGGCGGGTCTGGGCCAGGCCGTTCTCGGAGCCGAGCAGATTTTCCTGCGCGGTGATGACCTCGAAGTATCTCGACAGCCCTGAGTTGTAGCGCAGCAGCGACAACCTCACCGCTTCCTTGTAGGCGTTCACCGCGCGCTGCCGCTCTGCCTCGACAGCCGCCAGCTTCTCGAGCGCCAGCAGCGACGTGGAGACCTCGCCGAGAGCGTTGTTGACGCCCTGCTCGTACTGCAGCCTGGCCGCTTCGAACTGCGCCTTCGCGACGCCGACCTGGCTGCGCAACCTGCCGCCCTGGAAGATCGGCCCGGTCAGGTCGGCGGCGACCGACCAGGTCTGGCCCTTGCCGAGCAGCTCTCGCAGGTCGGGGCTCAGGCCGCCGAACATGCCGGTGAGGCTGATGGTGGGGAAGAAGGCGGCCTCGGCGGCGCCGACGTCGGCGTTGGCGGCGACCAGCTGCTGCTCGAGCTGCCGCAAGTCGGGCCGCCGCAGCAGCAGCGCCGCCGGCAGGCCGGCGGGGACCGCCGCCCGCAGCGCCTGCCCGAACAGCGCCGCGCCGCGCGGGATCGGCCCGGGGGGACGCCCGAGCAGCAGCGACAGCTGGTTCTCCTTGGCGGCGATCTGGTTCTCGAGCGCCGGCACCTGCGCCGCTTCGGTAGCCCAGGAGGCCTCGGCGTCCGACGTCTCGAGGGCCGATGCGACGCCGCCCTGCAGCTGGCGGTCGAACAGGTCGAAGGTGTCGTGGAAGGCCGCCGTCGTGCGGCGGGCGATCTCCAGGTCCTCGTCCAGCTGGCGCAGGTCGAAGTAGGCGGCCGCGACCTCCGAGACCAGGCTGAGCGCCACTCCGCGCCGCGCCTCCTCGCTTGCCAGGTACTGCGCCTTCGCCGCCTCGGTCAGGCGCCGGATGCGGCCCCAGAGGTCGATCTCCCAGGAGGCGTTGACGTTGGCGCTGACGACGTCCGCCGAGACGCCATGACCGGGTCCGCCGGGCTGGAAGCCGGAGAACCGCTCGCGCGCGAACTGCCCCTCGTATCCCGCCTGCGGATAGAGCGCCGCGCCGGCGATGCCGTAGCGGGCACGCGCTTCCTCGACCCGGGCGCTGGCGATCCGGACGTCGAAGCCGTTCGCGAGCGCCTCGTCGATCAGCGACTTGAGCGCCGGGTCCTGGAAGACCTCCCACCACGGCAGGTCCGCAAGCGAAGAAGCCTCGGGCTGGCCGGCGAGACCGTAGAACTGCTGGGGCGTCGCGACCGGCGGGCGCCGGTAGGCCGGACCCACCGTGCAGCCGGCCAGGCCGACCGCGATCAAGGCGCTGCCGGCGATGGCGGCGCTGGCGGCGCTGGCTGCCATGGCTGAGATAGCCGCGCTGGCGGCGACGGTTGCCCTTGCGGCGATTGGCGCGGCCAGAAGGCCGTTTCGCCGGCGCCTCATCCGGGCGCCCCTACGGGCGTTTCCTCGGGGACCTCCGTCCGGTCCATCGGCGACTCCTCCCCGCGCCGCGTCGCGGGCGGGCCGGCCTCGGACGGCGGCGGGCCGGCGCCAGGCGGCGGGCCTGACCCGCGCCGCTGCCGGCGCTCGGCCCCCGAGATGCGCTCGACCACCACGAACAGCACGGGGATGAGGAAGATGGCGAGGCCGGTGGCCGCCAGCATGCCGGTGATGACCGAGGTCCCCAGGATCTGGCGTGCGGCGGCTCCCGCACCCTTCGCCACCCACAGCGGCATGCAGCCGAAGATGAAGGCGAACGAGGTCATCAGGATG
Source organism: Thermoanaerobaculia bacterium (assembly GCA_035949675.1). Classification (GTDB taxonomy): domain Bacteria; phylum Acidobacteriota; class Thermoanaerobaculia; order Multivoradales; family UBA5704; genus JASLEW01. The sequence continues at coordinate 2,302 of DASZHY010000470.1, forward strand.
GGCCGCAGTCGCAGCCTGGCACCGGCCAGGGCCGCCTCCTCGAGGGGCCGCCCCTTCTCGAGCTCGTCCTTGGCGAACTCGACGATCAGGATGGCGTTCTTGGCGGCGAGCCCGACGAGCATGACCAGCCCGATCTGGCCGTAGACGTCGAAATCGAAGTGCCGCAGCAGCAGTCCGGCGAAGGCGCCGCAGACGGCGACCGGCACCGAGAGCAGGACGCTCCACGGCAGCGACCAGCTCTCGTAGAGCGCCGCCAGGATAAGGAAGACGAAGACCAGCGACAGCGCGAACGTCTTGCCCTCAGTTCCCTCCGCCTTCTGCTCCTGGTAGGAGAGATCGGCCCAGGCGTAGCTCATCTGCGGCGGCAGCACCTGCTTGGCGACGGCTGCGAGCGCCGCCATCGCCTGCTGCGAGCTGTGACCTTCCGAGGCGGAGCCGGTGACCTGCGCCGAGCGGAAGAGATTGAAGCGCGTCGTGTACTCCGGCCCGGCGGTGTTCCGGACGGTGACCAGCGCCGACAGCGGCACCATGTTGCCATCGTTGTTGCGGACGTAGTACTGGCCGATCTCCTGCGTGCTGGCGCGCGCCTCGGGCTCGCCGCTCATGAACACCCGCCACTGGCGTCCGAAGCGGTTGAACTGGTTGACGTAGGCGGCGCCCAGGAACGTCTGCAAGGTCTGGTACACGTCGCCGATCGGAACGCCCTGCTTGATCACCTTGTCGCGGTCGACGTCGACGTAGACCTGCGGCACGCCGGCGCGGAACACGGCGTTGACGTTCTGCAGCTCCGGCCGCTTGCGCGCCGCGGTCAGGAAGCGCTGCAGGTTCTGGTACAGCAAGTCGACCGAGCCGCCGCTCTGATCCTGCAGCCACAGCGAGAACCCCCCGGACGCGCCGAGCCCGGGGATGGCCGGGGGCAGGAAGCCGAAGGACGCGGTCGCCTCCGGGAGCTGCGCCTTGAGATCCTGGTTGATCTTCGCGATCAGCGCCTGCGCGCTCTGCCCGGGGCCGGAACGCTCCTCCCAGGGCTTGAGGCCGACGAAGTAGAAGCCGTAGTAGGTGGCCGAGGTGTAGGAGAGCAGGCTGAAGCCGGCGATGGTGGTGTATTTGTCGACGCCAGGCGTGCGCGCGAGGATGGCGTCGACCTTGCGGCAGGCGGCGTCGGTGCGCTGCAGCGACGCGGCGTCCGGCAGCTGCATGTTGAGGAAGAAGTAGCCCTGGTCCTCATCGGGCACGAAGCTCCCGGGCACCGACTTGCCGAGCAGCAGCGCCAGCGCCACGAAGCCGCCCAGGATCGCCAGGCCGACCACGAACTTGCGGATCAGGAAGCGCGAGGCGGTGATGTAGCCGTTGGTGGCCCGGCTGAACAGCCGATTGAAGCCGCCGAAGAGCCGGGAGAGCGCGCCGCGCGACTCCCGGCGCGGCTTGAGCAGCATCGCCGACAGCGCCGGCGACAGGCTCAAGGCGTTGAAGGCCGAGATCAGCACCGAGATCGCGATGGTCACCGCGAACTGCTTGTTCAGGCGGCCCTGGATGCCGCTCATGAAGGCCACCGGCACGAACACCGAGGTCAGGATCAGCGCGATCGCGATCACCGGCCCCTGCACCATCTCCATCGCCCGGATCGTCGCGTCGCGCGGCGCCATGCCCTCCTCGATGTTGTGCTCGACGGCCTCGACCACCACGATGGCGTCGTCCACCACCAGGCCGATGGCTAAAACCAGCCCGAACAGCGACAGCGTGTTGATCGAGAAGCCGAGCAGCGGGAAGAGCGCGAACGTGCCGATCAGGGACACCGGGACGGCGATCAGCGGGATCAGCGTGGCGCGCCAGTTCTGCAGGAAGATGAAGACCACCAGCAGTACCAGGCCGATCGCCTCGAGCAGCGTGGTCAGGATCTCCTTGATGCCCTCGGTGATCACCACCGTGGTGTCCAGCGAGATCACGTAATCGAGGTCTTCGGGGAAACGCTGCTTCAGCAGCTCCATCTCCTGCTTGAGACCCTTGACCACCGTCAGCGCGTTGGAGCCGGGCAGCTGGAAGACGGCGATGATGGCCGCCGGCTTGCCGTTGAGCCGCGCGATCTGCTTGTAGTTGAGGGCGCCGAGCTCGATGCGCGCCACGTCCTTCAGGCGCACGGCCGACCCGTCCGGATTCAGCCGCACCACCACCTGCCCGAACTGCTCGGCAGTGACCAGGGTCCCCTGCGCCCGCACCGTGTAGGTGAACTCCTGCCCCGCCGGCGCCGGCTCGGCGCCGATCTGCCCCGAGGGGTTGTTGGTGTTCTGCCGCTGCAATGCCTGAGTGAGGTCGGCCACGGTGAGGCCCAGCTTGGCAAGCCGGTCGGGCTTGACCCAGATCCGCATCGAGTAGTCGGCGGCGCCGAAGTTGATCACCTGCCCGACTCCCGGCACGCGGTACAGCGGGTCGTCGACGTTGATCAGC
>DASZHY010000471.1:0-3013 GCA_035949675.1 Thermoanaerobaculia bacterium
AGCATCGTGGACGCCGTGCTGATCCGGCCCCTGCCCTACGCCGACCCCCACCGGCTGGCCTGGATGTACTGCCAGCGGGTCGATCGCGCCAAGGCCCCCTTCTCGATCGCCGATTTCGACGACTATCGGCGGCAGGGCCGGTGCGCCCAAACGCTTGCCGCGTTCGCCACCTGGGGAGCGAACCTCACCGGGGAAGGCAGGGCCGAGCGGCTGCAAGGCATCAAGGTCACGGGCAATTTCCTGAGCACGCTCGGGGTCAAACCGGTGCTGGGACGCGGCATCGGGCCCGCGGACGACTCGCCGGCGGCGACGCCGGCGGTGATCCTGACCTACGGCCTGTGGCAGCGCCAGTTCGGGGCCGATCCTCGCGTCACCGAGCGGACCATCCTGCTCAACGGCCGCCGCTACTCGGTGATCGGCGTCCTGCCGCCGCGGTTCTTCTTTCCCCAGCGCGACGCCGAGATCGCCTCGGCCCTCGTCCTGGACGCCGACCCGCGCCGGGCGGACCGCGGCGACCGCTTCCTGCGCGTCGTCGGCCGCCTGCGGCCGGGGGTGACCGCCGACCGCGCGACGGCGGAGCTCAGCGCCATCGCCGCCCGCCTGCAGCGGCTCTATCCGCTGACCAACGTCAAGAACATCGGCGTCCGCGCGATCCCGATGGATCAGGAGATCATCGGCAACCTGCGCACCGCGCTGATGATCCTCGGCGGGGCCGTGGCCATGGTGCTGCTGCTGGCCTGCGCCAACCTGGGGCATCTGCTGCTGGCCGCTTTTCGGCGCGGCAGCACGAGCTGGCAGTCCGCCGGGCGCTCGGCGCCACGAGCGTCGGGCTGGTGCGGCAGCTGCTGGTGGAGAGCTGCCTGATCGCCGCCGCCGGCGCCGCGCTCGGCGTGCTCGTCGCGCGCTGGTGCATCCCGCTGCTGCTGCGGCTGAGCCCCGAGCAGGTGCCCGACGTGGGGACGATCGGCGTGGACCCGCGCGTCGTGCTGTTCGTGGGGTTGATCAGCCTGCTGGCGGTCGCCTTGTTCGGTTCCTGGCCGGCGGTGCTGGCGTCGCGCAGCGCGCCCGCGGCGGCCATCAAAGCGGCAGGCCCGTCGCTCGCCGGCACGCCGGGCGCAGGGTTGCGGAAGCTGCTGATCGCGGTCGAGGCAGGCCTCGCGGTCTTGCTGCTGACGGCGGCCGGGTTGTTTGCCAAGAGCTTCGCGCGCCTGGCCCAGGTGGACCTGGGCTTCGATCCGCGCGGCGTGCTGGCGATGAGGCTGTCGCTGCCGTCTCGAGCATACTCGGCGCCGGAGCCGGTGACGGTTTTCGCGCAGCGGCTCGGCCTGGCTCTCGGGTCCCTGCCCGGGGTGGATGCGGTGGGCGTGATCTCCAGCCTGCCGCTTTCGGGGACCTGGGCCGCGGACGACTTCACCATCGCCGGACGGCCGCCCCTGAAGACGTCGGAGACCCCCTCCGCCCAGTACCGCGTCGTCAATCCCGCCTACTTTCAGGCCATGGCCGTCCCGCTCGTCGCCGGCCGCGTCTTCGGCGAGGGCGACCGCCTGGAAACCCGGCCCGTGGCCATCGTCAACAAGGCGATGGCGGCCCGCTTCTGGCCGCATGCAAGCCCGCTCGGCGCCCACCTCAAGCTCGGCGGCTATGCGCCCGCCGGCGGCGACGCCGAGGTCGTCGGCGTCGTCGGAGACGTGAAGCATCTCCAGATCGACGAGGAGCCGACCTACGACGTCTACGTGCCTTTGCGCCAGGCCTCGACGGGATATCTCCCCTACCTGGTGAACGGCATGTGGTGGGTGGTGCGGAGCGCCGGCCGGCCGGGAGCGCTCGCCGCACCGGTGCGGGCCGCCGTGCGCGCCGCCGATCCGGACGTCGCGACGTCGCGCATGGCGCCGCTCTCGAGGTTCGTCGGCGATGCCGTGGCGCTGCGCCGCTTCAACGCCTGGCTGGCAGGAGTCTTCGGCGCCGCCGCCGTCCTGCTCGCGGCCCTCGGCATCTACGGAGTCATCGCCTTCAGCGTGACCCAGCGCCAGCGGGAGATCGGGCTGCGCATGGCGTTCGGCGCCAGGCCGGCAGGAATCCTCCGGCTGGTCATCACGCAGGGATTGACGCTGGCGATCGCTGGCGTCGCCGGCGGCGTGCTGGCGTCTCTGCTGCTGACGCGCCTGACCGCCAGGCTCCTCTACGGCATCGGCGCCAACGACGCGGCGACGCTCTGGCAAGCCGCCTGCGTCCTGCTCGGCACGGCGTTGCTGGCCTGCTGGCTGCCGGCCCGGCGAGCGGCGAGCGTCGACCCGATGGTGACGCTGCGGCACGAATGAGCACGAGGTAGCACGCGCACCCACGATCCCTTCGCCCACCTTGAACGAGGTGAGCGCCCGCGGCATCGAGTGAGCTACGATTCACCCTCCATGTGCCCGGCTGCGCCGGAGCCTCGAGACCAGCCGGCAAGGGAGGTGTGATGAAGGCTTCGGCAAGCCAATGACCGCCACCAACGTGGTGATCATGCTGGCGGCGGCCGCCACCGGCGGGCTGATGAATGCCATGGCCGGCGGCGGCACCATCGTCACCTTCCCCACCCTGGTGTTCCTGGGCCAGCCGGCGATCATCGCCAACGCCACCTCGACGGTGGCCTTGCTGCCGGGCATGGCCGCCAGCATGGCCGGCTACGGCAAGGAAGTGGCCACCCACAAGGAATGGCTGAAGACGCTGCTGCTGCCCAGTGTCATCGGCGGCGGCATTGGCTCCATGCTGTTGTTGAGGACGCCGGAGAAGGTCTTCGCGAACCTGGCCCCGCTGCTGGTGCTGTTCGCCACTCTGTTGTTCATCTGGCAGGGTTTCCTGGTCCGGCGCCGCCGGCGGCAGAACCCCAAAGCCGCCGCTCCAAGCGGCGCCGCTCAGGAGATCGCCGCGAGCGAGACCGCGCCCAGCCTGCGGCTGTCGCGGTCACGGTGGGTCTCCGCCGTCCTGTTCCAGTTCGGCATCTCGATCTACGGCGGCTACTTCGGCGCCGCCA
>DASZHY010000472.1:0-42484 GCA_035949675.1 Thermoanaerobaculia bacterium
CGGGCGCCTTGGAGATGATGATCCTGCAGACGCTCCGGCGCCAGCCGCTGCACGGCTATGCCATCGCGCAGCAGATCAAGCAGCGGTCGAACGATCTCCTGCAGGTCGAGGAAGGGTCCCTGTATCCCGCGCTCCAACGGCTGCTGAAAGACGACCTGGTCAAGGCGGCGTGGGAAACCTCGGCGACCAATCGCCGCGTGCGGACGTACCGGATCACGGCGCGGGGCGCGAGCCACCTGGAGCGCGAGGTCTCGCGGTTCGAGAGGATGCTCGAGGGCGTCGCCCTGGTCCTGGCGGCTGCCAGGGCGGGGGGTTCGAGGTGAGCTGGTGGCGGCGGCTGCTGTCGCGTCGCCGGCTCTACGCGGAGCTGTCCGAGGAGATCCGCCAGCACCTCGAGGAGAAGGTCGAGGCTCTGCTGGCGGCGGGCCTCAGCCGCGGCGAGGCGGAACGGCGGGCGCGCCGCGAGTTCGGCAACGTGGCGCTCATCGAGGAGCGGAGCCGCGAGGTCTGGCGGTGGCCCTGGCTGGAGGCCCTGGGCGCCGATTTCCGGTTCGGCCTCCGCCAGTTCCGCAAGGCGCCCGGGTTCACCGCCACCGCCGTGGTGATCCTGGCGCTGGGAATCGGGGTCAACGCTGCCATCTTCAGCCTGGTGCACCACGTCCTGATCGAACCACTGCCTTATCCGCATCCCGAGCGGCTGTACGCGATCTGGGAAGGATCCGAGGCGCTGGGCAAGAGCCGGGTCGGCGGTTCCGGGCCCGATTTCTTGGACTTCCTCGAGCAGAGCCGGTCCTTCTCCCACCTGGCGGAGGTCATCCCGCATTTCACCTTCACCTGGACCGGCGAAGGGGAGCCCAGGCTGGTCAACTGCACCGCGGCGTCCGAAGACTTCTTTTCGCTGCTCGGCATCAGGCCGTATCTGGGCAGGCTCTACGAGCCGCGCGAGTACACTCACCTCGACAGTGACACGATCCTCGTCTCCTACCGGTTCTGGAAGGACCAGCTGGCAGGCGACCCCCACGTCCTGGGCCGGCTCATCCACCTGGAGGGAACGACGCAGACCATCGTCGGCGTCCTGCCGCCCCTGCCCGATCTCTTTCCCGACACCGACGTCTGGCCGACGCTCACCGTGCGCCCGAGCTGGCCCTTCATGCAGTGGCGCGGCAACAAGTTCCTCCGCGTCATCGGACGGGTGAAACCCGGCATGACGCCGGCGATGGCCGAGGAGGACCTGACCGGCATCCTGCGCCGCGCCGAAGGCGAGCCGGCGGACGTGCGCGTGCGCCTGGTGCCGCTCGAGGACGACCTGGTCGGGAGCGTCCACGTTCACCTGCAGATCGTCATGGCGGCGGTCGGGCTCGTGCTGCTGATCGCCTGCGTGAACGTCGCTGCGCTGCTGCTCGCGAGGTCCGTCAAGCGGGGCGCCGAGATGGCTCTCCGTGCGAGCCTGGGCGCCGGTCACCGGCGTCTGGCGCAACAGCTGATGGTGGAAGGTTGCATGCTGGCCGCGTTCGCCGCGGCGTTGGGAGTGCTGGCCGCCTGGGCGGCGCTGCGCCTGCTCGGCGGCGGCGTGCCCGGACTGCAGATCCCGCGGCTGGCCGGCGTCCATCTGAACGCTGCCGCGCTGGCCGCCACCGGCGCGGTCGTGCTGGCCGTGACGTTGTTCTTCAGCTGGGTCCCGTCGCTGGCATTTTCCGGCCTCGATCTCGCTGCGGCGTTGCGCCAGGGCAGGAACGCGGCGGGACGGTCGCATCGCCGGGCCTTCTCGTGGCTGGTCATCGCCGAGATCGCCTGCTCCGTCGTCCTCGCGGTGGGCGCCGGGCTGCTCCTGCGCAGCTTCTGGCGTGTGCAGCACGTCGATCCCGGCTTCCAACCCGAGTCCATGCTCACCGTGTACCTGCGGACCAACTATTACTCCCCCAAGGGACGCGGCTTCTGGAAAGACGCCCTCGACGGGGTCGCCGCCCTGCCGGGCGTGCGCGCCGCGGCGCTGGCGGATTGCACGCCGGGCAAGAGCGCCGCACCGGCGACGCTGGCGTTCGACGACCGCGTCAACGACCCGCGGCGAGCGTCACCGGCACAGGGCTGCTGGATCAGCGCGGGCTTCTTTCGCACCAGCGGGACGGGCCTGCTCGCGGGCAGGAGCTTCGACGAGCGCGACGGCCCCGATGCGCCGCCGGTCGCCATCGTCAATGCCGAAGCCGCCCGCCGGTACTGGCCCGGCAGGAACCCGATCGGCAGGAAGATCGCGGTGAGCTATACCGGGCCCGGCCGGACGAGTGCGACGGCGGCGCGCCGGCGCGAGGTGGTCGGCGTGGTTGCGGCGATCAAGCAGGCGGCTCTCGATCTGCCCACCGAGCCTGCCGTCTACATGCCGTACCTGCAGGACGAGACCAGTCATGACATGGCGTCGATGAACCTCTTCGTGCGCCAACGCCCTCGGGGCGCGGACCCGCGGACGCTGGCGAGCAGCGTGCGCGCCCGGATTCATGCGGTGCGGCCGGATCAGCCGGTCGAGGATTTGAGGACCATGGAGGACGTGATGGCGCAGGGCCTCACTCCCAGGCGCTACAGCCTCTGGCTGCTGGGGGCGTTCGCGGCGCTCGCGGTCCTGCTCGCCGCCCTCGGCGTTTACGGGGTCGCCGCCTACACCACGCTGCAGCGGACGCCGGAGTTCGGCGTGCGCATGGCCTTGGGCGCCACCCGCGGCAGCGTGATGTCCAGAGTCTTCCGGCAGGGGCTGGCGCTCACCGCGGCCGGCGCGGCCGCGGGCGCCGGACTGGCCGCGGCGGCGGCGCGCACACTCTCGCAGCTGCTCTTCGAGGTGCAGCCGCTCGATCCTTTGAGCTTCGCCGCGGCCGTCGCCCTGCTCGCTCTCGTCTCCCTCGTCGCCTGTCTGCTTCCCGCCTGGCGGGCCGCGCGGGTCGATCCGGCACACGCGCTGAGAAGCGAATAGCCCGCGGCCGCCGGCCGCCGGGTCAGTCGTAGACCCCGTCCACGTACCAGGTGCCGGAGGCGCGGTCGCGGAAGATGCGGTAGAGGCCGCCGGTCGTGAGCTCGACGTCCCAGTAGTCGCGTCCGGTCGGGTTGGGGGTCCACCATTCGTCCTCCAATCCCCAGGGGCCCGCGGCCACCTTCACCCGGCCGGCGACGCGCAGCCCCGAAGCGGTGTCGTCACGGGTGACGGGCCGGATCTCGACCGGAGGCAGCAGGCAGGGCTCGGCCATTTTCAGCAGCTGTTCCCCTGGCCGGGCGGGCTCCTCGAGGCCGGGGGGGCCCTGATCCTGGGTCGGCTCCGAGGCCTGGGTCGGCGTCGGCGTCGGCTCCGGGCCCGGGGGCGGCGATTCCGTGGTCTGGAAGGTGCCGGGGGTCTCCTCCGAGTCGTGGACGAGGACCTCGATCTCGGTCGCCGGCCGCACCACCCGCACCGCCAGCAGGCCGCGTCCCGCCGTGCACCGTGGATCGCGCCGCAGGCCTGACGGTGAAGTGAGAGGCGGCGGCGGCGGAGCGTACTCGACGAGCGCCAGGCGCTCCGGCCGGTGCCCGTCGACCGGTCGCGGCGAGCCGACGCGGCCCGGGCCGAGGAGCGCGAAGAGGCGGGCGAGGGTGGCGGCCAGCTTGTCCGGCGACAACGCCGCCGGGCCGTACAGCGAGAGCTGGGCTTCCCGCGGGCGGTCGGGACCGGCTGCCAGGGTGAAGCCGGCGACCGGCGCTCCGGGGGGGCGGGCCTCGAGCTCCAGGCGCAGCAGGGTCAAGAGCGTCTTGACGTCCCGGGTGGGCGCCGGCAGATCGATGCTGCGCAGCTGGTGGCCCTCGGGCTCGAGCCGCAGCGTCAGCTGCAGGCGGGCGCAGGCAAGCCCGCTGGCCTCCAGACGCAGGCACAAACGCTCGAGGGCCGCCCGGCCCACGAACAGGAAGGGCTCGAGCGCCACCAGCGGCCATTCCAGGTCCATGCCCTCGTGGAACGCGGCCGGCGGCTGGCTGGGCATCAGCGGCCGGGGATCGATCCCCCGCGCCGTGGCGTGCAGCTCGCGGCCGGCGTTGCCCAGGCGGCTGATGATGCGGGAAGCGGGCAGGTGGGCGAAATCGCCGACCGTCTTGATGCCCCACTGGGTCAGGGTGGCGACGACCTCGATGATTCCCGGGTGCCCCGGATGTCCCGGGTTTCCCGGGCTTCCCATGGTCCCCGCCGCGGCCGGCGAGCCCGGGATCTCCGCGGCAGGCGACAGGCGGGCGAGCGGCAGCGGCGCCAGGAAGGCTGCCTCTTGCCCCGCCGGTACGATGGCGGGCGGTGTCGAGAGGCCGGGAAGGCCGGCGGCGATCCGGGCGGCGAGCTTGCTCGAGGCGATGCCCACCTTCGCCGGCAGGCAGGCCGCTTCGGCGGCGACGAGCAGGGCGCGTCCCAGCATGATCTCGGGGGAGGCGGCCAGCTCCGCGGCGGCGCCGGGAGCGGGGGACAGCGCTCTCTCCGCGGGCCGGAAGCGGCGATCGATGCCATCCACGTCGAGATAGGCCACTCCCTCGCCGGCATCCTCGAGGCGCGGCGAGAAGCGCTCGGCGACCTCGAGCAGCGCCTCCTGGGCCGCGCGCTCGCACTCCGCGTCGCGCGGCCGCGCCACCAGCTTGGGGATGAGCGCCCGTGCCTGGGGGAGGGTGAGGCCGGGCCGCACGCCGGCCCGGCGCGCCAGCCGCGAGGCGGCGATGACGCGGGCGGCGCTGCCGTTGCCCTCGACGATGACCACCGCCTCGCGTGCCAGCTCGGGCTCGCTGCGCAGGCGGGCCGCGAGCGGGAAGAGCGAGACGACGATGCAGGCGAGCCGGGGAAGCGCCAAGTGCGTCCTCAGGTCCGGCGGGCCTGCCTCGCCGGGTTCGCCGAGGCCGCCAGGTTTGCCGGGGCTGGCGAGGCCGCCGAGACTGCCGGGGCTGGCGAGGCTGCCGAGACTGCCGGGGCTGGCGAGGCTGCCGGGTCCGCCGAGGCCGCCAGATCCGCCGAGGCCGCCAGGTCTACCCAGGCCGCCGGAGCGGCCGTGGCTGCCGGGTCGGTCAGAGCTATCGGCGACAGCTGCAGCTGAAGTCCCAGAGAGCCGGTGGGGAGCAGCCGGCCGCGGCATTTCTCGAGCGTCATCCGGCAGGAGAGGCCATCGAGCAGCCAGGGAGGGGCTCCCGACATTCCCTGCCGGCCCTGCCAGCCATGCCAGCGGGCACGCCCGCGCGCCGCCTGCAGCACCATCGCCGCCGCCGTGCCGCTCACCCTGTAAGGGCTGGCCACCAGCAGGGCGGCTCCCTGTGCCTGAGCGGCCCGCGCCAGGCGCAGCCAGCCCGCCTCGGTCCCCCGTCCGCCACGCACCGGCGGGTTGCCGAGGTCCAGGACCACCAGCGGGAAACCGCCGCCGAGCAGCATCTCGGCGGCGGCCAGCGCTTGCTTGAGGATGGTGGGGCGTAGCCAGAGCAACCGGCGGAGATCCAGCCCCAGGGCGGCGGCGCCCTGCGGATCGAGCCCGTCGCCGAGGTCGACCAGGGCCGCTGCCTCGCCTGCCGCGGTGGCCGCGGCGAGGGCCGCCAGCAGCGCGGAGAACCGTCCACTCGAGCGCGCGCCGACCATCTCGACCAGCTTGCCTCGCGGCAGGCCGCCCCCCAGCAGCTCGTCCAGGGCGGGGAACGTCTTCAGCGGTGCCCGCGAGCGGGGAGACGCCGCCGAGGTCTCCTGAGTCTCCTGGGATTCCAGGGAGCGGGCGCTGCGCAGGCTGTCGACCAGCGGCGCGAGCGAGCTCAGCGGGTCCTGGGGGTCGAGCGGCTGCGACAGCTTGCGGCGCAGGCGTTCGAGGGCGGATGCTGCCGTCTGCCCAGGGGGCTCGGGGGCCCCAGGATTCCCCGGGGGCCTGGGAAACCTGGGAGGCCTGGGAGGTCCGGGCGCCGCGGCGGCGCCGGCGATGATCTCGCGGGCATGGAGGAGGCGGCTCGACATGGCCTCAATCTAAGGCGCTAACAAGGCGTAAGTCAAGCTCCGGCGAAAGCCGATAAATAGCGTAAAACAGGTAACTTAGCTTATATAGATCACAATATCCGCGAGGTGCGAACCTGCAGCTTCCCAAATCGTCGCCCGACGGTCTCGGACGTCCGGCGGTAACGTGAAGGACGAACCGCCCTGCCGCCTTGCCGGCGCGACGGCCCGCGCGGGCGGCCGCCGGGCGGCCGCGGGGCAGGGCTTGGGCATAGAATGCGGCCGATGACGGAACGCCGGCGCGCGATCTCAGCGGCCCTCGCGCCCCTCGCGCTCCTCGCAGCCAGGGCCGCCTTCGCGGTCCTCACGGCACTTGGCGCGCTCGCGGCGCTGCCGGCGCCGGCCGCGAGCTCGGCGATGGCGGCTGCCGCCGCGCCGCCGGCCGCCGGCGCGACGAGAGGTGGAGCGATGAGCCTGAGCCTGACTTCTTCCGCCTTCACCCACCAGGGGGAGATACCGGCCCGCTACAGCTGCGAGGTCAAGGGTCGCGAAATCTCTCCACCCCTGGCATGGAGCGGCGTGCCGGGCAACGCCAAGAGCCTGGCGCTGATCGTGGACGATCCGGATGCTCCCGACCCCAAGGCGCCGAAGCGGACCTGGGTGCACTGGGTGCTCTACGACCTGCCGGCAGCCGCCGGCGGGCTCGCCGAAGGCGTGGACCCCGGCCACTTGCCGCCCGGCACCCGCGAGGGTAAGAACGACTGGGGCCGCACCGGCTACGGCGCGCCCTGCCCGCCGATTGGACGGCACCGCTACTTCTTCAAGCTGTACGCCCTGGACGCCGTGCTGCCCGATCTCGGCAAACCCGACAAGCGGCGTCTCGAGCAGAGCATGGAGGGGCACGTGCTCGCCCATGCCGAGCTCGTCGGCACCTACCAGAAGGCTGGCTCCTAGCCGTCGCCGCCGGCGAGCGGGCGCGAGCCGAACGAGCTCGATGGACGTCTCCGGCGTACGCCGCGACTACAAGCGGGCCGCCTTGAACGAGCGCGACGTGGCGCCCGAGCCCATCGCCCAGTTTCGCGTCTGGCTTGCGGATGCGCTCGCCGCCGATCCTCTCGACCCCACCGCCATGACGCTTGCCACCGCCGACCGCGAGGGGCGGCCGTCGGCGCGGATCGTGCTGCTCAAGGGCTATGACGAGCGCGGCTTCGTCTTCTTCACCAATTACGGCAGCCGCAAGGCATGCGAGCTGCTCGTCAACCCGCGGGCGGCGCTGGTCTTCTACTGGCCGGCATTCGATCGCCAGGTGCGGGTCGAGGGCACGGCCGGCAAGATCTCGCGCGAGGAGACCGCTGCCTACTTCGCGACCCGGCCGCTCGCCTCGCAGCTCAGCGCCTGGGCGTCGCGCCAGAGCGCCCCGGTCGCCAGCCGCGAGGAGCTCGAGCGCGCCCTGGCCGCCGCCGCCGAGAGGTTCACCGGCAGCGAGGTGCCGGCGCCCGATTTCTGGGGCGGCTACCGCCTGAGCCCGACCTTGATGGAGTTCTGGCAGGGCCGCGAGAGCCGTCTCCACGACCGTCTGGTCTACCGCCGCGAGGCCGGCGGCCCCTGGACCATCGAGCGCCTGCAACCCTGAGCGGCAGCACACCTGGCGGCGGCGGCCGGCCCGGCGCGCTGGTGCGGCGCGCCGGGGCGCGCTCCGAAGTCACTGCTTCTTGCAGACGTGGTGCTCGGTGACGAGCGTGCCGTCTTTCGGGTAGGTGGGGCCGTCCACCATATATTCGGAGTCCGACCTCTTGGTGAAGGTCGCGTCGCTCCCGGGCGTCTCCGGCGTTTTCCGCGGAAAGAGGCTGACGTATTTCCACGACCAGCCGCCGTCGCCCGCATCGGTCATCCGGATGGGGAAGTAGTCACCCGTGCTCAGGGCGAGGAAGCGCACCCAGGCCTGCCGTCCCTCGTCGTATCCGAACAGCGCTTCCGCGTGCTCGGTCTCTTTGTTCTCCTCGAGCTGCCGGGGGGGAAAATCGTAGGTCTGTCGCAGCCAGCGGTTGCCGAGCGCGTTGGCATAGGTCGTGGTGTAGGTGCCGGAGAAGGTGCCGACCGTGTGCGCGCAATTCCACGTCCCCACGAGATATTGCACGGAGGCGAGCCTCTGCCGCGCGGTCGGCGCCGCCTGCGCGGCGGACGAGGCGGCGAGGAAGACGATGGCGATTGCTGCCGGCAAGCCCAACTTTGGGATCATGAAGTCTCCTTTGCATGACGAGCCCGGCCGCGACCGCGGCGAGCTGCCGGCAGGATAGGCGGCCGCGCTGCCTGCCGCATGTGCCACCCGGCCGGTGCGGCGAGGCATGACTTCCGGCCTGCCGGGCCGGTCAAAGGATGCTTGCCAGAAACAGGTAGATGAAGGGGCTGGGGTCTACACGGTCTACACCAGGTCGGCCAGGCGCCAGACCAGGCCCGCCGGCGTGGTGACTCTGACGTCGCCGTCCGGGCTGTGGACCTGGATCTCGATGGTGTCGCCGCGCTTGATCACCTGCACCGTGCCGGGGCCGCTCTCGACCTGCACCAGCGTGCCGTCGGGGCCGGTGGCCAGGGCCCGGCAGGCGGCGCGGGCGGCCGGGCGCCAGGCGTGGGCGCCGAAGGCGCTCCGCGGCAGGCCGTGCCGGCTGTCCTCGTCGGCCGCCGCGGCCGCCGCCAGGTCGATCGTCGCCGCCGCCAGGACGGCTGGGACAGGCAGGTCGAGATCGAGCGAGCCGGCGTGAGAGCGCTGGTGCATCTGTACCCTGACCAGCGGGCTCTCGGTCAGAACGTAGGCGACCAGCATGCCGCAGCCCACGGCGCAGAGCGCCGCCAAGACGCCGGCGATCAGCATGAACCTGGCGAATCGACTCATGGCACCCTCCCGCGCGCCTTTCAGTGCCCTGCCGCGTCGCCGTCCACCCACATGCGGACGGTTTCGTGATCGCCGTTGACGGTCACCAGCTCGCCCTCGCCGTTCCTGGCCAGCGCCGCGATGGCGGCCGCCAGGTCGAAGCGGTCGCCGGAGCCCTGGAGCAGGGCGTCGACCACCGCCACCGGGATGCGGGCCTCGACGCGCTCGCCATTCTCGGAGTGGTGGCGGCGGCCACCGCCCTCCCAGGTCTCGTCGTGCGCCGCCTGGATCAGCAGGTAGCCGCCGCTGCGCGCCACCCGCACCTTGCCGTGCTTCTCGTCGACCGTGACGTAGGTGGCCTCGGGCAGGCGCTGCACCTCCCGCCAGATGCGCCGCAGGTCCTGGACCGAGAGCTCGCGGCCGTCGACCCACAGGCCCTCGGCGGTGCGCGCTTCCTTGGGGATCAGCGGCGCCGCCGCCTCGACCACCGACAGCGGGAGATTGACGCTCACCCGGCTGTCATCGCTGCCGTCGTGTACCTTGATGTGGAGCCACAGCTCGGTCTTCGCCTCCGCCGCCGCCGCGCCCATCAACAACAGGGCTATGCCCATCACGCTGTTCCAGGTCATCGCCATCTCTCCTCGACGCCAACCGCGGGCGCCCATGCTCATTAAACGAGCATTCGGCGGCGGAGGTTTCAGCCTGGCCCTCTTGCAGGCAGGGAGAACTCGAGCTCGTACGAATGCTGTCCGTTGTCGATCTTGATCGTCATGCTGCCCGTAAGACCAGCCAGCTGGCCGGTTCCGGAGTCCGGCACCACGGTGATCGTCAGCTGCGTGGCGCCGCGGGTCATCGTGCCGCTGTGCTGCAGGACGAAGGTGCCGCTGCGCCCCTGAAGCGTCCCGCTGACCCGCTCGATCGCCACGTAACCCCCCGAGCCCTTGGCGGGGCCGCCGGCGTACAGCATCTCGCCCTTGGCGGTGGCTTCGAGGCTGCCGTGGTACTGCTTGTCGAGCGACATCCGGCCCATCGGCGGGTCGGCCTTGTCGTCCGCCGCCTGCGGGGTCATCTTCACGTCGAACGGCCCACTTGCATGATTCGTCACGACCGCCTCCTTTCGTTCTGAGGGTGCTGCGCCGGGAACCGCCGGCGTTCTCCCTTCCGCTCCCGCGGGCTGCGCTGACCGCACCCAGCCGCTTGGAGCCTTCTCACTCCACCAACGGTAGCGGCTTTGCTGCCTCCGGGATTGAAGAAACGCGACAATCGCACGATCGCGGCGGGAGCTACCAAGCTTGACTCCCCTGCCGCCCTCCGGGACACTCACCGCCATGACCGGCCGGCCTTTGCCCGTTCCCTCGATCCTGCGCACGCTGACGCTCGGCTCCGCGGACTGGGAGACGCGCGGCGTGCTTCGCCCCCAGACGCAGCCGCAGCGGACTCCGGCGCGGTTTCCGCCCGCCGCCGACCTGAGCGCCTTCGTCGACCTCTACTGGATCGCCCACTGGGACCTCGCGCCGGGGGCGACGACGGTCGTCGAGACGCTGCCGCATCCGTGCGTGAACGTCGTCGTCGAGCAAGGGGGGTCGCTCGTCCACGGACCGGTCAAGGGCAGGTTCTCGCGCACCCTTGCCGGCCGCGGCCGGGTGGTGAGCGCGCGGCTCCGGCCTGGCGCCTTTCGCGCCTTCTGCAAGCGGCCGGCCTGGCAGCTGGTGGGCACCTCCATGGGCTTTCCGGCGGCGTTTGGCGTCGCCAGCGGGCCGCTCGAGAGCGCCATGCTCGTCCCTGCGAACGCCCAGGCCGACGAACGCGCGATGGTCGGGGTCCTCGAGCAGTTCTTGCGCGAACGGCTGCCGGCTCCGGACCCGGCGACGCTCGACGTCGGCGACGGGATCGACCTCGTCGACACGATCGACCGCATCGATCGCATCGATGGCATCATTGCCTGCATCGCCGCCGACCGCGACCTCGTCAGGGTCGAGGACCTCGCCCAGGCGGTTTCCCTGGGCCGGCGCTCGCTCGAGAGGCTGTTCCGTGAATACGTGGGGCCCAGCCCGAAGTGGGTCATCCGCCAGTATCGCCTGCAGGCCGCGGCCGACGAGGCCGCGAAGGGCAAGGTGGCCAACTGGTCGCGGCTGGCGAGCGAGCTCGGCTACGCCGACCAGGCGCACTTCATCCGCGACTTCCGCGCCATCCTCGGCGCCACGCCCACGGAGTTCGCGCGCCAGGCGGCGCTTCCCCGGCCCGTGGCCTGAGGGCAGCGGCGGCCCGCCACCCGAGCCGGTGTAGCATGTGCGCGCCGCCAGCGCCTGTTTCATGGCAGGGGATCGCCGGAGGCGTTGGAGACTGAGAAAGAACGCAATGATCGAGGCGCAAGGCAGGCAGCGGGTGGTGATCGACCGGGTGCGGCCGGAGATCGACGGCGGCCGGTTCGCCATCAAGCGCACGGTCGGCGAGAGGGTCACGGTCGACGCCGACGTGCTGACCGACGGCCACGACGCCCTGGGCTGTCTGCTGCTCTACCGCGCGGAGCGCGCCTCGGGGTGGAGCGAAGTGCCCATGGAAGCGCTCGGCAACGACGCCTACCGGGCGCAGCTCACCGTCACCAGCATCGGGCGCTGGCTGTACACCGTGACGGCCTGGGTGGACCACTTCAAGACCTGGCGCCGCGACCTGCGCAAGCGCGTCGACGCCCGCCAGGACGTCGCGCTCGACCTGCTCGCCGGCGCCGCGCTGATCCACCAGGCGGCGGAGCGCGCGCGCGCCGCCGGGCGCAAGGCCGACGCCCGCGTCCTGGACGGCCTGGCGCGCTCCCTCGAGCAGGCGCGCGATCTGGAGGCCCGGCTGCGCCTGGCGCTCGACGACGAGCTGGCGCAGCTCATGGGCCGGCACACCGACCGTGCCGGCGCCTGCTCGTACCGCGAGCTGCCGGTCGTCGTGGACCGCGAGCGCGCCCGCTTCTCGAGCTGGTACGAGATGTTCCCGCGCTCGTGCTCGCCGGTGCCGGGCCGCCACGGCACCTTTCGCGACCTCGTCGAACGCCTGCCTTACGTCGCCGAGATGGGCTTCGACGTCCTCTACCTGCCGCCCATCCACCCCATCGGCTTGACCAACCGCAAGGGCAAGAACAACGCTCCCGTGGCCGGGCCGGACGACGTCGGCAGCCCGTGGGCGATCGGCGCCCCCGCCGGGGGGCACAAGGCGATCCTGCCCGAGCTGGGGACGCCGCAGGAGCTCCGCCAGGTGATCGCCAGGGCGCGCGACCTCGGCCTCGAGATCGCCATGGACGTCGCCTTCCAGTGCTCACCCGACCACCCCTACGTCCGCGAGCACCCGGAATGGTTCAAGAAGCGGCCCGACGGCACCATCCAGTACGCCGAGAACCCGCCGAAGAAATACGAGGACATCTACCCGTTCGACTTCGAGTGCGAGGCGTGGCGCGAGCTCTGGCAGGAGCTCAAGAGCGTGTTCGATCACTGGCTGGGCGAGGGCATCCGCATCTTTCGCGTCGACAACCCGCACACCAAGCCCTTCGCCTTCTGGGAGTGGGTGATCGGCGAGATCAAGCGCGACCACCCCGACGTCATCCTCCTGTCCGAGGCGTTCACGCGCCCGAAGCTCATGTACCGCCTGGCGAAGCTCGGCTTCACCCAGTCCTACAATTACTTCCCCTGGCGCACCACCGGCTGGGAGCTGACCCAGTACTTCACCGAGCTCACCAGGACCGAGGTCGCCGAGTACTTCCGGCCCAGCCTGTGGCCCAACACCCCGGACATCCTGACCGAGCAGCTGCAGTTCGGCGGCCGCCCGGCGTTCATCCACCGCCTCATCCTGGCGGCGACCTTGGGCGCCAGCTACGGCATCTACGGGCCGCCTTACGAGCTGCTCGAGAACCGGGCGCGGGAGCGCGGCAGCGAGGAGTACCTCGACTCGGAAAAGTACCAGCTGCGGCACTGGGACCTCGCGGCGCCGCACAGCCTGCGCGACCTGATCGCTCTCGTCAACCGCGTGCGCCGCGAGAACCCGGCGCTGCACACCTCGGCCGGCCTGCGCTTCCATCCCACCGACAACGAGCAGCTGCTGTGCTACAGCAAGTCGGCCGAGGCTGCCGACAACATCATCGTCGCGGTGGTCAACCTCGATCCGCACCACGTGCAGTCGGGCTGGCTGGAGCTGGACCTGGCGGCGCTCGGCCTCGAGAGCGGGCGGCCGTTCCAGGCGCACGACCTGCTGACCGGCGCGCGCTACCTGTGGAACGGGGCGCGCAACTTCGTGCAGCTCGATCCCCAGCAGACGCCGGCGCACCTGTTCCGCCTCCGGCGCCGGGTGCGCTCCGAGCAGGACTTCGACTATTTCCAGTAGCGTTCGGCAGGCGGAGATGCGATGAGCCGAGATGGCGAGCCCCAACGGCGCGGCGGCGGCGACGACCCGCTGTGGTACAAGGATGCGGTCCTCTACGAGGTGCACGTGCGCGCCTTCGCCGACTCCGACGGCGACGGCATGGGGGACTTCCGCGGCCTGACCGGCAAGCTCGACTACCTGCGCGACCTGGGCGTCACCGCCATCTGGCTGCTGCCTTTCTATCCGTCGCCGTGGCGCGACGACGGTTACGACATCGCCGACTACACCAGCGTCCATCCCGCCTACGGCACGCTCGAGGACTTTCAGGCCTTCCTCGACGAGGCGCACCGCCGCGGCCTCAAGGTGATCACCGAGCTGGTGATCAATCACACCTCCGACCGTCACCCCTGGTTCGAGCGCGCCCGCCGCGCCGCGCCCGGCACGCCGGAGCGCGACTTCTACGTGTGGAGCGACACGCCCGACCGCTACGCCGACGCGCGCATCATCTTTACCGACACCGAAACCTCCAACTGGACCTGGGACCCGGTCGCCAAGGCCTACTACTGGCACCGCTTCTTCTCGCACCAGCCCGACCTCAACTTCGACCACCCCGAGGTGCACGCGGCGCTACTAGCGGCGCTCGACTTCTGGATGGACATGGGAGTGGACGGCCTGCGCCTGGATGCCGTGCCCTACCTGTACGAGCGCGAGGGCACCAACTGCGAGAACCTGCCCGAGACCCATGTCTTCCTGCGCCAGCTGCGCGCCCACGTCGACGCCCGCTACCAGAACCGCATGCTGCTGGCCGAGGCAAACCAGTGGCCCGAGGACTCGATCGCCTACTTCGGCGACCCCGACCACGGCGCCGGCGAATGCCACATGGCCTTCCATTTCCCGGTGATGCCGCGCCTTTACATGTCGATCCGTCTGGAAGATCGCTACCCGGTGGTCGACATCCTCGAGCAGACGCCGCCGATCCCCGCCAGCTGCCAGTGGGCGACCTTCCTGCGCAATCACGACGAGCTGACGCTCGAGATGGTCACCGACGAGGACCGCGACTACATGTACCGCGTCTACGCCCAGGACGCGCAGGCGCGCATCAACGTCGGCATCCGGCGCCGCCTGGCCCCCTTGATGGGCAAGGACCGGCGCCGCATCGAGCTGATGAACAGCCTGCTGTTCTCGCTGCCGGGAGCGCCGGTGCTCTACTACGGCGACGAGAT
Source organism: Thermoanaerobaculia bacterium (assembly GCA_035949675.1). GTDB lineage: Bacteria > Acidobacteriota > Thermoanaerobaculia > Multivoradales > UBA5704 > JASLEW01. Next base: position 14,372 of record DASZHY010000472.1, read on the forward strand.
CGGCATGGGCGACAACATCTACATCGGCGACCGCAACGGCGTGCGCACGCCGATGCAATGGAACGGCGACCGCAACGCCGGCTTTTCGACCGCCAACCCGCAGCGGCTCTACCTGCCGGTGATCACCGATCCCGACTTCCACTACCAGGCGATCAACGTCGAGACCCAGCAGGCCAACCCGCATTCGCTGCTGTGGTGGACGCGGCGGCTGATCGCGCTGCGCAACCGTCACCGCGCCTTCAGCCGCGGCAGCCTGGAATTCCTCTACCCGGACAACCACCACGTCCTGGTCTTCCTGCGCCGCCACGAGAACGAGACGCTGCTGGTGGCGGCCAACCTGTCGCGCTTCGTGCAGCCGGTCGAGCTCGACCTCGCGGAGCACGCCGGCACCACCCCGGTCGAGCTGTTCGGCGGCACCGAGTTCCCGCGGGTCGCCGCCGACCGGCGCTACCCGCTCACTCTCGGGCCGCACTCTTTCTACTGGTTCGCGCTCGAGCGTCAGCCGGCGCGCCGCGCCTGGACGCGCCCCGGCGCGGCGCGGGGCGACGGGCAAACGGTCGAGGTGCCGGTGGTGACGCTGGCCGGCGGCGGCGGTGGTGGCGGCGGCGGATACGCTCAAGAAGGCGGCAGGGCCGGCGACGCGGGGGCCATGACCAACGGGAGCGTCGACGAGGCTGGCGACGCCGCGAGCTGGCAGCGGTGCTTCAGCGCTCCTGCCAAGGCGGCATTCGAGGCGGCGCTCGCCGCCCGCCTGCCTGCCTTCCGCTGGTTCGCGGCCAAGGCGCGCGCGCTACGTACGGTGACCCTGGCCGAGGCCATCCCCCTGGACGGCGGCGACGTCGCCGGCACCGGCGGCTCCGGAGGATGGTTGCTGCTGCTCGACGTCGCCTACGAGCAGGGCGAGGCCGAGCGCTACGCCCTGCCGGTCGCCTTTGCGCCCAGTGCGCCCCTGGCGGCCCTGGCGCCCCAGGCTTCCACTGCGCCCCTGGCTTCCCCTGCGCCACTGGCTCCCCCGGCGCCACTGGCTCCAGACAGCGCTGCCGACGAGAAGCGCATCGAGCCGCGACGCATCGTGGCGCGCATCGAGAGCGCCACCGCCGCCGGCACGGGCGTGCTCTACGACGTCTTCGAGGATGCCGCCTTCGGCCGCGCCCTGCTGGCGGCGATGGCAGAGGGCCGCCGCTTCCGCGGCCCGGCGCACGAGGTGGCGGCATGGACCGATCCCGCCTTCGCCGAGCTGGCGGGTGCCGATCCGTCGGCCGGCTCCCAGGACCTCGAGCCGCGGCCGCTCGGCGTCGAGCAGAGCAACACTTCCATCCGCTTCGGCCACCGGCTGGTGCTCAAGCTGTTCCGCAAGCTCGAGCCGGGCATCAATCCCGACCTCGAGATCGGCCGCTTCCTGACCCGCTCGACCACCTTCCGCCACATGCCGCCGGTTGGCGGAGGCCTGGATCTTCGCGATCTCCGCAACGAGGGCCGCGGCCGCGAGCCGGCCACCCTGGGAGTGCTGCAGGGCTTCGTCGCCAACGAAGGCGACGCCTGGAGCTACACCCGCGATGCCCTGGGGCGCTACTTCGAGCGGGTCCGCACCGGCTGGGGGAGAAGCGATTTCGCTCCGGCGGCGGTGCCGGCGCAGCCGCTGCTCGAGCTGGCGGCCGCGGCGGGCGGCGCCGTGCCGCCGCCCGATCTCTACGAGCGCATCGGCACCTATCTGGCCTCGGCGCGCCTGCTCGGCGAGCGCACCGCCGAGCTGCACGTCGCGCTCGCCTCGGCGCCGCCCGAGCTGCCGGCCTTCGCGCCGGAGCCGTTCTCGACCCTGCACCAGCGCTCGCTCTACGAGTCGATGCGCACCAGCTCCGGCCGCGCCTTCGCGCTGCTCCGCCAGCGGCTGGCCGACCTGGCGCCCGACGCGCGCGCCGCCGCCGAGGAGGTGCTGGCCGCCCAGGGCCTGGTGCGCGAGCGCTTCGCGCTGCTGCTCGGCCCCAAGGTCACGGCGACCCGCATCCGCACCCACGGCGACTATCACCTTGGGCAGGTGCTCTACACCGGCAAGGACTTCGTGATCCTCGACTTCGAAGGCGAGCCGGCGCGCCCGCTCTCCGAGCGGCGGCTCAAGCGCTCGCCGCTGCGCGACGTCGCCGGCATGCTGCGCTCGTTCCAGTACGCCGCCTACGCCAGGTTGTTCGAGGAATCGGCGACCGGCATCATCCCGGCGCCGGAGCTGCCGGTGTTCGAGAGCTGGGCGCTGTTCTGGGAGCGCTGGGTCGCGGCGGCCTTCCTCGGCGCCTACCTGGAGCGCACGGCCACCGCCGCCTTCGTGCCGGCCCAGCGCTCCGAGCAGTCCACGCTGCTCGACGCCTACGTCCTGGAGAAGGCGATCTACGAGCTGGCCTACGAGCTGAACAACCGTCCGTCCTGGGTGCGCATCCCGCTGGCCGGCATCCGCCAGATCCTCGGGCTGACGGCGCCGGAGGCCGCGACCTCGCCGCCTTCGCCCGGAGCGGCTCCCGGTGGCACCGAGGGCTCCGGCCGGTGAGCAGCGCGCAGCGCGAGCGTGAGCGCGGGCAGCTTCAGGAGCTCGCCATGTTGCATGGCGTCGAGCCCGCCTACTACGACATGCTCGGCAGGCGGGTCGCGGCGTCGGAGGAGTCGCTGTTCGCGGCGGCGTCCGCTCTGGCGGGGCCGCTCGAGGGCATGGACGACGTCGCCGAGGCGCTGGCGGCGCGCCATGCCGAGCTCGCCGCGCAGCTGATCGAGCCGGTGCTGGTGGCGTGGGACGGGCGCCTGACGGCGATCGAGCTGCGCCTGCCGCCGGCCGCCCCCGGCGGCGCCCTCGCCTGCCATCTGGACCTCGAGAACGGCGAGCGCCGCGCCTGGACCTGGGACGTCGACAGCCTGCCGGCGACCGCGCCGTCGCGCCGCCGGCTGGCGCTGCCGGAGGCGCTGCCGCCCGGCTATCACCACCTCGAGGTCAAGCTCGGCGGGCGTGCCGCGCGGGCGCTGGTGATCGCGGCGCCGGTGCGCGCCTTCGGCGCCGACGGCGGACCGCTGTGGGGTGTGTTCCTGCCGCTCTACGCGCTGCGTACGGCGCGCTCCTGGGGGGCCGGCGACCTCACCGATCTCCGGGCGCTGGCGGCGTGGACGGGGGCGCTGGGCGGCGACGTCGTCGCCAGCCTGCCTCTCCTCGCCACCTTCCTCGACGTGCCGTTCGAGCCCAGCCCGTACGCCCCGGCGTCGCGCCTGTTCTGGAACGAGACCTATCTCGACCCGCGGCAGCTGCCGGAGGCGGCGCTTTGCCCGGCCGCGAGACGGCTGCTCGAATCGACCGAGCTCGCGGCCGAGATGCGGGCGCTCGCCGAGCTGCCGCTGGTCGATTACGCCCGGCTCGCGACCCTCAAGCGGCGGGTGCTCGAAGAGATGGTGGCCTGGTCGTTCGCCAACGCCGGGCCGCGCCGCCAGGACCTCGAGCGTTGCCTCGCCGCGCGCCCGGAGCTCGCCGACTACGCCGCGTTCCGCGCCGTCGGCGACCGCCGCGGCGAGAGCTGGCAGGACTGGCCGGAACGGTTGCGCGATGGCAACCTGGCGCCGGCGGACTACGACGAGGAAGACTTCCGCTACCACCTGTGGGCACAGTGGGCGATGGAGCAGCAGCTGGCCGAGGCGGCCGGCCAGGGCCGCCGCCGGAGCCTCGAGCCCGCCGCGCAGCCCGGGTCCGCGGGTTTGTACCTCGACATGCCGGTGGGCGTGCACGGCAGCGGCTACGACGTCTGGCGCATGCGCGACGTCTTCGCCGCCGGGGCCTCGGCCGGCGCGCCGCCGGACGCCTTCTTCACCAAGGGGCAGGACTGGGGCTTCCCGCCGCTGCGTCCGGAGCGCCTGCGCGAGCGCGGATACGACTACCTGATCGCCGTGCTGCGCCATCACCTGCGCCATGCCGAGGCGCTGCGCCTGGACCACGTCATGCAGCTGCACCGCCTGTTCTGGGTGCCGCGGGGACTCGGGCCGGAGGCCGGCGTCTACGTCCGCTACCCGCACGAGGAGCTCTACGCGGTGCTGTCGCTCGAGTCGCACCGCCACCGTGCGATGATCGTCGGCGAGAACCTCGGCACCGTGCCGCCGGAGGTGAACGAGTCGATGGCCCGCCATGGTGTCCTGGGCATGTACGTCATGCAATACGAGCTGGCGCCGGGCGGCGGCGGCCTGCAGCGCGAGCCGCCGCCGGCCTCGGTCGCCGGCCTCAACACCCACGACATGCCGACCTTCCGCGGCTTCTGGGAAGGGCGCGACGTCGACGACCTGCAGGCGCTCGGCTTTCTCGACGAGCGCCAGGCGCGCGAGGAGCGCCAGCGGCGCGCGGCGCAGCTCCAGCAGCTGGTCGGCTCGGTCCTGGCGCACCAGCCGAGCGCCTGGGACGGCCGCAGCGATCCCTTCCCGCTGGTGCTCCGCGCCTGCCTCGAGCACCTGGCGGCCGGGCCGGCGCGGATGGTGTTGGTGAACCTGGAGGACCTGTGGCAGGAAACCGAACCGCAGAACGTGCCCGGCACCCGGGGCGACCAGCGGCCCAACTGGCGGCGCAAGGCCCGGTTGACGTTCGAGGAGATGACGCGGCGCCCGGAGGTGGCGGAGATGCTCGGGCGCATCGATCAGCTGCGGCGCGGCAGCAGGCGACCGTGACGGCGGCGATCGTGGATAACAGCCAAGACGACAGCCAAGACGAAAGCAAGGACGACTGCAAGGACGACAGCAAGGGGGCAGCGTGAGCGATCAAGAGCCGCCAGGCCAGGCGGACCCGGCGAACCCGGAAGCAGGCAAGGCTGCGGCCGGCCCGGCGGTCCCGGCCACTACCGTGATCCCGGCGATCCCGGTGATCAGCGCCGCGGATCTCTATCTGTTCAACGAGGGCACCCAGGCAAGCCTGTACCGGCACCTCGGCGCTCACCCGGTCTTTGCCGGCGCCGGTGACGAGCGCCGCCTCGTCGGCACGCGCTTCGCCGTGTGGGCGCCCAACGCGCGCTACGTGGCGGTGATCGGCGACTGGAACGGCTGGGACCGGGGCGCTCACCCGCTGGCGGTGCGCGGCGGCTCGGGGGTCTGGGATGGGTTCGTGCCGGGCGTCGGCCCGGGCGCGCACTACAAGTACCACATCGCCTCGCAGTACCGCGGCTACCGCGTCGACAAGGCCGATCCGCTCGCCTTCCACGCCGAGACGCCGCCGCACCAGGCGTCGATCGTCTGGGAGCTGGACTATCAATGGGGCGACGAGTCGTGGATGGCGGAGCGCGGCGCTCGCCAGGCGCTCGGTGCGCCGATGTCGATCTACGAGGTGCACCTGGGCTCCTGGCGGCGCGTGCCGGAGGACGGCAACCGCTCGTTGAGCTACCGTGAGGCGGCGCCGCTGCTTGCCGATCACGTCGCCCGCATGGGCTTCACCCACGTCGAGCTGATGCCGATCATGGAGCACCCTTTCTACGGCTCGTGGGGGTACCAGGTCACCGGCTTTTTCGCACCCACCAGCCGCTACGGCACGCCGCAGGACCTGATGTATTTGATCGATCACCTGCACCAGCGCGGCATCGGCGTCATCCTCGACTGGGTGCCGTCACACTTCCCGAGCGACGAGCACGCCCTGGCCTTCTTCGACGGCACGCACCTCTACGAGCATGCCGATCCGCGCAAGGGCTTCCAACCGGACTGGGGCAGCCTGATCTTCAACTACAGTCGGCGCGAGGTGCGCAGCTTCCTGATCAGCAGCGCGCGGTTCTGGCTCGACCGCTATCATGCCGACGGTCTGCGGCTCGACGCCGTCGCCTCGATGCTGTACCTCGACTACTCGCGCCAGGCCGGGCAGTGGCTGCCGAACGCCTTCGGTGGGCGCGAGAACCTCGAAGCGATCGAGTTCCTGCGCGACCTGAACGCCGCGGTGTACCGCGACTTTCCCGACGTGCAGACGGTGGCCGAGGAATCGACGGCCTGGCCGATGGTGTCGCGGCCGCTCTACCTGGGCGGGCTCGGCTTCGGCTTCAAGTGGGACATGGGCTGGATGCACGACACGCTGTCCTACCTCGCCCAGGACCCGATCTACCGCCGCTTCCACCAGAACGAGCTGACCTTCCGCGGCATCTATGCCTGGACCGAGAACTTCGTGCTGCCGCTGTCGCACGACGAGGTGGTCTATGGCAAGGGGTCGCTGCTCGCCAAGATGCCCGGCGATCGCTGGCAGCGGTTCGCCAACCTGCGCCTGCTCTATGCCTGGATGTTCGGGCAGCCGGGCAAGAAGCTGCTGTTCATGGGCGGCGAGCTCGCCCAGGAGCGGGAGTGGGACCACGAGTCGAGCCTCGACTGGCACCTGCGCGCGGACCCCGATCATGCGGCGATCGGCCGCTGGCTCGAGGACCTGAACCGCTTCTATCGCGAGCAGCCGTCGATGCACCAGCTCGACTGCGCTCCCGGGGGGTTCCACTGGATCGACGGCACCGACGCCGAGAACAGCGTGCTGTCGTTCGTGCGCCAGGGCGAGGCGGGATCGGCGCCGGTCGTGGCGGTCTTCAACTTCACGCCGGTGCCGCGCAGCAATTACCGCATCGGCGTGCCGGGCGGCGGCACCTGGCGCGAGGCGCTCAACAGCGACGCTCGCGACTACGGCGGCGGCGGCGTGGGCAACATGGGCGGCGTCGAGGCCTCGCCGTTGCCGCTGCACGGGCGCAGCCATTCGCTGGCGCTGACCCTGCCGCCCCTGGCGGCGCTGTTCCTCGCGACCACTGGCGCCGCGGCGGCCGCGGTGCCGCGGCAGGACGCCGCGGCGGCGAACGAGGAGGCGGCGGCCCCTGCCGCTGCGGCCACGACGGCTGAAGCCACGGAGCCTCGCGCTTGATGGCGCGCTGGCTCTGCGTCCACGGCCATTTCTATCAGCCGCCGCGCGAGGACCCCTGGTCGGGGACCATCGAGCCGCAGCCGTCGGCGCATCCCTACCGCGACTGGAACGCGCGCATCGCCGCCGAGTGCTACGCGCCCAACGCCGCCGCGCGCATCCTGGACGGCGACGGAGGGGTCGCCTGCATCGTCAACAACTACGCCCGCATGAGCTTCGACTTCGGTCCGACGCTGCTCGCCTGGCTGCAAACGCAGCAGCCGGACGTCTACGCCGCCGTGCTGGCGGCCGACCGCGAGAGCCGCGAGCGCTTCTCCGGGCATGGCTCGGCGCTGGCCCAAGCCTACAACCACGTCATCATGCCGCTCGCCAGCCGCCGCGACAAGCAGACGCAGATCGTCTGGGGGCTGCGGGACTTCGAGCACCGCTTCGGCCGGCCCGCCGCCGGCATGTGGCTCCCCGAGACCGCGGTCGACCTCGAGAGCCTGGAGCTGCTGGCCGGCCACGGCGTGCGCTTCACCATCCTCGAGCCGCACCAGGCGCGGCGGGTGCGGCCGCTGCCTGCCGCCGGCCGGGAGGCGGCCGGCTGGCGCAGCGTCGCGGGCGGCGTCGTCGACACCTCGCGGCCCTACGCGGTCGTGCTGCCGTCGGGACGCCGGATCGCGGTCTTCTTCTACGACGGGCCGATCGCCCGCGCCGTCGCCTTCGAGGGGCTGCTCGAGAGCGGCGACCGCTTCGCCGGCCGCCTGCTCGGCGGCGCGCCGCACAACGGCGGCGCCGACTCGCTGATCCACATCGCCACCGACGGCGAGACCTACGGCCATCACCATCGTCACGGCGAGATGGCGCTCGGCTACGCCCTGCACCAGATCGAGTCGAACGGCTGGGCGAAGCTCACCAACTACGGCGAGTACCTGGCGTCCCACCCGCCGGCCGAGGAGGTCGAGATCGTCGAGAACACGTCGTGGAGCTGCGTCCACGGGGTCGACCGCTGGCGCGAGGACTGCGGCTGCCGCATCGGCGGCGGCGATCCGCGATGGAACCAGGGTTGGCGGGCGCCGCTGCGCCAGGCGCTGGACGCGCTGCGTGACGAGCTGGCGCCGCTCTACGAGCGGGCGGCCGGCGAGATCTTCGCCTCGCCGTGGCAGGCGCGGGACGACTCGATCGAGCTGGTGCTGGACCCCTCGCCCGCCGCCGCCGACGCCTTTTTTGAGCGCCAGGCGCGTCGCTCGCCGGCGGCGCGCGGCGCTGGCGGGGTCCCCGCCGGCGAGCGGCGCGCCCTGGCGCTGCGCCTCCTCGAGATGCAGCGCTGCGCCATGCTCATGTACACGAGCTGCGGCTGGTTCTTCGACGACCTCGCCGGCCTCGAGGCGGTGCAGGTGCTGCGCTATGCCGGCAGGGCGGCGCAGCTTGCCGACGACCTGTTCGGCGGCGAATGCGAGCGCGCTCTCCTGCGCCGCCTGGCCTGGGCGCGCAGCAACGACCCGGCGGCCGGCAACGGCCGCGACCTCTACGAGGCGCGGGCGCGGCCGGTGACCGACCAGCGGCGGAGGGTTCCATGAAGATCGGCATCGTCGGCACCGGAAACATGGGGCGTGCGCTGGGCCTTCGCTGGGCGGATGGGGGCCACCAGGTGCTGTTCGGCTCGCGCACCATCTCCGTGCAAGTCGTCAAGGAGCCGTTGTCATGATCCTGGTGACCGGTGCCACCGGCAACGTCGGGCAGGAGCTGGCCAGGCGGCTGGCCGACGCCGGCCAGCATGTGCGCGCGCTGGTCCGCAAGCAAGGCCCCAGCTCGCTGCCGGCGAGTGTGGAGACGATCGCCGGCGATCTCGACCGGCCGGCTTCGCTGTCCGCCGCCCTGGCCGGCGTCCACGGCGTGTTCTTGCTCGCTGGATATAAGGACATGGCCGGGGTCCTGGCGGAGATCCACCGCGCCGGCGTGCAGCAGGTCGTGCTCCTGTCCTCCCGCTCGATCGTGGGAGGGAATCCGGGCAACGCCATCGTCAACATGTTCATGGTTTCGGAAGCCGCGGTGCAATCGTCCGGGGTATCGTGGGCCATCCTGCGGCCAGGCGGCTTCATGTCCAACGCGCTGCGATGGGCGCCGCAAATCCGCGCCGGCGACGTGGTTCGCGGCCCCTTTGCCGGCGCGCCGATCGCCGCCATCGATCCCCATGACCTGGCGGCGGTCGCCGCCACGGTGCTGACCTCCGAGGGACACGACGGCAGGAGCTATCTCTTGACGGGTCCGAAGGCGCTGCTGCCGGCCGATCAGGTCCGTGTGTTGGCTTCGGTGCTCGGCAGAGAGCTGCGCTTCTCAGGGCAGTCCGATGCGGAAGCCAGGGCCGAGATGGGCCAATCCATGCCGGCAGATTTCGTTGACGCCTTTTTCCGCTTCTTTTCCGCAGGCGAGTTCGACGACTCATCGGTCCTGCCGACAGTGGAGGAGATCCTTGGCCGACCGCCCCGGACCTTCGAGCAATGGGCAAAGCAGCACGCCGCCGCCTTCCGTTGAGCCGCCGCAGCCTCACTTGGAACTACTCTGGAGCCGGCCGCCGTCGGCGGCAGGCACACCTCAGCCCGCGGGCGCGGCGATGGCCTTGGCTTCCGGTGAGCCCGGCGGATGGGGGCCGGCACCTCGCCGGCCGCGCGGTCATCTGCCTTTCCGCTACCGGAGCGCGTGGCCCGGGATCTTCCTCAGCTCGTCGTGCAGGCGGCGCTCTGCATGCCAGAGGTCGTAAGCATGCTGCATGCTCAGCCACACGGCGGCGCCGTTGCCGCAGAACTTGCCGAGGCGCACTGCCATCTCCGGGCTGATGCCCGACCGCCCGGACAGGATCCGGTGCAAGGTCTGGCGGGTGACCCGCAGCTGTCGGGCAGCCTCGCTCACCGTCACCTCCAGCGCCGGCAGGACGTCGTCGCGCAGGACCTCTCCCGGATGGATTGGCGGCCGATGCAGGCGGGCCACCGGCTTCTCGGTAATCTTCAAGTAAGTTCGTGATGACGGCATGCTCATCCCCCCTGACGGGGCGAACCTTTGGCTCGCCTGCCCGTATGTACCGGGAAGGGGTTCCGCAGTTCATTTCTCGCGGCCGCGGGGGTCCGAGGGGTGCTTGCGGCGCCCGCCACCAGGGAGGTCCAATGGTCAGGAAACCACATCGATTCAAGGCTCTCCGGGCAATGCTCGGGTCAGCCACGGCGGCAGCGGTGCTGTCGCTTTTGGTCAGCGGGTCCGCCGCGGCCCAGGTCGCCGGCCTCACCGTGCCGCCCTCGGGCGGCAACCAGCGGGCGACGGTCACCCAGGGTATCGGCCTGGTCCGGGTGACGATCGACTACAGCAGCCCGCACGTCCACAGTCCCGCCGGCGAGGACCGGCGGGGGAAGATCTGGGGAGGGCTGGTGCCTTACGGCATGGTCAACCTGGGCTTCGGCACCTGCGGCGACCAGTGCCCGTGGCGAGGCGGCGCCAACGAGAACACGGTCTTCACCACCACGAATGACATCAAGGTGCAGGGCCAGTCGCTGCCTGCCGGCTCCTACGGCCTGCACTTCATCCCCGACCGCGAGGAGTGGACGGTCGTCTTCTCGAAGAACTCGACCTCCTGGGGGAGCTTCTTCTACGACGCCAAGGAGGATGCCCTGCGGGTCAAGGCGAAGCCCACCAAGAGCGACTACCACGAGGACCTGACCTACTGGTTCCGCGACCGCAAGCTCGACCGGGCGACGGCGGTGCTGAGCTGGGAGGAGCTCGAGCTGCCGCTCGACATCACGGTCGACAACGCGAAGGATCTCTACGTCGAGAACATGCGCCACGAGCTGCGCTCGAGCGCCGGCTTCACCTGGGTGGGATGGAACACCGCCGCCAACTACTGCCTGACGGCCAAGACCCACCTCGACGAGGGTCTGCGCTGGGCCGAGAAGGCGGTGGATGCGACGGCGAACGGTCAGGTGAACTTCGCCACGCTCAGCACCTTGGCCGATCTGCAGGAGGCCAACAACCTGGGCGCGGAGGGCAAGAAGACGCGCACCCGGGCCCTCCACGATCCGAGCGCCGGGCCCATCGACCTGCACCAATACGGCCGCCAGCTGCTCGCCCAGAAGAAGACGGCCGAGGCCATGGAAGTCTTCCAGCTCAACGCCAAGCTGCACCCCGGTGTCTGGCCCGTCCACGTCGGCCTCGCCCGCGGCTATGCCGCCCTGGGCCAGCGCAAGGAGGCGCTCGAGCACGCCAAGCTGGCCTTGAAGCAAGCCCCCGACGCGGGCAACCGCGAGAACCTGAAGAAAATCATCGAAAAGCTCGAGGCGGGCCAGGAAATCTAGCGCCTGGCGAGATTACAGGCAAGCGGAGCAGCCGGCGAAAATGGGCAGCGCGGGCCCGGGCCGCCATCGGCGGCCCGGGTCTCGCCTTTCTCTGGAGGTGCGGGGGAACTAATTTATTTTAATTGGGCTCGGGCTGCTCGTCCTGGAAATAGAAAGGATCGAAGGTGGTCCGGTCTTCCGGTTTGGGCTGCTGAACCGGGTGCAGCTGCGTCTCGTTGCTTTCGACGCGCCACTCGACGCGCGAGTCTCGGCTGATCCGCAGGGCCGCGGCTGCCACGGCGTCCATGTTCAGTCTGAGCGTCCCGTCAGGCATCGGTTCGGGCCGCATCAGGTCCGACGTCACGGGAACGGACACATACGCGTCCTCGGTGGTGATGCGCCGGACGTGGAACAGTATCGAATAAGTGTCGTGGGTGTCCTTCATCGGCCTCCGTTCGGCGGGATCGTATGCAACACCGCCCGAGCCCATTTTGGTCCCTATCCCAACATCTCGCCGTATCCCCGTACAGCCGGTGCCTCGAGAGCTGGATAATCTAGCCTGTAAAGCTGGATTATCCGAGCTGTGTGGATGTCCGGCGCTTGACGCCGCGATCGGGGATGAGAGCCGTGGCCTCGATCTCGACCTTGGCACGCTCCTCGAGCAGGGAGTGGACCACCAGCAGCGACATGGCGGGATAGTGGCGGCCCATCACTGCGCGGTAGGCGGTGCCGATGGCCTGCCTGGCGGCCTGGTACTCCGCTCGGTCGGTCACGTACCAGGTCAGGCGCGCGACGTGGCGGGGCTCGGCGCCGGCGGCGCGCAGCACGGCAGCAACGTTGGCCAGGGCCTGTGCGGCCTGCGCGGCCATGTCGTCGCCCGCAAAGGTGCCGGTCTGCGGGTCCCAGCCGACCTGGCCGGCTACGAAGACCAGGCGGCCTCGCCCGGCGACCGCGTTGGCGTAGCCCTTGGGCGCCTGCCAGCCCTCGGGCTGGATGGTTTCGAGCGGGCCGCCGGCGCCAGCCCCGCCGCGATCTGTTGTGGCCACGGATGGCGGCCGGGCTCCTCTTCCGCCCGGCACCTCGTCGCTCACCACGTCCCGTCCCGCAGCTTGTAGCGCTGCAGCTTGCCGGTCTCGGTGCGCGGCAGGGAGTCGCGGAACTCGATCCGGCGCGGGTACTTGTAGGGCGCGATCTCGGCCTTGACGAACTCCTGCAGCTCCTTGGCGGTGACGGGGCTGGGCTCGGCTGCCGGCGCCAGCACCACGAAGGCGGTCACCGCCTGGCCGCGCTCGGCGTCCGGCATGCCGACCACGCCGCACTCCTGCACCTTGGGGTGCTCGAGCAGCACCGCCTCGACCTCGGGGCCCGAGATGTTGTTGCCGGCGGAGATGATCATGTCGTCGGTGCGCGCCTGATACCAGAAGTACCCGTCCGCGTCCTCGACGTAGGAATCGCCGGTGAAGTTCCAGCCGTCCTGGACGTAGGCCTTCTGGCGATCGACGTTGTCGAGGTAGCGGCAACCTGTCGGTCCCCGCACCGCCAGACGGCCGATCGTGCCCGGCGGCACCTGCCTGCCGCCCTCGTCCACCACCTTGGCCTCATACCCGGGCACGACCTTGCCGGTGGCGCCGGGACGGATCTCGTCGCCGGCCGAGCTGATGAACATGTGCAGCAGCTCGGTCGAGCCGATGCCGTCGATGATCTTGATGCCGGTGGCGCGGTGCCAGGCCTCGAAGGTCGCCAGCGGCAGCGTCTCGCCGGCCGAGACGCACTGGCGCAGGCTCGAGACGTCGTAGCGTCCGAGCATGCCGCCCATCGCGCGGTAGGCGGTTGGGGCGGTGAAGCAGACCGTGGCGCGATGGTCCTGGATGCCCTGTAAGAGATGCGGCGGCGTCGCCTGCTCGAGCAGCAGGGTGGACGCGCCGATGCGCATTGGAAACAGCAGCAGGCCGCCCAGGCCGTAGGTGAAGGCGAGCGGCGGCGAGCCGCAGAAGACGTCGTCGCGCCGCGCCTTCAGCACGTGGCCCGGGAAGCAATCGCTCGCCGCCATCACGTCGCGATGAAAGTGCATGGTGCCCTTGCCCTGGCCGGTCGTGCCGGAGGTGAAGGCGATGAAGGCGACGTCGCTGGCGGCGGTGTCGCAGTTGGGAAACTCCTCCGGCTTGTCGCGGGCCAGCTGCTCGAGGTCCGCTAAGGGAACGCCCGCCGCGGCCCCGCCCGCGCTGCTCTCTGCCAGCACTGCGCTGCCCGCGCCGTCCGCCAGGAACTTCGCCACGCGCGCGCCTGCCCGCGGCTCGCCCGCCGCCGTCTGACGCAGCGCCTGCTCGCAGTCGCCGGCCACGCGCGCGTCGGTCAGCGCCAGCCGGATGCGCGCCTTGTCGGCGATGTAGGTGAGCTCGCGCACGCGCAGCAGCGGCATGGTGGTGACCGCCACGCCGCCCGCCTTGAGCACCGCGAACCAGCAGGCCGCAAGCTGCGGCGTGTTGGGGCCCCGCAGCAGCACGCGGTTGCCCGGCACCACCCCGAGATCCTCGACCAGCGCGTGGGCGACGCGGTTGGCGGTCGCCAGCAGCTGGCGGTAGGTCCAGCGTCCACCCGGGTAGTGGATGGCGATGCGCTCCCCGTCGCCCTCGGCGACGCGGCGATCCAGGATCTCGGCGGCGCAATTGAGCCGCGCCGGATAGGCAAGCTCGGGCAGCGCATCGTAGGCCATCCGCGGCCACAGCTCGCGGGGCGGCAGCGCTTCGCGGCAGAACAGGTCACGATGGGCGCTGGGCGCGCCCTCGCCGGGTGCCGCGGCGGCGGCCGGCGCCGGACCGGGAGAAAACTTCGCAGGCGGCTCCGCCATCGTCTCAGCTCTCCGCGCGGCCGCCTTCGAGCACCGCGGCGGCCGCCGCGGCCTCGGCGGCCTCAGCGGCCTCATGGAGGGTAGCCGGGGCGGCGACGGGATGCGTGCCGGCCGCGGCCGCCGCCAGCACCTGGCCGGCGATCACCAGCCGCTGGATCTCGCTCGTGCCCTCGTAGATGCGCAACGCGCGCACCTCGCGGTAGAGCCGCTCGACCGGCGCGCCGGCGAGGACGCCGCGCGCGCCGAGCAGCTGTACGGCGTCGTCGACGACGCGTTGCGCGGCTTCGGTGGCGAAGAGCTTGGCCATCGCCGCTTCGCGGGTGACCCGCGACGCGCCGCCCCGGTCGCGCGCCCAGGCGGCACGGTAGACCAGCAGCGCGCTGGCGTCCACCGCCGTCGCCATGTCGGCGAGCTTCGCCTGGGTGAGCTGATGGCCGGCGAGCAGCTGACCGAACACCTCGCGGTGCGCGACGTGAGCGAGCGCTTCGTCGAGGGCGCGTCGCGCCAGACCGAGCGCCGCGGCCCCGACGGTGGGACGAAAGACGTCGAGAGTGGCGAGCGCCACCCGCAGGCCACGGCCGGCCTCGCCGATCAGCGCGCCGCCGGGCACCCGGCAGCCCGCGAGCTCCAGGGTCCCGAGCGGATGCGGCGCGGTGACGTCGCAGCGCTCGACCGTGCGCAGCCCGGGACGGTCCGCGTCCACCACGAAGGCGGCATAGGAACGGTCGCCGCCCTCGGGCAGCCGGCAGAAGACCACGTAGAAGTCGGCGATGCCGGCGTTCGAGATCCAGCTCTTCCGGCCGTCCAGGACGAAGTCGCCGCCGTCGCGGTGCGCGGTGGTGCGCATGGCGGCGACGTCCGAGCCGGCCTCCGCCTCCGAGAGCGCGAAGGCGGCGATGGCCTGCCCGGCGGCGACCCGCGGCAGGTACTCGCGTCTCTGCGCCTCCGTCCCGAACAGCGACAGCGGCCCGCTGCCCAGGCCTTGCAGGGCGAAGGCGAAATCGGCCAGCGCCGAGCCGCGGGCGAAGGTCTCCCGCAGCAGGCAGAGGGTGCGCACGTCGAGGCCGCCGCCGTCCGCCGGGCGGTCGGGATGGCGCGGCGGCGCGGTGAGCCCGGCCTCGGGGGCATACGCCTCGTAGGAGGCATGCGCGGCCGGCACCACGTAGCGCAGCCAGCCGGCATCGCCCAGCCGCCGCACGATCTCGCGGCTGGCCGCCCAGGCGTCGCCCCTGTGCTCGGCCGCAGCCGCGGCTCCGCCTGTCGCCTGTCGCGGCACTCCCTGCTTGTCGAGGCTCTCCGGGTCCGGCAGCGTCGCGCCTTCACGGCGCCACCAGTCTTCCGCCCGCCGCGCCAGCGCCCGGTGCCAATCGTCGAAGAACGGCCAGCCGAGATACGAGGTGTCGGCCATGGGTTTCAACTGCCCTCGAAGACCGGCTTGCTCCCGGCGACGAACGCGCGGTAGGCGCGGGCGAAGTCCTCGGTCTGCATGCACAGGGCCTGGGTCTGCGCCTCCGCCTCGATGGCCTCGGCCAGGCCCATGCTCCATTCCTGGTGCAGCGCCCGCTTGGTCATGGCGTGGGCAAAGGTCGGTCCGTGCGCCAGCGCCGACGCCAGCGCCCGCGCCTCCGGCAGCAGCGCCTCCGGTTCGACCAGGCGGTTGTAGAAGCCCCAGCGCTCGGCCTCCTCCCCGGCGATGGCGCGGCCGGTGTAGAGCAGCTCGGCGGCGCGCCCCAGGCCGACGATGCGGGGCAGGATGGCGCAGGCTCCCATGTCGGCGCCGGAGAGGCCGACCCGCGTGAACAGGAAGGCCACCTTGCTGCGGGGGGTGCCGAGTCGCAGGTCGGCTGCCATCGCCAGGATGGCGCCCGCGCCGGCGCAGGTGCCGTCGACCGCGGCGACGATCGGCTGCGGGCAGGTGCGCATCGCCTTGACCAGCTCGCCGGTAAGGCGGGTGAAGTCGAGCAGCAGGTCCATGCGCCCGGCCTGCCGCCAGGCGATCAGCGGTCCGATGATGTCGTGCACGTCGCCGCCCGAGCAGAAGTGGCCCCCGGCGCCGGTAAGCACCACCGCCCGCACCGCCGCCGCCTGGCCGGGCCGGCGCAGGAGGTCGAAGGTCTCGGTGAGCTCGCGGTAGGACTCGAAGGTCAGCGGGTTGCGCCGCTCCGGGCGGTCGAGGGTGATCACCGCGACGCGGTCCGCCACCTCCCAGCCGAAGTGCCGCGGCTGGATCGCCGCGTCGCCGCCGCCCGCCGCGGGCCCCCCCTCGCTGCCGGGCATCACGCCATCCATTCGTTCGCCCTCCGGAGGCTACACGGTGCTGGTGCCGCGCATCTCGGCATTCTGAGCCAGCTCAGCCAGCTCACCAACCCCGGCCAGCCCGGCCTGCCCAGCCAGCCCGGCCTGCCCAGCCTGCCGTGCCCGCAGCGCGACGGCACGCTCGAGCTGGCTCTTGCCCGTAAGATACTGCACCGGCCAGGGCTGGTCCGCAAAGCCCAGCTCGGCGGCGGCTCGCAGCGTCCAGTGCGGGTCCGTGAGGTGCGGGCGGGCCAGCGCGCAGAGGTCGGCGCGCCCGGCGGCGATGATCGAGTTGACCTGGTCGGGCTCGGTGATGTTGCCGACCGCGATGGTCGCCACGCCGGCCTCGTTGCGGATGCGGTCGCTCCAAGGCGTCTGGAACATGCGGCCGTAGACCGGCTGCGCCGCGGCCGCGGTCTGGCCCGTCGAGATGTGGATGATGTCAGCGCCGGCGCGGTGAAAGGCCGCCGCCACCGCCACCGCCTCCTCGCCCGGGAGGCCGTCCTCGACCCAGTCCGTGGCCGAGATGCGTACCGACATCGGCCGCTCGACCGGCCACGCCGCGCGCATCGCGGCGAATACCGCGAGCGGGTAGCGCAGGCGGTTGGCGAGCGGACCGCCGTACTCGTCGCGCCGGTGGTTGAGCACCGGCGTGATGAAGCCCGACAGCAGGTAGCCGTGGGCGCAGTGCAGCTCGAGCATGTCGAAGCCGGCGGCCTCCGCCCAGTGGGCGGCGCGCACGAACTGGGCGAGCACCTCGTCCATGTCGGCGCGGCTCATCTCGCGCGGCACCTGCATGCCTTGGCGGTAGGCGACCGGCGAGGCCGCCATCACCTCCCAGCCGCCGTCGGGCAGCGGCTCGTCCATCCCCTCCCACATCAACCGCGTCGAACCCTTGCCGCCCGAGTGGCCGAGCTGCAGGCAGATCGCCGCCCGGCTCCAGGAGTGCACGAACTCGACGATCCGGCGCCAGGCCGCGGCGTGCGCTTCGACGTACATGCCGGTGCAGCCAGGGCTGATGCGGCCGGTCGGCGACACGCAGGTCATCTCGGTGACGACCAGGCCGGCGCCGCCCAGGGCGCGGGCGCCGAGGTGGACGAGGTGGAAGTCGTTGGGAGTGCCGTCCCGAGCGCTGTACATGTCCATCGGCGACACCACCACCCGGTTGGCCAGCGTCAGGCCGCGCAGCCGCAACGGCGTGAACATCGGCGGCGGCGGGCCGGGGGCCGCGGATGAGGCCGCCGGCGCGGCGGCCGCGGGCGGCGGGGCCTGGGGGACTTGCAGGGCGGCGGGCGCGGCCGGCGCGGCTGCACGGCTCGCGAACCACCGCTCGACGCCGCCCAGATAGGCACGGTCGCGCTGCCGCAGGTTCTCGTGGCTGACCCGCTGGCTGCGGGTGAGCAGGCTGTAGGCGAACTGCTCCGGCTCGAGGCCGATGTAGCGCCGGACGTTCTCGAACCACTCCATCGAGTTGCGCGCCGCGTTCTGGAGCCGCAGCGCCTCGGTCTTGCGCTCCGCCTCGTAGGCGGCGAGCGCCGTGGCCAGGCACGGCCGGCCGGCGCCGCCCCTGCCGGCGTCTCCCCTGCCGGCGCCGCCCGCACCGCCGGCGTCGCCCGCGCCGGGGCCGAGCGCGCCGACCGCAGCCAGCTCCCGCGCCAGGACGATGGCATCCTCCATGGCCAGCTTGGTCCCCGAGCCGATGGAGAAGTGGGCGGTATGGGCGGCGTCGCCGATCAGCACCACGTTGTCGTGATGCCAGCGAGCGTTGCGCACCCGGGTGAAGCTGAGCCACGGCGCCGCCCGCTGCAGCGGCGGCACGTTGGCGAGCAGCGGGTGGCCTTCCAGCCAAGGCGCGAACAGCCGCTCGCAGGCGGCGACCGTGCCGTCCAGGTCGAGGCGGTCGAAGCCGGCCGCACGCCAGGAGGCCTGGTCGCACTCGACGATGAACGCCGAATGGCGCTCGTCGAAGCGGTAGGCGTGGGCCTGGAAGACGCCGTCGATTCCCTCCGGGCGGTCCACGAAGAGGAAGGTGAAGGCGTCGAACAGGCGCGTGGTGCCCAGCCAGACGTACTTCGCGGTGCGCACGTCGAGGTCGGGCTGGAAGTGCTCGGCCAGCTGGCGGCGCAGGACGCTGTTGGCGCCGTCGGCCGCCACCACCAGCTCGGGCCTGCCGCCCAGCCCGAGGTCCGGGCCGGTCAGGTCTTCGCGCCCGCGCACCTCGTGGTGGAAGTGCAGCTCGACGCCAAGGCCGGCGGCGCGGCGCTGCAAGATGGAGAGCAGGGTGCGGCGGGCGATGCCGCTGAAGCCGTGGCCTCCCGAGGTGACGACCGTACCCTTGACGTGGACGTCGATGTCATCCCAGCGCGCGAAGTGGTCGGCGATCTCCCGGCAGGTCTCGGGGTCCGCCGCCGCGAAGTTGCCTAGCGTCTGGTCCGAGAACACCACTCCCCAGCCGAAGGCGTCGTCCGGGCCGTTGCGCTCCAGCACGGCGATGCGGTGGGCCGGATCGGCCTTCCTCAGCAACAGGGCGAGGTAGAGCCCGGCGGGGCCGCCGCCCACGATGACTATCTTCATGTCGGCCTCGACGCCGGCCCCGTTGCAGCGGTTTTCACCTCTGGGATGCTAGCACGCGGGATCGGCCGGCCGGGCTCTGGTGTGCCGCTTGCATCGGTCTCCGCGGCGTGCCGCGCGAGGTTCTCTCCACCTACCGCGTGCAGCTGCGCGCCGAGTTCGATTTCGACGCGGCGGCGGCCATTGCGGACTATCTCGCGGCGCTCGGCGTCTCGCATCTCTACTGCTCCCCCTACCTGCAGGCCGCGGCGGGCAGCACCCACGGCTACGACGTGGTCGATCCGACGCGGGTCAGCGCCGAGCTCGGCGGCGAGGCGGGGCACGCACGCCTGTGCCAGGCGCTGGCCGGAGAGGGCCTGGGCCAGGTCCTCGACGTCGTCCCCAATCACATGGCCATCACCGGGCCCGCCAACCGCTGGTGGTGGGACGTGCTCGAGAACGGTCCGGCGAGCCGCTACGCCGCCTATTTCGACGTCGACTGGGAGCCGCGCGAGGAACGGTGGCGCAACATGGTGCTGCTGCCGATCCTCGCCGATCACTTCGGCCGCGTGCTCGAAGCCGGCGAGCTGCGGCTCGCCCGCGACGGCGGCCGCTTCGAGGTGAGCTACCGCGAGCACCGCATGCCGGTCGCGCCGCGCTCGCTCGACGAGCCGCTGCGGGCCGCCGCGGCCCGCTGCGGCTCGGCCGAGCTGGCTTTCCTCGCCGGCGCCCTGGGAGCCCTGCCCGAGGCCACCCTGGACGACCGCGACGGCGTCGCCCGCCTCGCTCGCCGGCATCGCGACAAGGAGGTGCTGGCGGACCTGCTGTCGCGCCTGGCCGGCGAGCGCCCCGAGGTCGCCGCGGCGATCGATCGCGAGATCGCCGAGATCAACGGCGATCCCGACCGGCTCGACCGGCTGCTGGGGCGCCAGAGCTACCGCCTGACCTGGTGGCGGTTGGCCGGCCGCGAGCTCGACTACCGCCGCTTCTTCGACGTCCAGACGCTGGTCGGGCTGCGCGTCGAGGACGAGAGGGTGTTCGCCGACACCCACGCGCGAGTGCTCGACTGGGTGAGCCGGGGTCTCGTGGACGGCCTGCGGGTCGATCACCCGGACGGGCTCTACGACCCCGCCGAGTACTGCCGGCGGCTGCGCGCGGCGGCGCCGGAAGCCTGGCTGATCGTCGAGAAGATCCTGCGGTGGGATGAACGCCTGCCTGCCGACTGGCCGGTCGAGGGCACCACCGGCTACGACTTCCTCAACTCGGCCGGCGGCCTGTTCGTCGATCCCGCCGGCGAGGGAGCGCTGTCGGGACTCTACGCGGCGATGACCGGCGGCAGCCTCGATTGGCCGGAGACCGCCCGCGCCTGCAAGCTGCAGGTGCTCGACGAGCTGCTGGCCGCCGACGTCAATCGCCTGGGCGAGCTGCTGCTGGCGGTGTGCGAGCAGCATCGCCGCCACCGCGACCACTCGCGTCACGACCTGCGCACGGCGCTGAGGGAGGTGGCAGCCGGTCTCGCGGTCTACCGCACCTACGTGCGCGCGGAGGCGGGCCAGGCGGGGGAGGAGGACCGGGCCCGCATCGAGGCCGCCGTTGCGGCCGCCAGACGCCGCCGTCCCGAGCTGCCCGCCGACCTCTTCGAGTTCCTGGCCGCGGTGCTGCTGGGGAAGGTGCGTGGCGGCGCCGCCGCGGAG
Organism: Thermoanaerobaculia bacterium; assembly: GCA_035949675.1. Classification (GTDB taxonomy): domain Bacteria; phylum Acidobacteriota; class Thermoanaerobaculia; order Multivoradales; family UBA5704; genus JASLEW01. The sequence continues at coordinate 34,928 of DASZHY010000472.1, forward strand.
CTGGCGATGCGCTTCCAGCAGCTCACCCCGCCGGCGATGGCAAAGGGGGTCGAGGACACCGCCTTCTACGTCTTCAACCGCATGGTGGCGCTCAACGAGGTGGGCGGCGACCCCGGCCGCTTCGGCGTCTCGCCGGAGGAGTTCCACCGCCGCTGCCAGGAAACCGCCGAGCGCTGGCCGCGCACCATGCTCGCGGCCTCGACCCACGACAGCAAGCGCGGCGAGGACGTGCGGGCGCGTCTGTACCTGCTCTCCGAGGTCCCGGAACGTTGGGCCGAAGCGGTCCGCCGCTGGTTCGCGCACAACGCTCGCCACCGCGGCGGCGGCGTGCCAGACGCCAACACCGAGTACCTGCTCTACCAGACGCTGGTCGGCGCCTGGCCGCTGGACGCGGAGCGCGCGACTGCCTACATGGAGAAGGCGGCGCGAGAGGCCAAGACCCACACCTCCTGGACCCGTCCCGATCCGGCCTGGGAGGCGGCGCTGCGCAGCTTCATCGCCGGCGTCGCCGCCGACGGCGAGTTCCAGAGCGACCTGGCCGAGCTCGCGGCGCCGCTGGTCGCGCCGGGACGCATCAACTCGCTGGCCCAGACCCTGCTCAAGCTCACCGCTCCCGGGACCCCCGATCTCTATCAGGGCTGCGAGCTGTGGACGGCGTCGCTGGTCGATCCCGACAACCGCCGCCCGGTCGACTACGCGCTGCGGCGGCGGCTGCTGGCGCGGCTGCCGGGCGCCACGCCGGAGGAGGTGCTGGCCGGCATGGAGGATGGCCTGCCGAAGCTGTGGCTGGTGCGGCAGGCGTTACACCTGAGGCGCCGCCGGCCGCGCTGCTTCGGCCCCGGCGCGGACCACCGCCCGCTGCCGGTCTCCGGCGGGCGCGCCGCCCACGCCGTCGCCTTCTGCCGTGCCGGCGAGGTGGTGGTGATGGTGCCGCGGCTGGTGCTGGGCCTGGGGGGCGACTGGGGCGACACCACGATCGAGCTGCCGACCGGTCCCGGAGGCCCCCCTGCCTCGGCAGCATGGTGGAACGAGCTCACCGGCGAGCGGTTCGCGGCCGGGAGCTGCCGGCTTGCCGACCTCCTGGCCCGTTTCCCGGTGGCGCTCCTGTCATGGCGGCCGGCCGGCGAGGGAGGCGGTGTCCAGCCCGCCAGCCGCGTGTCCGTATAATCGCCTGGATCGACAGCATCGCTTGGAGAGCCCATGAACCGACGCACCAGCCTTCTCGTCTTCGCCCTGCTCCTCCCGCTGCTCCAGACGCCGGCGCACGCCGAGCGCGCCCTGCATATCGGCCCCTACACTCCGAGCGAAGACAGCGCCGCCGTCGCCGCGGCCCGGGCGCAAGCCGCCGCGGCGGCCGCCGCGGCGCCGCGCATTGCCGAGCGCTACGGGCTCGTGCCGCTGGCGGAGCTGGGCGATGCCGCGGTCGAGGCGCCTGACCGCATCGCGGCGCTGCGCGCCTGGAACGAAGGCCGCCACGTGCCCTTGCACAACGGCTTCGAACGGCCGCTGCCGGCGCCGCGGCGGATCGAGCTGACCGCCGGCCTGGCGGCCTCCGGCGCGGTGATCGAGCATGCCGGCGGCCTCATCGTCGCGACCGCCTTCGACAAGCTGGCCTGGGGCGCCACGGTGCGGGTGGCGAACGCCTTCCGTCTGCGGCTGCACCTCGCGCGGGTGAGCCTGCCGGCCGGCGCGCGGCTGTGGGTCACCGGCGCCGGCCATACGGTGGGTCCCTTCGGCGGCGAGCTGATCGGCCCCGACGGCGATCTGTGGACCCCCAGCGTCCCCGGCGAGGAGGCGGCGGTGGACGTCGAGCTGCCGGCCGCGGCGCTCGCCGGCAAGGCGCATTTCGGTTTCACCGTCGACAAGGTGCTCGAGCTGGTCGACCTGGGCACGGTCGACACGAGCGCCGGACAGGCGGGTCTGGCGTGCAACCTCGACGCGCGCTGCTATACCAGCAACGACTTCCCGGCCATCGAGAGCGTTCGGCACGCCGTCGCCATGATCTACTTCTTCGATAGCGGTTCATCGGGGCAATGTACCGCCCAGCTGCTCAACAGCAGCACGCCCGGCGTCCCCTTCCTGCTCACCGCCAACCACTGTGTGTCGACGGCGCAAGGAGCCAAGACCCTCGAGGCGTTCTGGGACTACTACACGCCAAGCTGCAACGGGCCCGCGCCGAACCTCGACTCGCTGCAGCGGAGCAACGGCTCGACGCTGCTCGCCACCGGCGCCGCGGGCGCCCAGAGCGATTTCACGCTGGTGCGGCTCAAGAGCGTCCCGGCCGGACGCAGCTTCCTGGGCTGGATCTCCGATCCCAACGGCGTTCCCGACGGCACCCGGCTCTATCGCCTGTCGCATCCCCTGGGCCTGCCCCAGGACTACGTGGTGACGACCGCTGATTCGACCACGCCCAGCTGCGACGGCGTCCCCCGGCCGACTTTCCTTTACTCGGACTTCACCACCGGCGGGAGCTTCGGCGGCAGCTCGGGGTCGGCGGCGATGCTCGGCAGCGGCGACGTGGTGGCGCAGCTCTATGGTAGCTGCGGCAGCGACAACGACTGCAGCCCGGCGCAGTTCACGGTCGACGGCGCCTTCGCCGCCAGCTTCCCCACCCTGCAGCAGTTCCTGCAGCCCGGCAGCGGCCTCGGAGTCTGCAAGCCCGACCAGTTCACCCTCTGCCTGCTGGGCAAGCGCTTCAAGGTGCAAGTCAACTGGACCAACCAGTTCGACGGCTCATCCGGCGGCGGCTCCGCCATCGCCTCGACCGACAGCACCGGGTTCTTTTACTTCACCGATCCCTCCAACTACGAGCTGATCTTCAAGATCCTCAACTTCGGCAATGTCATCAAGGTGTTCTATGGCGAGCTGACCGATCTTCATTTCACGATCACCGTCACCGATACCACGAGCGGCACGATGAAGACGTATCAAAACACCCCCGGCGACTGCGGCGGGATCGACGCCAACGCCTTCACGGCGGCGGCCGCTCCGGCCCCCGGCGCCTCCAGCGCGGCGCTCTCGGGCCACCCGGAAACCCCGGAGATCGGTGCGGTCGGCAAAAACGGCTCCTGCGCGCCGTCGAGCAACACGCTGTGCCTGCTCAGCCGGCGCTTCGCGGTGACCGTCACCTGGATGAACCAGTTCGACGGCTCGAGCGGCACGGGGAGCCCGCGCAGCTTGAGCGACCAGTCGGGTCTCTTCACCTTCACCGATCGGACGATCGTCGAGCTGGTGCTGAAGCTGGTCGACTTCGGCGACCGGACGGCCGTGTTCTACGGCACGCTCTCCAACCTCGAGTACGACATCACCGTCACCGACACGGTCGGCGGCACCACCAAGACCTACCACAACGCGCCGGGAAACTACTGCGGCGGGCTCGACAACAACGCCTTTCCGCCGTAGCGCTGCTTCGAGATAGGACGACCCAGGCGCCGCCACACCGCGGCCCAGGAGCAGGCCAGCACGATCAACAGCGGCACCGCCGCCTGCAGCAGGAAGCGTTCCCAGGTCACCGCCGCCAGATTGACGGGAGTCGGATGGACCGAGTAGGCCGCCCAGGCGACCGCCGGAGGCCCCAGGGCGGCGGTCAGGAAGCGGCTGGCGAGCGGGTGGCGCAAGACGCGCCTGCCGGCGAGCAGCGCCGCCGGCGCCATCCACCAGAAGCCGGCCCAGTGCCGGAAACGGTTCATCTTGTCGATCATCACCGGCACGAAGTCCGCGACGTGGGTGACGATGCCGGGCCAGAGATGGCCTGCCTGCACGATCTCGAGGTAGCTCTCGTCCTGGCGGTTGGGGATGCCTGCCCGCCAGGATGCGAGAAAGACCAGCGCCATGACGACGGGCGCCGCGGCGGCGGCGAGACGGGCCGCTCCCGCCTTCCCGGAGCGCCAGCCCAGCGCCAGCGCCAGGCCGGCGAGCACCGCACCTTCGTTCTTGGTGAGCACCGCGGCCGCGAGCAACAGCCCGGCCGCCCAGCCGCTCTCGGCGCGCGGCCGCCCGCCGAGCAGCAGCACCAGGCCGGCGCCGTAGAAGCAGGCCAGCGGCAGGTCGCTGTAGGTGCTCTCGGCGCCGCCCTCGCCGCGGATGATGAACGGCGCGGCAGCGACGGCGAGGGCCGCGAGGGCGGCGGGGACAGGGCCGGCGGCGCGGCGCGCACCGTCGTAGATCACCAGCAGCAGCACCGGCAGGAAGGCGGCGTAGACGGCGCGCGGCAGGGGAGAGTCGGGATCGGCGGCGAAGGCTTCGAGCACCGCCACCTGGGCGACCGGCAGCAGCAGCGGGTATTGCGGGTGGGAGATGTACCAGCGCGAGTCGAGCAGCACGCCCGGGTCCACCGTGCCGGCGGCGCGGACGTAGCGGGCCTGCGTGCCCCAGGTCATGCGGCCGTCCCAGTCATGAGGCGGGTTGGTCATTGCCTCGGCGAACACCCCGACGCAGATGAACGTCGCCGCCAGCGCGCAGGCCGCCGGCAGCGGCCCGCCGAGGTCGCGGATCCGCGCCGCGAACAGGGAGCGGCTGGCGGCCGTGGCGGCGAGCGGGCGGCTGTCGGAGCGGCTGCCGGCCGCGACCTTCGGGGTGAGCCGGCGGCGAAGCAATGCGGCGGTCAGGCCGAGGAGCGCCGGCGCCGCGGCGGCCGCCCAGATCGCGGGCGGGCGCAGCGGCACGCCGCCAAGATGCGACAGCGCATAGAGGCTGCCGGCCACCGCGGCCACGCCCAGCAGGTAGCCATAGGCGGCGCGCCGCGGCAGCGGCCGGCGGCGGAGGCCGGGAAGAAGCTCGGTCAGCCCGTAGCCGGGCACGGCGAACAGGGCGACCGCGCCCAGCCCGCCGGCCAGATCAGCGGGCACTACCGGGCCCGCCGCGGGCGGTAGAGCCGGCGCGGGCCCGGCGGTCGATCTCCTGCAGGAAGCTGTATCGCTCGTAGAGACGCGGCGGCCTGCCGTTACCAAAGGCCACGACCACGTGCCGCAGGTTCGCGACGAGCCGCCGGCGCACCTGCATACCGCTGGTGAGCTCGTTCAGCTGCCCGAGGTAGATGGCGCGCCGCGGCGCCAGGTCGTAGCGCACCCAAACCGCGTCGCCCAGCATCCCGCTGCCGCCCTCGACCAGCAGGTAGCTTTCGCCGGCCGGCAGGGCGCGACGGATCTCCTCGATGGCGCTGGCGTAGGTCTCGCCGAAGACGCGGCGGCGCGCCTCGGCCGGGTTCTCGTGGGCGCTGGCGGCCCGGACCACCTCGAGCCAGGCCCGCCCCAGCCCCCAGGGCAGCGCCGCCGCCAGGTAAAGGCCCAGCAGGCCGGCCGCCGCCAGCGCCGGCACCCGGCCCAGGCGGGCCCGCATCCCGGCGCCGCCGTGCGCTGGACTGCGCGACAGATGCGGGCTGCTGACGCGCATGGAGCGGTATTATGCCGCACGGACCATGCACGAGTATCGAACGCGGCGCAGGATCGAGTTCTCCGACACCGACGCGGGCGGCATTGCGCATTTCGCGCGGTTCTTCGTATTCATGGAGATCGCCGAGCACGAGCTGCTGCGGGCGCTCGGGGTCGACCCGGGCGCCGCTCGGCAGGGCGACGGGCGGCTGATCGGCTGGCCTCGCGTCGCCTCCTCGTGCGACTTCCTGTCGCCGGTGCGCTTCGGCGACGTGATCGACATCCACGTGCAGGTCGTCAAGGTGGGTCGCACCTCGCTGACCTTCGGTTTCGACGTTTCTCTCGCCGGCCGGCCGGTCGCGCGGGGCCGCACCTCCACCGTCCATGCGGTGCTCGACGCCCCGCAGGGCATCCAGCCGATCCCGATCCCGCAGGAGCTGCGCGCGCTGCTCGAGGGCGCGTCTTAGGGGGTCCAGGGACGGGTCTTGAAGGCCGGCGCCGAGAGCAGTCGGAAGCAGGGCATCAGACCTACCGTCTCGTCCCAGTACGGCGTGTGGCGGAACCACCACAGGTAGCGCGCCTGCGCATCGCCGGCGAGCTTGGGGTCGGCGAGCGCCTGCTGCCATTCGGCGGCGATCTTCGGGTCGCGCAGCAGCTCGGCGGCCTGGTCCTCGAGCACCCAGGGAGAGAAGTACTCCTTCCTCTCCCAGATCGTCGACAGCAGGCCCCAGGAGAGCAGCGAGTCGCCGGCTTCGGGCTCGAGCAGCTGCGCGGCGACCGCAAAATCGGGCTGGTCGGCGGGCACCCAGAGCGTGCCGGCGGGGAGGCGGCGCCGCTCGCCGCGGCGGGTCACCTCGGCGCTGGCCTGAGTCAGCCCCTGGTAGGTGCTGCCGGCGAGCTTGGGCGGTCCCAGCCGCATCGTCTCGACCTCGAGCTCCACCGGCTCGGCCAGCTGCTCGACGCGCAGGGCCTGGACCCGCAGGCGCTGCTCGATCTGCGGCCAGCCGGGCAACACCAGGTAGCCGCGCGGCCGGGGGAGGGCGAGGGCCGCCCGCGAGCCGTGATACCAGGGCACCTCGAGCGGCCGCACCTCGCCTCGCCGGTAGCGCAGCAGCGGGCTGCCGGTCACCTGGGAGGTCGCCGTCTCGGTGGCATAGAGCGGCAGGTGGATGCGGTCGGCGGCCGGGCTCTCCTCGAAGTTCACCACCATCTGCGAGGGCGCGGCATGCGGACCGCCGGCGGTCACCGTCGCCGCCTCCGCGGCGGCCACCGCGCCGGTCAGCCCGGCGGGGTCGCGGCCGACCTCGGCGAGCAGCGCCAGCAGGAAGTCGCGGGTGGCCAGGACGCGCTCGGCGTATGGCTTGTAGGACAGGGTCTCGACCAGCACCGCCGGGCGGTTGCGCAGCGGCAGATAGCCGCTCGAAAAGCGCGGCTGGCCGACCCAAGAGCTGAAGCCCTTGGCCGGGTCGTTCGCGTCCTTGAGGTCGACGTACGGGCCGGTCGCGTGGCCGGCGCGCGCGGTCGCGGCGAGGGCGGCGGGCAGGTGGGCCCGCATCCAGGCGTCGACCGGCTCGGGCAGCTGCGGCGCCTCGGCCCAGGACCAGGTCAGAACCCAGTCGTGATCGACGCCGTCGGTGACGTGATTGTCGACGAACAGGTGGGGCCGCCAGGCAGCGATCAGGCCGACCATCGCCTGCGCCTCGGGGGACACGACCTTGACGTAGTCGCGGTTGAGGTCGAGGCCGGAGGCGGTGGCGCGGAAGCCCATGCCGCGATGCGGGCCGTCCTGGTTGGGCCGGTTGTAGGGCGAGATCCGCTCGTGGCCGTCGGCGTTGTAGATCGGCACGACGAGCAGGGTGGCGTCGTCGAGCAGGTCGCGGCGGCGCCCCAGCGCCAGGTCGCGCAGGATCATCAGGCAGGCGTCCTTGCCGTCGATCTCGCCAGGGTGGATGCCGTTCTGGATCAGCACGATGGGCTTGGCGAGGCGGTGCGCGGCCGCGGCGGTGAACGCGCGTTCGCGCGACACGACGACCAGCGGCAGCGACAGGCCGGCGGCGGAGCGGCCGAAGCTCTCGAGCCGCATCTCCGGCAGGCGCCCGGCCAGGCGGCGGAGGAAGGCCATGGTCGCCTCGTAGTCCGGGGTCGCCTCGAAGCCGGACGCCTCCGCCGGGGTCAGCCATTCGCGGGG
>DASZHY010000473.1:0-7955 GCA_035949675.1 Thermoanaerobaculia bacterium
CATCGCGGTGCGTCCAGGTTTCGGGTAGATCGCGCAGCAACGAGTCGAGAGCCGCGGGGGTGCGGCCGAGAAGCGCAATGGTTTCCCGCAGGTCGTGTTCCATCCACCGAGCATATGCCCGTCGGCATGCCCGGCGCGAGCGCGCGGCCGCCGTCAGGCGAGGCGGATGTGCCCGACCTCGCCGGCGATCTCGAGGCGGGTGCCGTAGGGCGCGGACAGCTGGGCGAGGTGCTCGAGGATGGCGCGCGCCTCGTCGCCGCGCGCCAGGCGCGGGGTGCCGCGGCGGTAGGCGGGCTCCTCGAAGCCTAACGCCAGCGGGAAGAGCTCGACGGCCGTGACCTTGCCGCCCTCGAAGGTGACGCGCGGCAGGACGCTCTGCCAGTAGCGGCGCTGCTTGATGAAGCCGATCTTGGTCTCGAAGGCCAGGGGATCGAGGGTGCGGCTGTCCAGACCGTACTCGGCGAAGTCCTCGGCCGGCGTGAAGCGGTGGGTCTCCACCTGGAAGAAGAAGTTGGCGAGCGAGTAGAAGATCGGCTTGCCCTTGTAGATCTCGATGCCGCGCAGCACGTGCGGCCCGGAGGAGAAGTAGACGTCGGCTCCGGCATCGATGCAGGCATGGGCGAAAGGCTGGATGAAGAGGTCCGAGAGCTCGTGCTTGTGCCGCGCCTCGTGGGCGTGGATCGAGGCGACCACGACTTGCGAGGCGCCGCGGGCCACGGCGATCGCCTCGGCGATGCGCTTGACGTCGCGGGGCTCCGCCTCGCTCAGGTAGTCGACGTGATCGCCGTCGCGGATGGTGAAGTCCTCGAAGAAGTCCAGCATCTTGGGATCGGCGGGCGGTTTCGGCACGCCCAGCCCCTGGTCGTCGCTCTCCGCCCAGAGATCGGCCAGCACCTGCCGCGCCGCCTGCAGGCCCTTGAAAGTGCCGTGGTCGAGCACCACCGACGCCTTCACGTTCAACGGGTTGACTCCCGGCCGCCCCTTGACGTAAGGGTGGGACGGGCCGGCGGCGAAGAAGTGCTCGAAGCTCGACACGCAGCTGACCAGGCCGACGCGCCCGGCGGCGGTCTCGGCGAAGCCGGGCCGCGCCGCCTCCTCGAGGTCGAGCCCGGAGCCGGCGTGGGCGATCCCCACGCGGTCGAGGTTGTCGATCGTCGACGCCAGGCCTGCCTCGCCGTAGTCGAGGGTGTGGTTGTTGGCGGTGCCCATCAGCGTGAAGCCCATCCAGCGCAGCTCGTCGGCGGTCCAGGGATCGCCGCAGACGTGCGGGTCCGCGCCCTTCCACGCCGGATGGAGCTCGCCGCCCTTGGCGATGACGATCTCGCAGTTGCCCCAGGCGCAGTCGGCGCCGCGGATCAGCTCCGCCAGGGCTAGGAAGTCCGGATGGGTGAGCTCACGGACGCGGCGGGTGATGATGCAGTCGCCCGCTCCGACCAGCGTCAGGCGGTCGGCGCCGGCCGCCGCGGCACTGCCGTCGCCCGCGCCGGCGGCTGCCGGCGCCACCCGCGCCGCGCCGGCGATGGCGGTGGCGCGGGCCACGTGCTTGAGAAAGGTGCGGCGGTCCATGGGCTGCCTCCTGGTTGGATGAGAAGAACTACGCGGCGGGGAGGAAGAAGTTCCGCGCGCCTTGCCCAGCGAGGAGGCGCCGGCCATCGGAACCTGCTACCCTGACGCCCATGCGCTCGACCGAGGCCCGTATCGCCTGGGACCGGCGTCCCCGTCTGGATCGGGAGCTCGAAGCCCGCCTCGACGCGGGCATCGAGGAGGCCGAGAGGTACTTCATGGGCGAAGCCAAAGTGCAGCGCGCCCGCGACAAGCTGGCGCAGCTTCTACAGGAGGACGGTATCCCCTATGCGCTGATCGGCGCGCTTGCCCTCAATGCCTATGGCTACGAGCGGACGACCGTGGACATCGATCTCCTGCTGACGCCTGAAGGCCTCGAAGAGTTCAAGCAGCAGCATCTCGGTCGCGGCTATGTCCAGAAGTTCCCTGGGAGCAAGGGCTTACGGGACACCGAGTTCGGCGTCGACATCGACGTCGTGCTGGCCGGGGAGTACCCCGGCGACGGCCTGCCCAAACCCGTCAATTTCCCGGATCCTGCCAAGGTCGCGGTGCGCGGAGAGCGCGTGGCTCTGCTCCCGCTCCCGGTTCTGATCGAGCTGAAGCTCGCCTCGGGGATGACGGCCCCTCACCGGCTGAAGGATCTGGCGGACGTGATCGAGCTCATTCGCCGGCTCGACCTTCCAGCCGGGCTCGCAGCCGAGCTAAACCCCTACGTAGCCGATAGGTACAGCGAGCTGTGGCAAGCCGCTCAGGCTCCCGAGCGGGAATGAGCTTGCGAGGAGCGGAGTCCCGTCGAGCTGCGCCTGGTTGCTTGTACCAGTGAAATCGAAAGCGGGTCTGATGCGGCGTGACTTGCCGCACCCCCCGGACGCCTGCTTGGCCCCTTGACAGGCCGCCACTTTCCTTGATCAGACCGTCCCGCGGAAATGCGAATGAGGCGTTTCCCTATAAGGAGAAGACCGCTTCGACTCAACAGACTCGAACCTGATTGGAGGAGGAGATGTCGGAAGAAATCAATCATGATCGCCGTCGTTTCTTGGGCACTGCGGCCATGACCTTTGCTGCCGCCGAGCTCGGCCTGATCGGCTCTGCGCCGGCACGACCAGAGCAGAAAAAGCCGGCAGGTACCCCCTCGATCCGGCCGCGGACGGCCACGTCTTTCGGCGCACTGAAGCAGATCGATGCCGGCGTCGTGAATGTCGGATACGCTGAAGCCGGCCCCGCCGGTGGCCCTGCGGTCATCCTTCTGCATGGCTGGCCCTACGACATTCACAGCTTCGTCGAGGTCGCTCCGCTGCTGGCCTCGGCCGGCTACCGGGTGATCGTGCCGCACCTGCGCGGCTACGGCACGACGCGTTTCCTATCGAATGACGCGGTCCGAAACGGTCAGCCGTCGGCCGTTGCTCTCGATCTCGTCGCGCTCATGGACGCTCTCAAGATCCAGAAGGCGATCCTTGCGGGCTTCGACTGGGGAGGGCGCTCGGCCGACATCGTGGCCGCCCTGTGGCCCGAGCGCTGTAAGGGGCTCGTTTCGGTCAGCGGCTACCTGATCGGCAACCAGGAAGCCGGGAAGATTCCCCTGCCGCCCCAGGCCGAGCTCCAGTGGTGGTACCAGTTCTACTTCGCCACTGAGCGCGGCCGAACGGGCTACGAGAAGTACCGCGACGACTTCGCGAAGCTCATCTGGCAGCTCGCCTCACCGAAGTGGGACTTCGACGATGCCACGTTCGCGCGCAGCGCTGCGTCCTTCGTCAATCCCGATCACGTCAGCATCGTGATCCACAACTACCGGTGGCGGCTCGGGCTCGCCGAAGGCGAGTCGAAGTACGACGATCTCGAAGGGCGCCTGGCGACGAGTCCTGTCATCACGGTGCCCACCATCACCCTCGAGGGTGATGCCAACGGTGCGCCGCATGCCGATCCGAGCTCCTATGCCAAGAAATTCTCGGGGAAGTATTCGCACCGGGTCATCACGGGAGGCATCGGGCACAACCTGCCACAGGAGGCGCCGAAGGCATTTGCCGACGCTGTCCTCGAGATCTCGGGCCATTGATCGTCGCGGCCTTCGCGCCGGATCAAGGCGAGGCGGTCGGCGACCTGGGGAAAGGCGTATCCGCCTCCGCGGCCGGGTGAGCCGGCGGTCTGAGGACGACACCGGGCGGCCGGATGACCGGCCGCCCGTGTGCCTGGCAGCTGCTACAGATAGCCGAGACGCCGGGGAACGTCCGATCCCGACGGCAAGGAGTCGAGCCAGTTCGCGACCCGGGGGGACATGGCCGGCGCGCCCGACTGCGCCCGCTTGGTGTCGAACCGCTCCGTGAGCGGCATGGTGGGAAGCAGCTTCGGCTCCCGCCGCGCCTGGGCCGCCTGCTCGAAGGCGAAGGCGAAGGCGATCAGCCTCGGCTCGCTCCAGGCGGTGCCGGTGAAGCTGAGGCCGACCGGCAAGCCGAAAGCGCTGCCGCCCGGAACGGTGATGTGAGGGTAGCCCGCCACCGCCGCCGGAGTGGAGTCGGCGACCTGGAAGTGGTCGCCGTCGACCAGGTCGGTGGTCCAGGCCGGGGCGTTGGTGGCCGTCACGATGGCTTCGACGTTGAAGTTCTTGAGCACCGCGTCGATGCCGTTGTCGCGGGCCGCCAGGTGCGCGTTGATCAACGACTGCGCGTACTGGGCGGCGGTGATGCCGCTGTTCTCGCAGATGAGGAAGATCTCCTGGCCGAAGAACGGCATCTCCTGATCGGCGTGCGCGTTGTTGAAGGCGATGAGGTCGGCGAGGTTGTGCACCGAGAGTCCCACCCGCGTTGCCAGGTAGGCCTTGACGTCGAAGGGGAAGTCGTAGAACAGGACGTTCGTCTCGTCGGCGCCGGCGAAGAGCTGGGCAGCACTGGGCAGGTCGGCCGGATCGACCAGCGTCGCGCCCGCCGACTTCAGGATCTCGAGCGCCGCTTCGAACGACGCGTCCGTCTTGTCGTTGACCCCGGTGAAGGTAGCGCGCGCGACGCCGAGGCGGACTCCCTTGAGGGCGTTGGGGTCGAGGAACTGCGTGTAGTCGGTATGGAATTTGCCTGCACTGGCCGCCGTCGCCGGGTCGCGCGGGTCGACGCCGACCAGGGCTCCCAGCACCGCCGCGGCGTCGGCCACCGTGCGGGCGTGCGGCCCGACCACGTCCTGGTTGTGGGAGATCGGCACCACCCCGGCGCGGCTGGTGAGGCCCAAGGTGGTCTTGATGCCGACGACGCCGTTGATCGAGGCGGGGCAGACGATCGAGCCGTCGGTCTCGGTGGCCAGCGCAAAGCTGGTGAGGTTGGCCGAGGTCGAGGCGCCCGAGCCTGAGCTCGAGCCGCACGGGTTGCGGTCGAGGTAGTAGGGGTTGTGGACCTGGCCGCCGCGGCCGCTCCAGCCGCTGGACGAGTGGGTGGAGCGGAAGTTGGCCCACTCGCTGAGGCCGGCCTTGCCCAGGATCACGGCGCCGGCGGCGCGCAGGCGAGCGGCGACCGTGGCGTCCTGCGGCGGCGCCGGACCGAGCAGGGCGAAGGAGCCCGCGGTCGTGTGCATCTTGTCGGCGGTGTCGATGTTGTCCTTGAGGATCACCGGGATGCCGTGCAGCGGGCCGCGCGGGCCCTTGCTCTTGCGCTCCTTGTCGAGCGCCAGGGCGATGTTGATGGCGTCGGGGTTGAGCTCCAGGACGGAGTTGAGCTTCGGTCCGTGGCTGTCGAGAGCGTGGATGCGCTGCAGGTAGTACTCGACCAGCTCGGTGGCGCTCAGCTTGTGGCTGGCCATCATCTGCTGCAGCTCGGCGATGGTGGCCTCGTTGAGCTGCGAGGGGGCCGCGGCGACGGCCGCCTGAATCTCCTCTAGGGTCGCCTGGCTTTCGCCCTCGGCCCCCTGCGCGCGGGCGGCGGAGCCATTCAACAATCCCGCTCCCGCCATCGAGGCACCGGCGCCCGCCAGCGCGCCGAGGCGGAACAGGGTGCGGCGGTCGACCCCGCCGGCCGCGGCGGCATCCTCGCCGTCCCGGCGGCCGTCAAGGGGAGTGTCCAAAGGATCTCTGGGCGGACGATCTGCCGACATGAGCTGCCTCCTTCCTTTTTCGGGTTAGGACATGGGACATCGATGATTAGACATTCCAGGCACGGCGTCAATACGTGACCGCCTATGGATCCCGGGGGATGCCGGGCAAAAAACTACCTAAGTAGGTCCCGCCGCGGTGCCGGAAGGTTCAATCGGTCCCGGCCGCCGGGGCCGAGCGCCGGCCGAGGAAGCGGGCCCCGGAAGGGCCCCGGTGCCTGGTCCCAGGGGGCCACAGCGCTCATTTTCGGGGATCGGCGCCGACCGATCGAATCCTCCGAGGTATGCGCTTTGCACGCCCGGTGCCAGTGAATCGCCAGGCTACCGGACCATCTGGCAAAGGGTAATCAGGTATTCAGGAGGTGCAGTGATGACAACCCGTTCTCAAGCGGCCCTGCGAGGCACGATCGGCGGCGTTGGCCTCGGCGTCTGCCTTGGCGCCGCCCTGATGTATCTGTTCGACGCCGACAGCGGCCGCCGCCGGCGAGCGCTGGCGCGCGACCGCGCCGTGCGTGCCCTGCACCGCGGCAGCCGCAGCGTCAAGGCCACGACCCGCGCTGCCCGCCGGGTGGTTCACCGGGCGCGCGGAGCCGCAGCCGGCACCCGCTGGCGGCTGCGGCGGCCGGCCGAGGAGGTGCCCGACGAGGTGCTGCAACAACGCGTGCGCGCCGCGCTCGGCCATCTCGCCGGCTATCCCGCGCTGGTCGAGGTCCGGGCGGCCGAAGGCGAGGTCACGCTGAGCGGTCCGGTCCTCGAGCGCGAGGCGAAGCGTCTGGTGCGCAGGCTGCGCAAGCTTCCCGGCGTGAGATCGGTCACCGACCGCCTCGAGCCCGTGAGATCCCTCGCTGGCCGCGACGGTGGCGGCGGCGGCGCGGCAGCTCCGGTCGGCGACCCGGCCTGAGAGGCTCGGGCGGTTCAGGCCGCCGGCCTGGAGCCCAGCCGGCCGCCGCCACGCTCCTCGTGCAGCTTGAGGAAGGCGGCGATCTGCAGCGCCTCACGCAGATCGTCGAGGTTGATCAGGCCGAGGTAGCGGTCGCCGGCAAACACCGCGGCCACCGACCGGTTCTGCTCGGCCATCATCTCCTGCGCCTCGGCCAGGGACTGGCGGGAATCGAGGCGCAGGTAGTTGCGATCCATCAGCCCGGCCACGTAGGGGTCGGAAGGGTCTTCGGCCAGCGTGCGCAGCACCACGTTGCGCGTCACGACGCCGAGCAGCTCGCCGCCGTGCAGCACCGCGAAGTCCGGCTGGTAGCTGGTCAGCAGGTAGTCGACGACCTTGCTCAACCGGTCGCCGGGCGCCAGCACCAGCGCGTACTTGTTGTAGGTGTCGCCCAGGCGCAGCGTCGACAGCACGGCGCGGGCCTCTTCGGCGCCGCCCTGCTGCGCGGCGGCCGTGAAGATGAAGACGGCGACCACCGCCAGGAAGACGAGGCCGTTGATCACAGCAAAGGCGCCGAGCAGCATCGCCAGCACCTGGCCGAGCGCGGCGGCGAAACGGGTGGCCCGGCGAAAGCCGAGGAAGCTGGCGAGGACGGCGCGCAGCATCCGGCCGCCGTCCATGGGGAACGCCGGAATCAGGTTGAACAAGAGGAGCCCGAGGTTGGAGGCCGCGAGCCAGGCCAAGAGCGTCGGCAGGGAGGGCTGCGCCTGCCGTGGATCGACCAGCTGGAAGGCGACGCGGCCGAAGTCCGGGTACGACACCGCCAGCAGGCCGAAGAAGGCGGCGGCCAGCAGACCGCTCACCGCCGGCCCGGCGGCGGCGATCAGCAGCTCGTGGAGCGGCCGGCGAGGGGTGCGCAGCATCATCGCCATGCCGCCGATCGGCAGCAGCACGATCTCCCGCACCGGAATGCCCAGGCGGCGCGCCACCAGGCTGTGGCCGAGCTCGTGCAGGACCACGCAGGCGAACAGGGCCAGCATCAGCACGCAGCCGAACAGGGCGCCGCGCTGCCCATGCGGCACGGCCCACACCCACGCGCCCCACACCAGCACCAGCGGGAAGGTGTAATGGATCCGCAGGTCGATGCCGGCGATGCGGAGAAGGCGAAATGAGCCTCGCATAGGAGTGTCTGCATGGGCGGGGCGCCTGCTCGGGCACCTCGCCCGGTCGAGAGTGTATCGCTGTATCGTGCCCCGTGCCGCCGGAGGCGCCGGAGGCGCCGGACCCCAGCTGGTGCTACCGCCGCCGGCTTGGCTGTAGACTGCGGCGCCATGGCCTCGACGCCCTGTCCCGAAAGCGCCCACCGTCCCCGCTCCTCGCCGCTGTCCATCGCGCCGGCCGTTCTCGCGGCAGCCTGCATCCTGGCCTCGACCGCGCCCGCTACAGC
>DASZHY010000474.1:0-8101 GCA_035949675.1 Thermoanaerobaculia bacterium
CCGGCGGACGGGGGCGTCCAGCCAGGGGAAGGCGGCTTCGGCCAGACGGGCGGCTACCTCGGCCCCGAAGCCCAGGGTCAGGGGGGCTTCGTGGACGACCAGGGCGCGGCGCCGTGAGCCTTGGTCACCGCGTCGCAGGACAGGAGGAGGGGGGCGGGTGCCACGGCCGGCGAATTATAGACCGCGCCGAAGGTCTCGAACGCATCCGGAGTATGGGAGTAGAGTAGCCGAGCCGCGAGGGATGGTTTTGATCGCTGACCAGAGACAGGAGCCGCCTGAGTGAGTACGTGGCTAAGGCGAGCTCGGCGAAGGGGTCCACAATCGCGGCCACACGAGAAGGTGGCCATCGGCCCAGACGATGTCGCGGTCGTAGGACTTGCGATCGAAGGTTGCCAGCGAGTAGGCCTTAAGGTCAGGGTGCTCGAATCTTCCGTCCCGTCCCGCACAGGCGATCCGGTAGTGATCGCACCCTTTTACGGCCGGGCTCTCTTGCCAACAGGCGTAGCGGTAGGGATGCTGCCAAGGATCCAGGCTTTGAATCGAAGATGACCAGCGGCGGCCGAGCGCGGCTGCCAGGCCCGTCATGTCGGTCGCAGATGGTACGTATTCGTGGTCCGCCTTGTACACCTCAATCGCCTGCCCCATTTTATAGATGTCTACTATCGCTTGCACTTGCTTCCCCGCTTGCTGGCTATCGAGGACGATGGGGATGAGCCTCGCGGCCACGATCCCAAGCGCCGCGACCGGAAGGATCACGCAACCCACCTTCAGGTACCAATGCTTCGATGAGCTCTTCTCGGTGGTCATGCCCGCGCCCTACGCCGGCAAATCGTCAAGCCCCCAGTTGCGCAAAACGAAGGTTGCCTTGTGAACGACGCCGACGCCGCTGGCGACTGTGAGCTTGCGCGAACGGACATCCGCCCGAAACGTCGCCGCCGACTTGTCGGCCACGGCGTTGGCGATGATCACTCGCAGATCCTGCTCGCTAGCAGCCGGATGTTTGGCCAACTGTTCCTGGATCTGGGTCCGGGCGGCGGTCTTGATTCCCCCGTTCTGGACGTGGATGTCGAAGGCCAAGGCCAGGCCGAGCTCGGTCTTCAGGCCGAAGTCACTTGCCGTCCGCAGAGCTGGCTGGAAGTAGGCACTGTCCGCGAGAGCCAGCTGCGCGGCCTGCACCTCCGGCAAGGCTCCGAAAGCGCCAAAGGCCGACCGCCACGGCTCGGCCAGCCGCACCTTGTCATTGCCGAGGCTGATCGTGTCCGCGAAGGCGATTTGCCGTGGGATCGGTTGCTCGAGCAGCTGGAGCAGGGGATCGGTTTGGGCGCCGAACGCCTGCTGCAGGAGGTCGGGGCGGCTCGCCTGAACCTGACGGAGGATCTGCTGAAGCGAGCCGCTCCCCAGGTTGAACCCGATGATCCCCCAGGTGATGCCGGCCCCGTCGAAGTTCCCCTGGGCGAGCGTGAAGTCGTGCCCCTCGAAGGCGCCCGTGACCCCCAGGGCGCGGTCCCGAACAGCAGGCACCGGCGCACTCATGAGCGCCTGCCATGTGTCTCCGTCCACCTCTCCGGTCGCAGCGAGTTTTTGGGCGGCCTGGAACGCTTTGACCGCCGTGAAAGTGGCATCTCCGAACACGCCGTCGACAGCCGTGGCGACGAACCCGAGCTGGCGCTGAAGGCGCCGGATGATCTCGCCTCGGACACCCTTCGCGAAGAAGACTCTGCTCATGGGATCGCCTTTTGGGTCATCGGTAATTGTAGCCCGTCGACGCGTGCCGAACCAATACCCTCTAAGCTGGCCGGTGCAGGCACCCTAGACCACTTCAACTCCGACGGTCGCGGTCAAGCGCGGCTTGGCCAGCGGCCTGAACGCGTCACCTGACGGCTGATCCCCGAGATCAGCGCGAGAACCAAGGGAGGCGCAGGTCGAGGTCTACCGCGGGACCAGGGAAGTGAGCACCAGACCACCACGGTTATCGGCAACGCCCTGGCCGCTTCTTAGGCACCCTGGTCACCGGGGCAGGCGGATGAAGTGCTCCGGCCCGAGATGTTCCGCGATAGCCAGCCATGTACCTGCTCGCTGTCGGCAGCGACCCTTTTGCCGGCGAGCCCTCGCCTACGGCTTCAGCCCGTAAGCGGCTGCCTGTGCTAGGATATGTGATGGGTGCCTGCTGCTGGGAGAAAACGTCAATGCCAGCTCTTAGAGCGGATATCGTTGGCTACGGCCGTGACAAGCGGCTGGTGCTGGTCGGGGAAATCAAGAACAAGAAGAACACCTCACCCATCTGGGCTGCCCAGCTCCGGCGAAACATCCTCGCGCATTCGGATCAGCTGCCGAGCAGCGAGTTTTTCTTGGTCGCGACGCCAGATCGCCTCTACTTGTGGAAAAGCGCCGGCAACAACCTACCGCCCGATGCTCGCCCCATCGACATCGATGCGAAGCAGATTTTCTCTTCCTATCTGGAACGTGCCGGAGTTGCTCCCGAAAGCGCCAGTTCCCCGGCCTTCGAGCTGGCCGTTGCTGCCTGGCTGGCCGAGCTCGCGCAATCGGGTGAGTTGCGGGCCAAGCTGGCTGCTGTGCTACCCGCGCTCCTCGATTCGGGCTTCCTCGATGCCATCAAAGACGGACAGATCGCGCTCGACGAAGCTGCGTGATCGTATATATCGAATCGACTTTCCTTCTGCGGCTGGCGCTCCTGCAAGAGCGCCACGCCAGCTGCGATGACATCTTAGGGCTCTGCGAGACCGGCGACGCACGCCTCGTCATCCCTAGCTTCTGCCTGACCGAGCCATACGACAACCTCCGCAGGCGACAGGCACAACGCCAGGAGATGAAACTGGCTTTGGACGAGGAGTTCAAGCAACTGGCGCCCACCTCGTCATTGACCAAGCGTCTGGGCGATTTTCGCGATCTCACCTCATTGCTCATCGACAGTGCCGACGAAGAGATCAAGCGTCTCGACGAGGTGAGCGCGAGGGTTCTCGGGACGGCCGAGGTCATTCCCGTGGATGGTTCGGTCCTCAATGCCGCGAAACGGCATAGAGACGCGAATGACCTCTCTTTTCAAGATGCGGTCGTCTATGCTTCGATCCTCTCGCACCTCGACCGCTTTGCCCCAGAGGCAAGTTGCTTCATCGACGAGGATAAGGATTTCTCGGACCCCGACCTCGTCAAAGAGCTGGCACAACGCCGGTGCAAGCTGATCTTCAGATTCGACCACGGGCTTGAGCATTTGCGCGACTCTCTGCATCACCGGCGCACATAGGCTCTCCCTCCGAGGAACCCAGGCTGCCTTGCGGTCTTGATGTCCAAACCAAGGTGCCGTGCGGCTGGCAGGGACGGCGACCCCTCCATCACCGGGCTCGGCGCCTTCGCAGCCCGTCGCCGAATCTACACAGCTCGCCCGCCAGCTCCGGACGCTCGGACGGACCCCAGGACGCGAATCATGGCGTAGAATCACCGCATGCGAGTGAGTACAGGAACCGTTGTCAACGGCAGGATCGAGGTACCCGGCGAAGGACTCCCAGGGGGCGCGGAAGTGACGATCCTCAGCCCTGAGGATCAAGAAGTCTTCACCCTGGGGGCGGAGGCCGAGGCCGCCCTTCTGGCGCGCATCGAAGAGGCGGAGCGGGGTGACGTCATCTCCAGCGATGAGTTCCTTCGGGAGCTCCGCCAGGATTGACCGCCTGGCCTCTCCAACTTGTGCGCGAGCGGCTCGCCGATGAGTCCGGCTACGACGAGGATGTCTTCCCGATCCTCAAGGCGGAGCTGGAGACTGACCGGCTGTCTCTTCGACGGCGCTTCAAGGAATGACAGCTCCACCAGTCATGTTCGACACTGGCCCACTGGCCAGGCTCGTGTATCCGAGGCCTGACCGTACGTTCGTTGAATGGTTCGCGCCGGCAGTCGCCGCCGACAACAGGATCGTGACTCCCGAGATCGCCGACTAAGCGTCATGCTGGACGACGACTACCTTCTTGAAGTGCCGATCTACACGATCGACGAGACGTCGTTCAACCGGGAATTCGAGGGTGCTCTAGAACGGGAAGCAGAATCTCGCTACGGTTTTGTTCGTGACTTGCCAGGAAAGGATCTGGCATGGTGCCGCGAACGTGTGGAGAAGGAGAAAAGTTCGCACCTCCGCGGTTTTGGCGGACCTTGGCGCTACAATCAGATCTGCGGCCTCTTGGGCATCTATCCCCTCGGCGATCAGCTGCGCGGTGACTACTGGCGGCGTTCCGGCCGGATCTATCGCCGCACGTCGCGAAAGTGCAAGATAGAGTATCAAGGCACAGCCTTCGAGGCGACTATAAGCACAAGGCGCAACGTCGCCGCGACATCGTTATGACCTGCACCTGAATTGCCTCAGGTGGCGACCGGCGCTGAGTTTCCTTGCCGTCCCCCATCAACTCCTCATCGCATCCAAAGAACGCCCGAGTCGTAACCCTCCGCCGGGGAAATGCCAAGCCATTATATTCGCACCTATCGCGCCAGGGCCCGACTTGAACACGCGGCGGGTCCTCGCACACTGCTTTGCGACGGCACGCGACCCTCAGCGTTCTGAAGTTGGCGTAGGTGCCTCGACGAGTCTCCAGTGGCGACCTCCTCAACTCTGCTCAGTCCATCTTTCAGTACGCCAGCAGCTCGCGGGCGGCGGCCAGCACCTTCTCCTTGGTCGGGAGCAGGGCGTTCTCCAGGGCCCTGGCGTAGGGGACCGGACGGTCGGGGTAGGTGACCCGGCGGATGGGGGCGTCCAGCCAGGGGAAGGCGGCTTCGGCCAGACGGGCGGCTACCTCGGCCCCGAAGCCCAGGGTCAGGGGGGCCTCGTGAACGACCAGGGCGCGGCCGGTCTTGCGAACCGAGGCGGTGACAGTGGCCTCGTCGTAGGGCACCAGGGTGCGGAGATCGATCACCTCGGCCTCGATGCCGGCGGCGGCCAGGTCCGTCGCTGCCTCTAGACAGGTCCAGGTGCTGGCTCCGTAGCCGATGAGGGTCAGGTTGGTGCCTTCTCGAATGACCCTGGCCTCTCCGATCCTCGACAGACCTTCGCCCTCGGGAAGGACCTCCTTGATCCGGCGGTAGAGGAACTTGTGCTCGAAGAGCATGACCGGATTGGGATCACGGATGGCGGCCTTCAGTAGGCCCCTGGCATCGGCGGCAGTGGCGGGACAGATGACCTTGATGCCGGCGGTCTGGGCGAACCAGGACTCGTCGTTCTGGGAATGGAAGGGGCCGGCTCCAACCCCTCCCCCGGAGGGGAGACGGACGACGATGGGGCAGGGGACCTGCCAGCGGTAGTAGAGCTTTGCGGCGACGTTGACGAGCTGGTTGAAACCGCAGGAAATGAAATCGGCGAACTGCATCTCGATGACGGGGCGATAGCCAAGCACGGCGGCGCCGATCGCGATGCCGATGGTGCCGCTCTCGGCGATGGGGGTGTCGAGGACACGATCCGGCCAGCGAGCGTAAAGGCCGCGCGTGGTGCGGAAGGCGCCCTCGAACGCGCCGATGTCCTGGCCCATCACGAGCACCGACTCGTCCCTCTCCATCTCCTCCATCAGGGCCTGGTTGATGGCGTCGACGTACGTGGTCTCCTTGGCCCGGTCCGGGGCTGGACGCGCCTTCGCAGATCGCGCTGCCGGCACCTCGGCGGGCGCCGAACCATTGCCCGCGCCCGCGGCGGCGACCAAACCATCGCCAGCGCTCTCTGCGCCCTCTGCGCCGGGCGTTGCCGCAGCGGCCGAGCCGTTGCCTGAGTGCTGGACTTCGGCCGCGGATGCCTCGGCGCTGGCAGGGTCGCTGCCTGCGCCCTCGCCCACGGCCGGCGCGTCGATGACCGGACCGCCGTTGCCCGCACCCTCCGCGGCGGCCGGTGCGGCATCGGCGGCCGGACCATTCGTCGAGCTCTCGCCTGCCGCCGCCGGCGCCGCCGTGACCACCGGGCCGTTGCCGATGCCGATCGGCTCGGCGGCGCCTGCCACCGGCGCTTCCAGCTCCGCCAGCGCGGGCGGTTCCGGGGCGAAAACCGGCCTCATGGCTATCGCGGGATCGGGGCCCGGGGCATCGATGGCCCCTGAGATGGCTCGCTCGACCAGCTCGGCGATGCGGGCGTCGAGGCGCTGGGCGGTGGCGGCGTCCAGGACCTCGTCCTCCTCGAGGCGGCGGGCGTAGGCGGGTACGGGGTCGGCGGCCCGGTAGGCGGCCAGCTCCTCGGTCGGCACCACCTTCAACGAGTCGTCCCCCTCGGCGTGACCGCGCATCCTGCCCAGCATGGCTTCGAGGAGGGTGGGACCCTTGCCCGCCCGGGCCCGGTCGACGGCTCGCTTCAGTGCGGCGGTCATGGCGTCCGGATCATTGCCGTCGACGTGCTCGGCGGCGATGCCGTAACCGATGCCGCGGTCGGAGAGCCGCTTGGCGGCGTATTGCTGGCCGGCGGGGGTCGAGAAGGCGTAGCCGTTGTTCTCGATCACCAGGATCAGCGGCAGCTTCCAGACGGCCGCCATGTTGAGCCCTTCGTGGAAATCGCCGGTGGAGGTGCCGCCCTCGCCGATGAAGTTGATCGCCACCCGGTCGCTGCCGCGCTGGCGGAAGGCGAAGCCGCAGCCGGCCGCCACCGGGATCATCGAGCCGAGATGGCTGATCATCCCGAGGTGCAGGATGCCGTGCTCGGGCGCCAAATAACCGTAGTGAAACGACCGCTCGACGCCCTGCGAGAAGCCCTCGCCCTTGCCCAGGAGCTGGCAGGCGAGGCGGTGCAGCAGCGCCTCGGGCTCGGGCCGCCGGCCGTCGGGCTCGCCGAAACCGAAGCCGGGGAAGGTGCGGGCGGGATCGAGGTAGACGGCGAGGATGGCGCCAAGGTCGCGGTGCAGCGTGCACAGGGCGTCGCCGGCGCCGAGCGCGAGCCCGGCGGGGATGGTCGTGGCCTCGTTGCCCACCTCGCTGTACCACTTGGAGACCCGGCCGGTCAGCAGCAGGGCCTCGAACCGGGCGTCGAAGTCCCGGGTCAGCTTCATGAAGGCGTAGCGGAGCAGGCGCTCCTGGGGAGTGGGGAAGCTCATCCGCGGCCGGCGCGCAGCTGGCGCTCTAAGCGCTTGCGGTGGCGATTCTCGGGATCGATGTTGAGCAGGATGCGGAACGCCAGCTCGGCGCTGGCCTGGTCGCCCTTTTCCAGGAAAGCATCGACCTGGCGCACCCCTTGCTCGGCCGCCTGCTGGTGCCGATGGATGGACTCGAGGCGCTCGACCTCGGCGTACATGGCGGCCGCCCGCGGGCTGACCGGCGCCGTCGCTTCCATCTCCATGGCTGCCTCGCGGGCGCCGAACCAGTCGCGCACGTGCAGCATCTCACGGTAGCGCTTCTCGATCGGCGCCGCCAGCCGCTCCTGATCGGCGGCGAGACGCGCCTCGCGCAACCTCTCGCGGTAGGAGTCCAGCGTGATGTTGCTCAGCCCAAGGCCTGCCAGCTGCTCGATCTCGCGCTCCGCCTCGGCCACCTTGCGGGCGGCCAGCAGCTCGTCCAGCCGCCGCTTGTGCAGCTCGAACTCGGCCCCCTGCCGCAGCCCTTGCTCGACGTCCTGAAGCTCGCGCTCCAGCTTCTCGGCGCGCTCGCCGGAGAGGTCGTTGCGCCGCACCAGCTCGAGCTCCTGGCGGGCCTGTGCGAAGTCGCGGCGCACCATTGACTCGCGCGCAGCCGCCAGCGCGACCTCGGCGCGCCGGTCCTGCTCCACCTCCTCGGCCAGCAGGTTCACCCAGCTCTCGTAGTCGGCGCGGTTGGGGTGCCGCGGCGCCAGCTCGAGCAGGGTCTCGAGCGCCAGGCGGGCCAGCGGCAGCTGCTTGCGGTCGAGGTAGCGCCGCAGCGCCTTTTCGGCCTCGGCGGTGCGCTGCCACTGCTCGCCAGCCGTCCCGGCCACCGGCGCAACCGCGGCGGCACCCGCCGCTCCCGGGGCCGAGGCCGGTGCCGGGGCCGCACCCGCAGGCGTCGCCGGCACCGCGGCCACCTGCGGCATGGCGGCGGCCGGCGCCGGCTGCGATGCCGGCTCAGGCGCCCGGGCCGCAGGCGGCGCCTCGGCCTTGCTGGCCGGCCGGGCGGCGGCGGCCGGCGCACC
>DASZHY010000475.1:0-5997 GCA_035949675.1 Thermoanaerobaculia bacterium
CAGCGCCACCCACAGGGGCTGGGTGAACCCTTCGACCGGTTCGCCGGCGCCGGCCCAGGCGAGCCCGTGACCCGCGGCAAGGCTGCCGGCATTGCGGGCATAGGTCATGGCGACCATGGCGTCGTCGAGCAGACAGAAGACCCGCTGGCCTGAGGCGACGAAGGAGCTCCTGAAGATGAACCAGCCGCACCACGCCGCGGTGCAGGCGAGCAGCGGCCAGAGTCCCGTGCCGGCCTCTCCGGAGGGGCCGGCAGGCACGCCGCCGGCCCGGGCTTCCCGTCCGTCCTGCCGCTCGGCGCGCTCCCGCACATCCTGGCGCTCGACGGCGCTTGCTGCCATCCGACCCTCCTTGCACCGGCGGCACGAGGCTTGGCGGCGAGTCTAGCAGCGCGGCGAACGCAGTGCCCTCGCGCCGCACCTCGCGCAACGGCGAGGCGAGGAGTCCCGCGGGCGAAGAGCTGACCGCTCCGCGGCGCTCCGGGGTCGCCGGCGGGCGATGACCGATCTGGCCCCGGTGCTGCCCCCGTAGAATGAGACGGCCGGGGAGCTCTCCTCCCCTGCCTGCCAGGGTCGGGCTGCCGCCGGGGCTACCGCCGCAGCGACCCATGAGGATCGACATCCATGCGACCACGAATGCTTTCGACTCTCGGGCTTGCGGTCTTGCTGCTCTGCTGCTCCCGCGGGGAGTCCGGGGCGGTCAAGGCCGCCGTGGGCGCCCAGCCGGCGCCAGGGGCCGCGCCAGCTGCGCCAACGGTGCAGGCCGCCACTGCCACCTTCGCCGGTGGCTGCTTCTGGTGCATGCAGCCGGCCTACGACCACGTGCCCGGCGTGCTGTCGACCACCGTCGGTTACACCGGCGGGCATCTGCCCAACCCTACCTACGAACAGGTGGGATCAGGTGGGACCGGGCATCGCGAGTCGATCGAGGTGACCTACGACCCCGCCAAGGTCACCTACGACAGATTGCTCACCATCTTCTGGCACAACATCGACCCGACCGACAACGCCGGGCAATTCTGTGACCACGGCGAGCAGTATCGGTCGGCCATCTTCTACCATGACGCCGCGCAACGGCAGGCGGCAGAGGCAGCGAAGAAAGCCATCGCCGCCGCCGGCCGCATCAAGGAGCCGATCGTCACCGACATCCTGCCGGCCTCGAAGTTCTACCCTGCCGAGGGCTACCATCAGAAGTACTACGTCAAGAGCGCCCTCCAGTACAAGTTCTACCGCTTCAACTGCGGGCGCGACCGCCGGCTCTCCCAGCTCTGGGGTGAGACCGGCGACACCGGTCACTGACCGCCGGCTTTGGCCGGGGCGGCGCTGGGTGCAGGCGCCGCGAAGACGATCTGCCCGCCGACGACGGTGAGCAGCACCCTGGCGTCGCGGATCTCGGGCGGCGCGATGCGGCTCAGGTCGCGGTCGACGAGCACCAGGTCCGCCAGCTTGCCGGCCTCGAGGGTACCCAGCTCGCGCTCGGCGAAGCCGGCGTAGGCGGCGTCGCGGGTGTAGGCGGCCAGGGCCTCGTCGAGGGTGACTTTCTGGTTCGGCACCCAGCCGTCGGGATGGCGGTCGTCGAGAGTGCGGCGGCTGAGCGCGGCGTAGAGCCCGATGAGCGGCATCGCCGGGGCGACCGGCCAGTCGCTGCCGAAAGCCAGGGTGGCGCGGGCGTCGAGGAGCGACCGGAACGCGTAGGTGGTCTGCGCGCGCTCGGCTCCGATGGCCTTCTCCGCCCACCGGCCGTCGTCGATGGCGTGGTAGGGCTGCATGCTGGCGATGACCCCCAGCGCGGCGAAGCGCGGGACGTCGGCGGGCGCGAGATGTTGGGCGTGCTCGATGCGGAAGCGGCGATCGCGAGGGCCGTCCTCGCGGGCCACGCGCTCGAAGATGTCGAGCTGCAGGTGGATGGCGCGGTCGCCGATGGCGTGAACCATGACTTGCAGGCCGGCGCGATCGGCAGCGGCCGTCCAGGCGTAGAGGTCTTCCGGGGTGTTGACCAGCAATCCCCGGTTGGCGGGGGCGTCGGCGTAGGGCGCGGTGAAGGCGGCGGTGCGCGAGCCGAGGGAGCCGTCCACGAAACCCTTGAGGCCGCCGATGCGGAGCCAGGCGTCGCCGCGGCCGCGCGCCGCCACCTCGTCACGCAGGCGCTGCCAGGTGGCCAGGGGGACCGCGGCGCTGATGCGGACGCGGAGCCGGCCGGCGTCGTGGGCGCGGCGGAAGACCGCGAGATCCTCCCAGGTGCCCATGTGATGAACGCTGGTGACGCCCTGGGCGGCGGCATAGCGCATCGCGGCGTCGAGCGCGCGGTCCTTGGCGGCCGGCGGCGGCTCCGGCACCGCCTTGTCCACCAGCTCCATGGCGTTGTCCTTGAGGATGCCTGTGGGCTCGCCGCCGGCGTCGCGGACGATGGTGCCGCCGGGCGGGTCGGGGGTGCGCGCGGTGACGCCGGCCGCGCGCAAGGCGGCGCTGTTGGCCAGGCTCATGTGACCGTCCAGGCGGTTGACCCACACCGGGCGGTCCGGGGTGACCGCATCGATCCAATCGCGCCGCGGCAGCTCCCCACCCCACAGCTCGTGATCCCAGTCGCCGCCCAGCACCCAGGCGCCCGCCGGAGCGGTGCGCGCGAACTCGGCGATGCGGCGCACGAGCTCGGCGCGGGTCGACGCGTCGCGCAAGGCAACCGAACCGAGGCCGAAACCGCCGTCGAGGAAGTGGACGTGAGAGTCGATGAGACCCGGGGTGACCATGCCGCCGCGGGCCTCGACGCGGCGGGTGCCGAGGCCGGCGAAGCGCTCGATCTCGGCAGCCGACCCCACCGCGGCGATGCGCTCGCCGCGCACCGCCACCGCCTCCGCCCAGGGGTGCCGGCGGTCGCCGGTCCAGACCCGGGCGCCGGTCACGATCAGGGTCGCCGGCGACGGCGGCGCCGGCGGCTTGGCGCCGGCCTGAGGCGTCGCGCCAGCCGGTGGCGGCGAGCTCCGGCCGGCGGCGCGGCTCATCCCCGTTAGCCCGCCTGCGACGAGCACGGCAACGACGAAGGCGGTGACGGCGGTCGCGGCAGTCCCGGCGGCGGCCGCGCCGGACCTGGCGGCCCCGCAGGCCCCGGCTGCCAGCCGGCCGGCAAGTCGGCGGTGCGGCGCGAGCGATGCATTCATCGGACCTCCACGAGAGCTGGCGAGGCTGATCCTCGCATGGCCGCGGTGCCGCAGGCAAAGCCGGCGGCAGGCCAGGCAACACACCCCCCCGACGCGCGCGAGGCATACGATATGCAGCGCAGGTACTCTGGCGGCAGGACCTCCCGGGCTACTCGCGGGTCACGCGTCATAACGGCCAGCTCTGGCTGATCTCGGCGTCGCGAGCCGGGGCGCGGGTTCCAGCCGGAAAGGAGCTCGGAATGCTTGGGCCGTCCCACTTCGACCGGCGTCCGTCGAGGCCGCCGGGAGCGCCGCGGGCGCCGCGGGCGCTACTGCCGCCGGGAGCGCTGGCGGCGCTGCTGGCGCTGGTCTTCGGCGCCTCGGCCGCCGCTTCCGCCCGGGCCACGGTTGCGATCGCCGTCGAGCGGCCGCTGGACGGCGACATCCTCGCCTCTCCCGTGACCATCGCCGCCGCGGCGACCACCGACGTCGCCAACGCGCGGGTCACCAGCTGGCACATCTATGTCGATGGCGTGCTGGCGTACGGCACCGCCGGCCCCAGCCCGGCGATGTCCACCAGCGTCTCCATGGACGACGGCAATCACGAGGTGATCGTGCGCGCCTGGGATTCGAGCGGCTACTACGACTCGGTGTCGCTGACCGTCACCATCGGCGTCTGCTCGGGCTTTACCGTTGATCTGCAGTCGCCCGTCGCCGGCAGCGTTTCGTCCCCGGTGCAGTTCGCCGCCGTCGCCAGCAGCTGCCATCGCGTCACCGGCTTTGCCGTCTACGCCGACGGCCAGCGAATCTACCAGCAGCCGGGCGAGAGCTCGCTCGACGTCTCGCTGGACCTGCCCGCCGGGCATCACAGCGTGGCGGTCCGCGCCACGGATGCGACGCGGGCAACCGCCAGCTCCGATTCGGTGCCGATCGACGTCGAGGCCAAGGCAGTCGCGCCGCCACGGAAGCCGGGCCAGCCAGGACAACCGGGCCAGCAGGGCAAACCGGGCCAGGAGAGCAAACCGCCGCCGAAGCAGCCCTCACCCTCTCCCCCGCCTCCGTAGGCGCCGGAGCGGCAGTCCGGCGCCGCTGCCGTCGTTCTATCATGGGGGGCCTGACGGTTCGGAGGAGGCCGCGGCGGGCCGCGAGCGGCGCGCGCCCGGTAGGTAGGCCAAGGAGGAAGCCGTGAGCGAGAAGCTGTTCGTGGTGACGGGAGCGAGCGGACACATCGGCCGGCGGCTCACCGGGCTGCTGCTCGAGGGGCACCGCAAGGTGCGGGTGGTGGCCCGGCGCGAGGAGCAGCTGCGGGCGTTTGCCGAGGGCGGCGCCGAGGTCTTCCCCGGCGACCTGCTCGACGCGAGCTTCACGCGGCGTGCCTTCGAGGGCGCCCACGCCGCCTTCACCATGATCCCACCGATCATGGCGGACCACGACCTCCGGGGCACGCAGAACCGGGTCTCGGAGGCGATCGCCTTCGGTCTGGGCGAGGCCCGCGTCCCGTTCTTGGTGAACCTGAGCAGCTGGGGTGCCGAGGTGCCCTACGGCACGGGGCCGATCGCCGGGTTGCACGACCACGAGGAGCGCCTGGATCGCCTCGACGCAACCCACATCGTCCACCTGCGGGCCGCGTCCTTCATGGAGAACCACCTGCACGCCATCGGCGCCATCCTCCACGCCGGAATCTATCCGGGCACCCTGCACGCCGACCTGTCGATACCGATGATCGCCACGCGCGACATCGCCGATGAGGCCGCCCGGCTGCTGGCCGGCCTCGAGTTCGAGGGCAAGGCCACGCAGGCCCTGCTCGGGCCGCGCGACTACACGATGCAGGAGGCGGCGCACATCCTCGGCGCCGCGATCGGCAAGCCGCAGCTGCAGTACGCCCAGGTGTCGGACGAGCAGGCCCGCGAAGCGATGACGGCGCAGGGCATGCCGGCCCATATGGCCGACATGATGCTCGAGATGTACCGGGCCTTCAACTCGGGAAAGATCCGCGCCGAAGAGCCGCGTCTGCGGGCCAACACGACGCCGACCACGCTCGAGGAATGGGCGCCGCACTTCGCCGACGCCTACAGGCACCACGTGCACCCGCATCATCCCGCCGCACCTGCCCCGTAGCGGCAGGCCCCAGCATCGCCCCGGCGCCGAGGGCAAGCCAGGCGCATTCGATTCATCCGGGACCCGGCGCTGCCCCGCGCCCCTCCGCCTGGCGCTACCCTCGGCGGAAGCTCGGCGGTCCCTCGGCCCGAGGGCGGCGGCGGCGCGCTAAGGTCAATGCCGGTCGCCGCCGGATGGGACCGCGGCGCACCTTCGAGCAGCTGGCCGGGAGGTGAGCGATGACGATCACGCGCGGCGGTTTCCTGAAGCTGGCGGCGGCGGCGACCGGTGCCGGCATGAGCGGAATGAGGCTGGCCGCCGCGGGTGCGGCCCTGCCGCCGGGGGCGACGGCGGCGCCGGGAGGGCCGGGACCGGCGGCCGGACCGGCGGCGCAACCGGGCGGCACGACGGCCGCGGTGGCGGCTGGTGCGGGCGCCGCCGCGGGCGCGGCCGGCGCGGCAAGGGACGGCGCGGCCGCGCTCGACTCGCAACGCTTCCGCGCGGCGGTGGCCGCCGGCGACGTCACGCTGGTGGCGGCGTATCTGGAGCGCGACCCGGCGTTGGCGGCGAGCCGCGACGAGCGCGGGCGTTCGATGCTCGCGATCGCTTGCCTCGCGGGCCGGCCCGAAGTCGCCGAGCTGCTGCGGCGGCAGCCTCGCCAGGCGCCCGCGCTCGACATGGTGGAGGCGGCGCTGGCAGGCGACGGTGAGCGGGTGCAGTGGTGGCTCGGCAAGGCGCCGGGCCTGGTCAACGAGGCGGACGCCACCGG
>DASZHY010000476.1:0-11707 GCA_035949675.1 Thermoanaerobaculia bacterium
TGGGTGAAGGCGTCGAGCGTGGCGCGCCGGGCCCGGTCCACCAGGTCGCCGGCGGTCGGCTCGCCGGTCACGTCGGCGCGCAGCGCCACCGGGTTGACCAGGTAGCCGACGGTCCCCGAGAACCGGCCCGCGCGCCCCTCCTGCCTCCCGAGCCCGCCGCCGGAGCGCAGGGACAGCGGCACGCCGACCAGGAAGTCCTCCTGGCCGGTCGCGCGCGCCAGCAGCGCGGTGAACGCGGCGAGCGCCGCCATGAACGGCGTCGCCTGACGCCCCTGGCTCCGATCGCGCCCATGGCTCCCATCGGGCCCCTGGCTCCCATCGGGCCCATCGCTCCCATCGCGCCCCTGGCTCCGATCGCTCCCATGGCTCCGGCCCCGCCCGCGCGCCAGGTCCGCCAGCAGCGCCGGCGGCAAGAGGGCAGTGCGCGCGCCGCCGCGGAAGGTTTGCAGCGGCGGGCGAGGCCGGTCGGTCGGCAGGTTGAGCGGCGGCGCACCGGCCAGGCGCTGCTGCCACCAGTCGCCGGCGGCGTCGCCGCGAGGTCCGCTCCAGGCCGCGGCCTGCCGGTGCACCGCCTCGGTCATCGACGGCGGCGGCGGGCCGAGCGTCCCCCCGGCCGCCAGCGTGCCCAGCTCCCGCGCCAGCACGCCGAACGAGGCGAAATCGGCAGCGAGGTGATGGACGGCGACGACCAGGACGTCGCCCTCGGGAGGCCCGGTGAACAGCGTCGCCCTGAGCATCGGCCCGTGCTCCAGGCTGAAGGGCCGGAACGCCTCCTCCCCGAGCCGCCGCTCGAGCTCGGCGCGCTCCCAGCGGGAAGCATCCTCGAGCCGCCAGGCCAGCTCGGCGCGCTCCAAGACCCGCGCCTGCGGTCCGGCGGGCCCGGTGGAGAAGATCGTGCGCAGCGCGGGGTGGCGGTCGAGCAGAGCCTGCAGGGCCCGCGGCAGCCAGACTGCGGCCGGCGCGGCCGTCGCGGCCGTCGCGGCCGTCGCGCCGGGCGGCAGGCGCGCCGCCGCGGCAAGCGTGTAGGCCGCACTCTCCGGCGCCAGCTGATGCGCCACCCAGAGGGCGCGCTGGCCCGGCGACAGCGCCGGCACGCCCGGCGGCACCTCTGGCCCAGGGGGCGCCGCCTCCGGCTCCGGCGGCCCCGGCGAGGGCTGGACGGCGGCCGGCGCGGTGCCGGCCAGCCGGGCCGCCAGCTCCCGCAGCGTGATCCCCTCAAGCAGGTCCGCAACCGGGATCTCGACGCCCAGCTCGTCCGCGACGGCAGCCTGCAGCTCCACCATCGCCAGGGAGTCCAGGCCCAGGGCGGTCAGCGGCCGGCTTTCGTCGAGACGGCCGGGATCGATCCCGGCGAGGCGGGCCACCATGCTCGTCAAGTAGCCCTGAAGGGCGGGCGCCCGTCGGTCAGTCACTCTCTATGGCGGTCCTCGGCACCGCCCTCGCGCCGCCGAAAATGGTCAGTGGATTCGACTCCCTGTGACAACAGTCATTAGTGCAAGGCCATGGCGGTTGGGAGACAGGCCGCTGGCGGTGCGCGTCGCGTTCGGGGCGGCGAGCCGCACAGGCTGTATGAGAGAACTTCGCCGCCAGGAGAGCTCATGATCGAGAACCGGCAGTTCCGCTTCAAGGAACCACAGGTAGCTGTGCCCGACGGAATCCCTGAGGCGATCGAGCGCGCCGCCTTCGGCCGCGCCTTGCGCTGGTACGTCGGGGAGGTAGGCGCCGGCGAGGTGGTGGTCGAAGCCACCGTGGACAGCCAGGAGGTCGGCAACTTTGGCGCCGGCGTCGGGAGCCTGTTCTTTCCCGGCAAAGCGGTCGCGGTCAGCATCATTCCCACCGGCATTGGCTGCAGCATCGGCGGCTACGCGGGCGATGCCGCGCCCGTCTCCCGGCTGCTCGCCTCGACGGTGGACTACCTGGTGACCAACCCGAACGCCGTCAACGCCTCGGACTTCATCCAGCTGACCGACAACACGCTCTACACCGAGGGTTCCTGCATCGATCTCTTTTGCCGGGGACTGGTCAACCTCCATGTCGCCAACGCCAACCGCGTCGGCGTCGTCGTCGAGCAGGCGCGCGACGCCGACCTCGACCAGGTCTGGAACGTCATCAATGCGATGCGGGCGGTGCACGGCGTCGACGTCGCACACTGCGTGCTCACCGACCGCCCGATCGGCAGCCGCTGCCGGCGCAACCCCAGTGGCGGGTACGTGGGGACGGTGGAGAACCCCGAGGTGCTGATCGATGCCTGCGCCCAGCTGCTCGCGCACGGCGCCGACGCCATCGCGGTCACCACCAACGTGCAGGACCTGCCGGCCGAGGAGTACGCCCTGCACTTCGCCGGGCGCGCCCCGAACCCGGTGGGAGGCGTCGAGGCCATCATCTCGCATCTCGTGGTTGACCGGTTCAGGGTGCCGGCGGCCCACGCGCCGATGATCAACTCGTGCCATCTGCCGCTCAGCGACCGCGTGGTGGACGCCAGGGGGGCCGGCGAGATGGCGTCGGCAAGCGGCCTCGCCTGCGTGCTCGTCGGCCTGGCCCGGGCGCCGCAGATCGCGCCGCGTCCCGGGCGCCTGGTGCGCGACGTCGTCAACGTCAACAACCTCATGGCGGTCGTGGCGCCGGCGAGCTCTCTGGGAGGCATCCCCACGCTCTTCGCCGACCGCGCGGGCGTGCCGACGATCGCGGTGCGCGACAACCACACCATCCTCGACGTCACGGCCGAGCGCCTCGGCTTGCGGCACGTCGTCGAGGTCGGCGGCTACCTGGAGGCAGCGGGAGCGCTGGTGGCTCTGCGCCAGGGGATCAACCCGAAAGCGCTGCGGCGGCCACTCGCCACGCTGCGTCACGAAACGTCGCGACACCAGGCCGCGGCGTTGAGGACGGCGGGCGCCGCGCGCTAGAGCGTTTCGACGGCCAGCGGCGCTGCCGTGCTGGCGACGCGGTCGGACACCACCTGCCCGTCCTCGAACTTGACGATGCGGCTCGCCAGGTCGAAGTAACGGTCGTCGTGGGTGATCACGAAGACCGTCTTGCCGCGTGCCATGAGCCCGGGGAGGATCTGCCAGTAGAAGAAGTGCTTGAACTCCGGGTCCTGGTCCGCCGCCCATTCGTCGAACACGTACACCGGGCGGTCCTCGAGCAGCGCCGCGATCAGCGCCAGCCGCTTGCGCTGTCCCTGGGACAGCGCGGTGGTCGAGAAGGCGCCGTTTTGGATCCGCACCTGAGGCGCCAGGCGCACCCTGGCGAGGTGGTCCGCGCCGGCGGCGTCCACGTGCTTCGGATCCAGCCCGAGCAGCCTCTCGAAGAGGTAGAAATCGGCGAAGACGACGGCGAACAGGTGACGGTAGCGGTCGAGCTGCTCGGCGGCCACCGGCTTGCCGTCCCAGCGCACCTCGCCGGCCTCCGGCAAGTACAGGCCGGCGAGCAGCTTGGCGAAGGTGGTCTTGCCGCTACCGTTACCGCCGACGACAAACACCAGCTCTCCCGGCTCGAAGACGAGGTCGAGCGGCCCCAGGGTGAACCTGCCGTCGTCGCGCGCGTACGAATGGGTGGCGCCGACCAGCTCCAGCCGCCGCCAGTCCGGATGCAGCTCGCCGGCGGGCGCCGGCGGGGCCTGCTCGCCGTTGACCAGCGAGAGACCCAGCTCTTCGATCTTGCGCAAGGCAACCTTCGCCTGCGAATACATCGGGATCGTGTTCAGCACCGCCTGCAGCGGACCGCTCATGTAGAGCAGGACGAGAACGAAGCCGTTTCGCGCCTCGTGCGCCAGGAAACCCGTGCCGGCAGGCAGGAGCAGGATCAGGCCGATCACCACGAAGAAGAGCAGGTTGCCCCAGCTCGCGGCGATGGCGAAGATCTTCTGCGCCGTCACCCGCATGCCGCGAAAGCGCCGCGCCGCATCCTCCAGCAGGCCGAGGAACTCCTCCCGCCGCCGCCTGCCGCCCTTCAGCTCCTTGGTGCCGAGAGTCAAGCCGCGCAGGTGCCTGAACAGCTCGTCCGCCACCTCACGCGCGCGCCGCTGCCGGACGAAGCCGGCGTGCAGCGCCATCTGGTACGTCACGACGCCGATCGCCATCACCGCCAGGACGCCGCCGAGCATGGGCGGCGACAGCCAGCCCAGGTAGCCGAGGCAGCCCAGCACCACGATCGAGTTGATGAAGGTGGTAGGCAGCAGCGTGAGCACGTCGCTCACCGTCATGACGTCGTCGACCAGCGTCGCCATCATGCGATGCGAGCCGATCTCTTCGAGCTGGCGCAGGGGCGCGGCCAGGATCCTGCGGGCGAGGCTGACCTGCAGCCCGGTGGACAGCCGGGCGCCGAGCTGGACCAGCAGGGTCGCCGCGAAGACCCGCGTGATCCCCACGAACAGGCAGAGCGCGGCGAAGCCCCACGCCCAGGAGACGGACGGCCGGCGCAGCGCGCTCAGCGCGTGGTTGATGACGGCGATCAGCCCGGTGTTGGCGAGGCCGCAGAGCGCTCCGAGCGCCATCGCCAGCGCGGCGAGCGGCAGCGGCGCATGCCGCCTGAAAACGGCGAGTACGTTGCCCGCGGCCGGCCGGCGCACGGCGGCCCGGCGCGCTGTCTCGCCCGCCTTCTCGCTCGCCTTCTCGGCGCTTCGCGGCTGCTCGCTCATCGTTCGAGGATGGAATGCTCCAAGCTCACGCCGGTTCCCTGGTGGCATGTCCCTGGAGAAATCGATAGCGGATGGCGCAGCAATCGGCGGCGCGGGCAAGGCGTGCCGACGCAGGCATAGCCGGGACTATGTCGAGGAGGCGGGCGCAGCCACCAGCCATTGCGGCACTCCCGGCAGGTCGCAACGCCGCCCCCGTCGCCGAGGGCAAGCCAGGCGATATCGATTTCTCCAGGACATGCCACACAGTTCCAGTGTGAGCAGGCGCGGTTTCTGTGACAGGCTCGGCGCGCCTTCCCCTCCCTGCTCTCCCTGCTGCTTGCGCTTTACTTACGCCGGGTGTATAAGAGTAAGTGGCGTACCCCTTCCGACAGGCCGCGCCCGCGGCCGCCAGACTGGAATCTCAAATGCCCAATCCTGCTGCGCCTCGTTTTCGCATCCAATCGCCCCTGCTGCAGCTGCTGCGCGGGCGGCTCCGCCTGGTCGCCCTGCGGCTCGCCGCGGTGCTGGTGCCCCTGCTGTTCGTCCGCGCCTGCCTGGTGACCTACGTGCCACCCGGCCGGATCGGCATGCGCCAGGTGGCCTTCGGCCCCAACAAGGGGCTGCAGAAGGCGCTGGTGGGGCCTGGTTACCGCCGCGAGATCAGCGGTTACGAGCAGATCCGCACCTTCCCGCACGATCTGCAGGTGGTCGAATTCACCAACAACCCGCAGGAGTCGGGCGCCGGCCACCTGAAAGGCGCCGCCATCAGGGTCCCGACCATCGACGGCTATCCCGTCGACGTCGACGTGTCGGTGCTCTACCGCATCAAGGACCCCTTCCGGGTGGTATCCAGGTTCGGCTTCGGCAACGCCTATGAAGAGGCGGTGGTGGTGCGTTTCACCGATCCGCTGGTCAAGCAGTTCCTGGGCGAGCTGCTGGCGGAGCAGTTCTACGGCAACGAGCGGCTGCAGCGGGTCGCCGCGCTCAAGGCGGAGCTCGCCCGGCGCTTCGCCGACAACGGCCTTTCCTTGGCCGACGTGCTGATCCGGCAATACGACTACCCGGCGACCTTCCAGGCGCTCACCGAGCAGAAGAAGATCCAGGACCAGTCGGTGCTCACCAACCGCGCGCTGGCGCGGCAGGCCGAGGTGCAGACGCGGCTCAACCAGGTCGCCACCCAGGGCCAGAACCTGATCGGCGTCAAGGCTGCCGAGTTCGACGCGCAGATCACCGAGATCAATGCCAAGAAGGAGCTCTACGAGCGCCAGAAGCGCGCCGAGGCCGACCTGCTGGTGCGCAGCGCCGAAGCCTCCGGCACCGAGGCGATCAACCGCGCCATGGAAGGCGCGGGCTCGGACAAGCTGCTGCGCCTGCGGCGCGGCCTCGCCCTGCTCAACAGCATCAAGGGGCCGATCTACATCTCGGAGGACCCCACCGACTTCTCGAAGATCGTGGCCAGCCACTGACACGGCTGACTCGGCCGTCGTCCGATCCCCGAGCCGAAGCCAAACGCGGAGACACGAAAGTCATGCGACGCTGCCCTTGCATCATCTTCTTGCTGATCCTCCCGGCGCTCGCCGCCTCGGCCTGCACGCCGCATCACACCGGCCCGACCGAGGTCGGCGTGGTGTTCAACAAGGTCACCGGCTCGCTCGATCTCAAGCCGGCGGGCGCTACCTATTTCCTGTTGCCATTCGTCAACGATTGGAACACCTACGACATCTCGCAGCGCAGCCTGATCATGAACGGCGACGTCAGCTCCGGCAACCGCCGCGAGAAGGACGATCTGCGTTTCAAGACGCGCGACGGCAACGACATCGACACCGACGTCACGGTCCGCTGGCGGATCGATCCCAGCCAGATCGGCGCGATCTGGAAGAACGTGGCGCCGAGCAGCGACGAGGTCGAGCACCGCTTGGTGCGGCCGCTGGCGCGCACCTACGTGCGCGACGTGCTCAATCGCCTCGACTCCGAGGAGTTCTACAACCCCAGGCTGCGTTTCGCCGCCGCCAACGACGCCACCCGTCTGATGGCCGAAAGGCTGCGGCCCTACGGCGTGATCGCCGAATCGGTGCTGCTCGGCGACTTTTCCTTCAAGCACGAGTACCAGCGGTTGATCAACTCGCGCAAGGAGGCCGAAAAACAGGCGGAAAAGCTGGAAGCCGAGATCCATGCCACCGAGGAGGCCAACCAGGCCAACCTGCAGTCCAAGATCGCCGAGCTCACCCGCAAGCTCACCGCCGCCCAGGGCGGCTTCGAGCAGGCCAAGCGGCAGGCCGATGCCTACCTGGTCAGGCGCCAGCAGGAGGCCCTGGCCACGCTGGCCGAGCGCAGCGCCACCGCCGAGGGCATCCGGCGCGAACGGGCGGCGCTCAACAGCAGCGCCGGCGATGCTTACGTCAACTTGCAGCTGATCGAGGCGCTGCAGAAGAAGGAGATCCGCCAGATCCCCAAGCTGCCGAACGGCAATATCATCATCGACGGCAACCGGCTGTTGCAGCAGCTCGGGGTGCTGCGCTACCAGGAAGGACGCGAGGCCGAAACCTCGGTCCCGGCCGCCAAACCGCCCAACCCGAACTGATCGTGGCCGCGGGCCGCCTGGCGGCCCGCGCAACCGCCGCCGCCGGGCCTTCGGGACCCCGGCGAGCGGTCGAGAACGTTTGAACAGGAAGTGGGCCATGTTGAACCTTGCCGGACGTGAGTACGACTTCGGACCCGTGCTCTTCACCGTGCTCGGGGATTGCGAGCACCGCCGCCGCAGCTTGCCGGCCGGCGATGCCGAAGCGGCGGCCAAGCTCGCCGAGATCGCGCGCCAGAAGCTGGACGAGATCAAGCTCTGCTACGAGGAGGCCGGCGGCACCGCGGGCTACTGGCGCGAGCTCGAGAGCGAGGTGCTCGAGACCGCTCTGCCCCAGTACGCCCGCGCCGCGGCGGCCAAGACGCGCCTCGAGCTCGCCAGCTACGGTCTGTGGCGCCAGGGTGATCCCCTGTCCCGGCTCGTGCTGGGGCTTGCCGGGCTGACGGTCGGCGGCCTGATCGTCAAGGCGCCGTTCATCCCGATCTTCGAGGACGCCTTCGCCTTCGTCCTGGCGGCAGCCGCCTTCTTCTATCCCGAGATCAAGCGCCTGGCCTACGACTGGCGCTACTCCCGCCTGCTCAACCGCCTCATCGCGCAAGCGGAGAGGTTCCAGCACCGCCAGCTCCCCTACCTCAGCGAGGCCGGCCTCGAAGCCGAGCTCGACGCCGTCGGCGGCGCAGCCGGCGGCGTCCCGAGCCCTGCCGCAGGTGTCCCGGCCGCTGCCGCAGGCGCCCCGGCCGCCGCCCAGGCCCAGCCCGCCGGCGCTCGGCGCACCAACCTGGTGCCGGCCCCGACGTCGATCTTCGCGCCGTCCGAGACCGCCGCATCGCCATCCGACGACGCTCCCCGTCCTCGCGCGGCCGAGCCTACCGAACTAACCCCGACGGGCCCGAGGCCCAAGGCAGCTGAGCGGCGCTGATGGTCGGCGCGATCGGGCCGCCTGCCGTCCGCCTGGCGCCTAGCTGAGGAGGTGCCCTCATGAGACGAGTCGAACGCGCCCATCTCCGCTCAGGGCTCACCGCAAGCGCGGTCCTGCTGGGACTGGCGGTGAGCGCGCCCGGCTCACCCGCGCCGCGGTCGCCGCGCTTCGAGGTGGCGGCGGTCCGCGACGGTGACGCCACACCGGCGGCCCGTCGCGAGGTCTTGTCGACCTGCAAGGAGCCGGATCTCCCGGCTGCCGCGGGCCGGCTCGCTGCGCTGGCCTCGCGATGCCTGCGGTCGCCGGACCGTCGCTTGCTGCTGCTGACCACGAGGGGCGCCGGCACCGCGGCGGGCGCCGACGAGCCCGCCTACATCCTCGGCGGCCCGCTCCCGCAGGCGGTCGCCGTGGGCGGCGGCCGGTTCCGGATCGGCGCCTGGGCCGCCTGGTCGCCGGGCGGCACTCGCCTCGCGGCGGTGGGGAGCGTGGGGGCGAGAGCGGGAGAGGAGCGCGACAAGCCCTTCATCATCGATCCGCCGAGCGGCGCGCTCTCGGCCGCCGGCCAGGTCGCGGGATCGGCGTTCCTGATCGCCTGGTGCCGCGGCGAGGCGGAGGTCGCGGTGCTCGCCGCGCCGCACCCGGAAGAGAGCGGAGACCTCTTGACCGGCGATCTCTACCTGGGATCCGCCGGAGCGCCGGCCATGCGCCGGCTCTCGACCGGCGAACAGCTCATCGATATGGCGTGCTCGCCGGACGGCGAGCTGCTGGCGGCGGCCGACGGCGCCGCGATCAGGATCCTGCTCTACGGCGCGCGGCACGGCGTTCCGCGCGGCGAGCTGCGCCTCGCCGAGGCGGGGGGCCAGGGCCATCTCGCGGACCGCATCAAGAGCATCTGGTGGCAGTCCGGATCGGCCCTGGCGGTGGTGACGGGCTACTTCGACGGGATGGCGTGGAGCGGCGAACGGACCTTCGTCTTGAAGCTCTCGCCTCCCCGCTGAGCCGCCAGCCGCTGGCGGCTGGCCCGGAGGACAGACAGGAGGCGACGACGTGCGACACATCCCGAAGCCGGAGGCCGGCGAGTATCCACCCTACGCCAGCATGTACCTCGATCGGCTGCCCGCGGACGGCCGCCTCCTGGAGCATCTGGCCCGCTCCCGCGAGGCGACGGCCGAGCTGATCCATTCTCTCCCGGAGCAGCTCCTGCTCCGCCGCTATGCGCCGGGGAAGTGGACGATCAAGGAGATCCTGGTCCACGTCGTCGACGACGAGCGGATCTACGCCTATCGCGCCTTGCGCTTCGCCCGCGGCGACCTCACGCCGTTGCCGGGCTTCGAGCAGGACGAGTTCGCCGCGGCGTCGGACGCCAACGAACGCCCCGTCCCGGACATCCTGGCCGAGCACGCCGCGGTGCGCAACGCCACCATCGCGCTGTTCCGCGGCCTCCCCGAGGCGGCGCTGCTGCGCTCCGGCGTCGCCGACGGCAAGCGCTTCACGGTGCGCGCCCTGGGCTACCACATGGCCGGCCACGAGGCCCACCACATGGCCGTCGTCAAAGAGCGCTACCTGGGAGGCGGGCAGCCGTGAGTCAGGCACGCAGCGCCGCCGGTAGCTGACGACCAAGCCGCCAGTAGGGGTGACGTCGTCGACCGGTCGAGATCGGCGCTCCGCCGATCGACTCGCCAGCTGGCGGCTGGCGCTGCAGCCTGGTCCGAGCGGCGGGTACCACGCCAGCGCCCTCCCCCACACCGTCAAAACCTATTGCGGCCTACTCGCCTTTTCCCTACACTGCCTCACAGAAAGCCGTCAACCCTGTCACCTGGGATCGCATTTCCCGCCACGGATCGGCTTCGCTTCACTCCATCCGGCGCGGGCCACTCGAGGAGGGACTGCTATGCGCGGCACATCGGTTGCAATGTTCCTGGCTCTCCTGTGTTTGCCCCCGAGCGTCCACGCCCAGTCCGTCGCCGTCGAGTCGCTGCCGCCGGTGGTGGTGAGAACCGTCCCGCAAAGCGGCGATCTGGCCGTGGACGCCACGCTCAAGGAGATCAGCGTCACCTTCAGCAAGGACATGACGACCGTGGAGATGTGGTCGTGGGCCGAGATCACCCCCGAGTCCTTTCCGAAGCTCGCGGGGAAGCCTCACTACCTCGGCGACCGCCGCACCTGCGTGCTCCCCGTGAAGCTCGAGCCCGGAAAGACCTATGCCATCTGGGTGAACTCCGTGCGCTACGACAATTTCCGTGACCAAGGCAACAGGCCGGCGGTGCCTTATCTTCTCGTCTTTCGCACCAGGGCATGAGCGCAGCGGGGCCGGCCGCCAGCATCTAGCGCGGACCCAGCCGCCCTTCCCTGCGGGCAAGTCGATCGCCGGCCTAGCCGCCGGGGAAACGTGAGCACGGCGTGTCCGGAGCCCGCCGGGCGGCGGTGGAGATCGAA
This sequence comes from Thermoanaerobaculia bacterium, assembly GCA_035949675.1. GTDB lineage: Bacteria > Acidobacteriota > Thermoanaerobaculia > Multivoradales > UBA5704 > JASLEW01. Next base: position 10,549 of record DASZHY010000476.1, read on the forward strand.
AGCGAATGGCACCACCGCGCGACGCACTGCTGCCGGACAGGCCCAGCGCTCGGCTCCCAGCTCGGGTAGAGCACCAGCCCTGCCGCCCGAGACTTCCAATCGAGATATAACAATGGCGCAATAAGTGTGGCGGCAATGGCATCTGGCCTATGATAGAGCCATGAAGCACATCGTGGCCGCCCTCCTTTCCCTCGGTGCCGCAGTCCCGGTTCTCGCGCAAGTGAGTGCGCGCCAGGCCACGCCAGCCGACGCGACACAGTTTCAAAGTCCGACCGTAATACCCTCTCCGATGCTTGTTGAGGTGAAGCTGCCCAGCTGGGTGACGACGGTGACAACCAAGTGGGTCACAAAGGAGACTGGCAAGTACGTCTGTCAGGAAGTCCGTGTCCCCCTAATCGAGGTATGGAAGGAAAGTAGCCGAGGCAAGGTCAGGCTGCGGGTGGTCGCGGGGCTGCTTGCCCAGGATCGGCCCAAGGACGTGGACGTTACGGTTTCCATCGTTTCGGACTCAATGATCATTCGTAAGAGGTACTGGGAAGGCTTCACCGCGGACCCCATTTCGCGCCATCCCAGGAATCCCGAAGCCGAGTTCGAATTCACCAACGAGGAGTTCGCGGCGCTCTTCGGCCCAGGACGCGCGCCTCTTGTACGGGTCGTCCTGGAGGTCAAGGAATAACCTCTCCTGCGCGAGCTCCGCGGCACCGCCCTCGAAGGAGACCGGTGACGATGCGTACCACGCTTCTGGTCGGAATTATCCTTCTTGGCATCCCCGGCCTCGCGCAGAACGCGCCACCGACCATCGCCCAACACTACGAGCCGCCGCCCCTTCGCCCAACGAGATAACCTCGCCCATGATGGTCGAGGTGTCGGGGCAACGAATGAGAGATGAGCCTAGACCCCGCAGTTTCATGGAATTCCGAGGATTTCGTGGACTGCGGTTAGGTTTCTAGCGGAAGCAGGGATGGTCCCGACTTCATCGAAAGTCGCTGGCGCGCCGCTTGCTGCCGGGGTTACGAACAGAATGAGCTTGGTGCCGAGCCGGAACAGACGAGGTGAGAGCCCAGGGGAGTTACCCGGCCGTGCTGTGGAGCTACCCCTCACCACGAGGTGATTGACCAGAATCTTCTCTTGCGTAAGGTTTCCCTTCAGGGCAAGTTGT
>DASZHY010000477.1:0-12911 GCA_035949675.1 Thermoanaerobaculia bacterium
CCGGCAACCCTCGAGCTGGCCAACTGGCAAGCCGGCGAGCTCCTCTGGACGCCGCCGGATCCCGAGGCCGCACCGACCAGGCCGAAGAGCCTCACCAGGATGCGTGAAGCCATGGCGAGCTCTCCCGGGCTCGTCGCGGCCCTCTTCATCGGCGGGATGGAAGGTCTATACGAGGAGGCGAAGTGCTTTCACGATTGCCATCCCGATGCCCCCATGTTCGCCCTCGGCTCGACAGGCTCCGCCGCGGCCCGGCTCCTCGAGCAGGGCTGGGGTCCGCTCGATCCGGAGCGATTCCTCGGCCGGAGCGTGGACCGGGAAACGCTCGCTACTCTCGAGACCTATCCTCTGGTGTTCGAGCGGATCTTCGCGGATCTTGGGCTCGCTGGCCGGTAAGGGAGCCGGCCCCTCCCAAGAGGCACCCGGTTTGGGGGCTTGCATTACGCTGGGTTACCGCCTATGCTATGGGCCATGTCCTACCTGACCGAGCGCCAGAAGGAGATCCTCGAGTTCGTCCATGAGTACCGGCGGGAGCGGGGCATCGCCCCTACCCATCGCGAGATCTGCGACCGCTTCGGCTACTCCTCCTACGGCACTGTCTACAAGCATCTCAAGCTGCTGCAGGACAAGGGCTTCCTGCGGCGGGACTGGAACCAGAAGCGGGGCATCGAGCTGATCCGGGCGATCCCGGGCGGCCCGGGCGATGGTCCGCCGGGAAGCGATCACGAGCTGCCTTTCTACGGCCGCATCGCCGCCGGCAAGCCGATCGAGGCGGTGTCCGGCAACGAGCGAGTCATGGTTCCCGGTCACCTGCTCTCGTCGCGTGGCGCCGCTCCCTCGGATCACTACGTGCTGCGTGTGGTAGGCGACTCGATGGTCGAGGACGGCATCCACGACGGCGATTTCGTGATCGTGCTGCGGCGCGAGATCGCCGAGCCCGGCGAGATGGTGGTGGCGCTGGTAGGGGACGAAGCCACCCTCAAGCGATTCTTCCCGGAGGGGGCGATGGTGCGCCTGCAGCCTGCCAACCCCAACATGCAGCCCTTCCGAGTCCCCGCCCGCGACGTCCGAGTCCAGGGAGTCGTGGTCGGCCTGATGCGCAAGTTCTAGTGTCCCGTCTCAGAAGTTTGCGTCATTAGTCGGCGAGCCATCCGGGCTCCTGGCCAAGCGCGCCGACGCAGGCATAGTCGAAACTATGTCGAGGAGGCGGCCGCCGCCACCAGCCATGGCGGCACTCCCGGCAGGTCGCAACGCCGCCAGGGGGCCGGAGGGCCGGCGAATAATGATGCGAACTTCTGAGACGGGATACTAGCTTTACCCGTCGAGCTGCTTCAGGGACGCGGCCAGCCGCGGCAGAGCGGCGGCGATGTCGGCCTCGCTGGCGGCGCCGACACTCAGGCGGAACCAGCCGTCGTCGTAGGGAAAATCGAAGGCCTGGAAGGGCACGACTCCGATTCCGGCCGTCTCGAGCACGTAGCGGCGGATGTCCTCGTTGGTGCCGATCTCTGCCCCTTGCGGCGTCCGGCGCCCGAAGGGGTGAATGCGGGCGGTCAAATAGATCGCGCCCATCGGCGGGATGCTGTCGACGGGGAGGCCGGCCGCCTTCATCTCCTGGAAACCGGCGTGCAGCCGGTCGAGCCGCGACTCGATGCCACGCTTGAAGGTCTCGAGGTAGGCGCTCATCGCCGCCGGGTCATCCAGCAGCTCGACCGTGGCCAGCTGCTCGGGCCGCGGCGCCCACGCGCCGACGTGTCCGAGCACGGCCGACATGCGGCCGATCACGTCCGCCGGGCCGACCGCCCAGCCCACCCGCAGGCCGGTGGCGGCGAAGCACTTGCTGATCCCGTCGATGAAGGTGGTGTAGCGCGCCATCTCCGGCACCAGCCCGACCGGCGTCACGTGAGTGGTGTCGCCGAAGCAAAGCTGCCAGTAGATCTGGTCGTACATCAGGTAGAGGGGGCGCTCGCCACGCCGTTGCCGCGCCGCGTTCTCGCCGACGACGGCGGTGCAGATCTCCGCGAGCGCCGCCGCAGTGAAGGCGGTGCCCGTCGGGTTGAGCGGCGAGTTGAGGCAGAGAAGGCGGACGCCGGCCAGCTGCTCGCGCAGCGCCGCGGCGGTCGGCAGAAAGCGCTCGATCGGCGTGCACTCGACCGGCACGCCGCTGCCCTGCACCAGGTGCACGTAATGGTTGTTGTTCCAGCTCGGGACCGGATAAGCCACCCGGTCGCCGGGGTCGCACAGCGTGCGGAACAGGCAATAGATCGCCGGCCTGGCGCCGGCGGCGATGAGCACCGACTCGAGCGGGTACTGCAGCCCCAGCTCGCGGGCGTAGAAGCGCCGCACCGCCTGGCGCAGGTCGGGCATGCCGGTCGCCGGCGGATAGTTGGTCTCGCCGCGCTCCAAGGCCTTGGCGATGGCGCCGCGCAGCCGCTCCGGGATAGGGAACTGCCGGGGATCGAAGTCGCCCACCGTGAGGTCGCAGATCGCACGGCCGGCGGCCCGCAGCGCCCGCATCTCGGAGGCAATCTTGAGGATCTCCGAGCCGACCAGGCTGGCGGCAAGGCCTGACACTCGGCTGCCGGGATGCGGCCCGGCATCGCGGGCCAGCGCCGTGAGGTCGGCGACTTCGCTCTCGACTCTTTCGGTCTCGGCCATTCCCGAACTATGCCATAAGCCGAGGCCGATCGCGCGGCCCCAATGGGGCGCTCAAGGCGCCAAGGGCAGCGGACGCTGGGCCGGGCTGCCAGGGGTTGTGCTGGCGCCGCCGGCGCCTTCGAGGTCGAGCAGGAAGCGCTTGAGCGGCAGTCCGCCGCCGTAGCCGGTCAAGGAGCCATCGGAGCCGATGACACGGTGGCAGGGTATGACGACGGCGATGGGATTGCTGCCGTTCGCGCGCCCGACGGCGCGGCACGCGGCGGGACGGCCGATCGCCGCCGCGACCTCGGCATAGGAACGCGTCTCGCCGTACGGGATCACGGCCAGCTCCTGCCAGACGCGGCGCTCGAAGTCGGTGCCGAGAGGCGCCAGGGGCAGGGCGAAGGCGCGGCGCTCGCCGGCGAAGTACTCGGCAAGCTGCTGCCGTGCCGCGAGCAGCGGCGGCGGTCCGTCGGGTCGAAGCTCGGCACAGCTCGGCATGGCTGTCCGGGCGGCGGCTGCCGAGGCAAACAGGCTCAGCTCGACCAGCGAGCCGCCCGTGGCCGAGGCGAGGACGGCGAGGCCCTCGCCGTTGCCGGCCAGGCCCGAGCCGGGCACCGGGATCAAGTAACGGACGAGGTCGGCAGGGCTCATCGGGCACGCTCCGCTGGCAATGCCTCTGATCCTATGAGATGAGCCGGCCGCCGGCGAAGCTTTTTGGGACGAGTGGTAGATTCGGATCGTGCTCGCCAGGCCGGTCCACGTCCGGGATGCACGGGGGTGAAGTTGAGATCCGCTGCAGGTGGCTGGTCGCCGCTGGTCACGGGGGAGACCGCTCGGGCGGCCCTGGCGGCGGCCGGGGCCATCGCCCGCGACCTCGGGAGCGAATCCGCCCGGGCGGCGGCGCCGGGGATGGGCTTGAACCGCGGCCAGGCGGGCCTGGCGCTTTTCTTCTCCTACCTCGAACGATCGCTTGCCGACGCCGACGCCGGCGAGCGCGCCCAGCACCATCTTGACATGGCCGTCGCCGAGCTGGCGGAGCAGCCGGCGGTGGACGCCAGCCTCTATCACGGCTTCGCGGGAGTGGCCTGGGTTGCCGAGCACCTCGCGGGCGGCGAGACGTCTCGAGAGGACGAAGACCCCAACGTCGAGATCGACGCCGCCCTCCTGGCGATGCTGCGGCGCAGCCCCTGGCGGGGGGAGTTCGACCTGCTGGGCGGGCTGGTGGGCTGGGGTGTGTATGCCCTCGAACGGCTGCCGCGCCCTTCGGCCGCGGCGCTGCTCCCGCTCGTCGTCGCACGGCTCGCCGAGTGCGCCGAGCGGGGAGCGCACGGGATCGCCTGGCGCCATCCGGCCAGCATCGTGCCTGAGCTCGAGCTGGCCGATCTGGGAATGGCCCACGGCGCTGGCGGCGCGATCGGCCTGCTGGCTCGGATGGTCGAGGAGGGCGCTGCCGGTCCTGAAGCTACCGCGCTGCTGGCCGCCGCGGCGGACGGCGCCGTCCATCGTCTCCATCATGAGAATGACGAGAATGACGAGAACGAGGAGAATGCGGACGCGCACGCCGACCTCGCGTGGTGCGCCGGCGACGCCGGCCTGTCGATCGCGCTCCTTGCCGCCGGCCGCGCCTGCCGCCGGGAGGACTGGGAGCAGGCGGCGCGCCGTCTCGCTGCCGCCGCGGCGGCACGCTATCCGGAGGACCCGCGCGGTTTCGACCCCGCCCTTTGCCACGGCACCGCCGGGCTCTCCCACCTGTTCCACCGCCTTTACCGGGCCACCGGCGACCCCGCGCTGCTCGCCGCGGCGCATCGCTGGCTGGACCGCACCCTGGCGCGGCGGCGGTCCGGCGCGGGACTCGGCGGCTATCTCTGCCGCGGCAGGCAGGCCGGCGGCGGGTTCGGCTGGATCGCCGATCCCGGCTTCCTGGGCGGAGCGGCGGGAATCGGCCTGGCCCTTCTCGCCGCCGCAACGCCCGTGGAGCCGGAGTGGGATCGATTGCTCCTGCTGTCGGGCCGTGCGCCTCGTGTGCCTGCCGGCGATAGGCCGGGCACCCACCCTCCTGTAGAATGAGCGCTTGCCTCTCCCGGGCGACGCCATGGAATTAGACGTCCTGCTGAAACTGATGACGGACAGGGGAGCTTCCGACCTCCACCTGAAGCCGACCCGTCCGCCGTTGCTGCGCATCGCCGGCAAGCTGATGCCGATCGACGTGCCGCCGATCACCCCCGACGTGCTGTCGCAGATGTTGATCGGCATCCTCAGCGCGCCGCAGCGCAACCGGCTCGAGGAGAAGCTGTCGGTGGACGTCGGGTACGGCGTCAAGGGCCTGGCGCGCTTCCGCGGCAACATCTACGTGCAGCGCGGCAACCTCGCCGCCTGCTTCCGCCGCGTGCCGTTCCAGATCAAGAGCCTCGAGGACCTCGATCTGCCGCCGGTCATCGACGAGTTCTGCGATCTGCCGATGGGCCTGGTGCTGATCACCGGACCGACCGGCAGCGGCAAGTCGACCACCCTGGCGGCGCTGGTGCGGCGCATCGCCATCACCCGGCCGGTTCACATCATCACCATCGAGGACCCGATGGAGTTCCTGTTCACCGACGACGTGGCCTCGGTGTCGCAGCGCGAGATCGGCACCGATACCATGGCCTTCTCCGAGGCGCTGCGCAACGCCATGCGCCAGGACCCGGACGTGATCATGGTGGGCGAGATGCGCGACCGCGAGACCGTCTCGACCGTCATGACCGCGGCCGAGACCGGCCACCTGGTGTTCTCGACCCTGCACACCAACAGTGCGCCGCAGACCGTCGACCGCATCCTCGACACCTTCCCCGCCGATCAGCAAGGGCAGATCCGCACGCAGCTGGCGCAGGTGCTCAAGGGCGTGGTCTCGATGAAGCTGGTGCAGCGCCAGGACGGCAAGGGACTGGTGGCGGCGCTCGAGATCATGCGGGCCTCGCCGAAGATCTGCAAGATGATCGAGGTAGGGGAGACCGCCAGCCTGCACGAGGAGCTCGAGTCGTCGGTGACGTATTACCGCATGCAGTCGCTCAACCAGTGCCTGCTGTCGCTGCTGGTGCATGGCACGATCACCTACGCCGAGGCGATGCGGCAGGCGTCCGACCCCGAGGACCTCTCGCTCAAGCTGCGCAAGATGTTCCCGATGATCGAGGAACGAGGAGGCGACATGAGCCCGGTGACTTCCGATTTCTCCCAGATCGTCGAGCTCCAGCAGTTCAAGCGGCTCTACGAGGAGCAGGAGGACAAGAACAAGCTCCGCCTGGCCGAGAAGGACGAGGAGCTCGAGAACATGCAAGGCACCATCCGGTCTCGTGACCAGCAGATCGAGGAGTTTCAGGCGCGGTTGCAGGAGATGGCCCAGGACCGCGAGCGCCTGCGCGGCGACTACAACCGTTTGCGGCAGGAGGCGCAGGAGAAGATCGACAAGCTGATGGAGCGGATCAAGGAGCTCAATCAGCGCCTGATGGGCGCGCCGACGAGCGGCGCGCGCTGACCCCCCTGGTGTCCCGAGACACTAGCCGCCGCGGTCCTCGGTCTGCCGCCGGCGTCAGCTCGTTTCGCCGGCGGGCTCGAGGCTAAAGGCGCGGAGGAAGCGTTCGGCGTCGTCGCGGGTGCGCACCGCGCCGTCGACTTGCGCCGCGGTGAGCGCGGCGAGGGCGGCGCCCACCCGGGGGCCGGCGGCGACGCCGAGCAGGCGCTGCACGTCATCGCCGGTTAACAGCCGCTGCGGGTCGATCAGCTCGGGCCCCGCACGGCGCGCCAGCTCGCACAGCGGTGCGGCGGCGCGCCGCCAGCGCTCGCGCGCCGCGCCGCCGGCCGCCGCCGCGGCGCCGCCCCAGGAACATGCGACGGTGAGCCATCTCCGGCCGTGGCGGTGCAGAAAGCGGCGGCGTTCGAGCTCCGTCTCGGGGAGCGCCGCCGGCTCGGCCAGGAGCGGCGCGATCTCGGACATCTGGCGCGCCGAAACATAGCCCGCCTCCTGCATGCGGACGGCGGCCCTCGTCGCCGCCGCGGCCGCGCCGGGCAGCTGCCGGAAGGTCGCGGCATAGCCGGCGGCGGCGAGGTCGATGGCCGGCCGCGCATCGGCCATCCCCAGCAGGCGTTCCAGCTCGCCGGCGCAATCGGGGAGGGCGACGAGCTCGGCGGCGGCTCGTTCGGCGGCGGCGGCACCCTCCCGGCCGCCGTGGCCGCCAGCGACGCCCTGACCGCAGGAGGCGCCGGCAGTGCCGAGCCAGAGCCCGGGGTAGAGATCGAGGGTCGCCAGCGCGCGCAGGCCGATGGCCGCGGAGCGCTCGGATGGAGGCTGCGACAGCAGCAGCCTGAGCTCTTCGCGAATGCGCTCGGCGGCCACTTCGGGAAGCCGCGGCGCGGCCCGCCGGGCCAGCTCGATCGTGTCCGGCTCGACGCTGAAGCCGGGCAGGTGCGCGAGCAGGCGAGCCAGCCGCAGCACCCGCAGTGGGTCGCCCTCGAAGCTGTGTTCGGTGGTGGCCCGCAGCACCCGCCGCGCGAGGTCGGCCAGGCCGCCGAACGGATCGACGACCTCGCCGCCGCGCGGCGAGAACGCGAAGGAATTGATGGTGAAGTCGCGGCGCGCGAGGTCGTCATGAAGAGGCAGGGACTGGCGATCCCAGAGATCGAGGATGCGGTGGCCGGACAGGGCGGCGGCCTCGCTCGCGCCGCCGGCGCCTAGCACCAGGCAGTAGGCGGCGAAGTCCTCGCCGCCGAGCTTGACCAGGCGTGCCGGCAAGCGGGCTGCCAGCTCGCCGGCGATCTCGTCCCCCCGCCCGGCGACCACCGCGTCGAGGTCGTGCGTGGCGAGGCCGAGCGCGCGATCGCGCAGCACCCCGCCCACCAGGTGGCACTCGGTGGCGCCGCACGCCGCCAGCAGAGCCAGCACCACCGGGTCGCTGCACAGCTCGGCGAACGCCGCTACCATTGCAGGCCCGGAGCCTGACCCTGAGCCGCCGGCGCCGGCGGTGGCAGAGGCGGCGTCGGGCATGGCCGTGATTGTAGCCCTGGGATGGTACCGAGGTTTCTGGAACAGCGTTTCTTCCTCCGGATCGTTGCGGATTGCCTTCAGCGCCGACCAACGCTAAACTTTCACTTCAAAACCATGGCCCTAACCACCGAAGAAGTAAGGAAGATAGCTTCTCTGGCCAGGCTCCGTTTCGGTCCCGACGAGGAGTCGGCCATGGCCGGCCAGCTGGGCAAGATCGTCGACTACATCGATCAGCTGCAGCGCCTCGACGTCGGCGCGGCTGGCGCTGTCGGCGCGGAAAAGCCGAGCGTCGCCGTTGCGGCGGCCGCCGCGGCAACTCCCGGGCCGCCGGGTCCCGCGCCCCACGCCGCTCCCGAAGCGGACGACGTGCCGCGCCCCTGCCTGCCGCGCGAGAGCTTCCTGGCCAACGCTCCGGCGGCCCAAGACGGCTTCCTGCTGGTGCCCGAGGTCCGGCCGGCCGCTCCGCCCCCTGCGCACGCTGCGCCCGCTCCAAAGGGAGGCGGGCAATGACGGGCCCTGGTGATCTCTGGGAGCTGTCGGCCGAGGAGCTGGCGCGGCGCATCCGCGGCCGCGAGGTATCGGCAGTCGCGGCGCTCGAGTCGGCGCTGGCCCGCACCGCACGGGTCGAGCCGCTGATCCGCGCCTACCTGGAGCTGTTCGAGGAGCCGGCGCGGGCGCGCGCCCGCGAGATCGACGCCCAGCTGTCAGGCGGCCGGGGCATGGCCGGCGCCGACCCGGGACCCCTGGCCGGGGTGCCGGTGGTGCTCAAGGACAACCTGAGCCTCGCCGGGCACCGCCTGACCTGTGCCTCGCGCATCCTGGAAGGGTACGTGGCGCCTTACACCGCCACCGCCGTGCAGCGCCTGCTCGACGCCGGCGCGGTGATCGTCGGCCGCGCCAACATGGACGAGTTCGCGATGGGCTCTTCTTGCGAGAACTCGGCCTATCACGAGACGCGTAATCCCTGGGACGTCGGCACGGTGCCGGGCGGCTCGAGCGGCGGCCCCGCGGCCGCCGTCGCCGCCGGCAGCGTCGCCCTTGGCTTCGGCTCCGACACCGGCGGCTCGATCCGCCAGCCGGCGGCACTCTGCGGCGTCGTCGGCGTCAAGCCGACCTATGGCCGCGTGTCGCGGTATGGCCTGGTCGCCTTCGCCTCCTCGACCGACCAGATCGGGCCGATCGCGCGCGGGGTGCGCGACGCGGCTCTCGGCACACAGGTCATCGCCGGCCCCGACGCCAACGACTCGACCTGCGCCGAGCACCCGGTCGGCGACCTGCTCGCCGCGATCGAAGATGGCATCGCCGGCATGCGCGTCGGCGTGGTGCGGGAGATCGATCTCGAGGGCGAGACGGCGGCCAGCTTCGAGGCGGCGCTGGCAGCGCTGGAACGGGCCGGCGCCGAGCTGGTGCCCGTCTCGATCCCCAGCCTCGGCGCCGCCATCGCCGTCTACTACGTGATCGCGACCTCGGAAGCCAGCGCCAACCTGGCGCGCTTCGACGGCGTCCGCTACGGCCGCCGCTCACCCGCCGCCGCAAGCCTCGCCGAGGTCTACTTCGACAGCCGCAGCGAAGGCTTCGGCGCCGAGGTCAAGCGGCGCATCATGCTCGGCACGTTCGCGCTCTCTTCCGGCTATTACGAGGCCTACTACGGCCGGGCGTGCGCCGTGCTGGCGCAGATGCGCGGCGAGCTCACGGCGGCGTTCCGGCTCGCCGACGTGGTGGTGACGCCGACCACCCCGAGCGCCGCCTTCCGCCTCGGCGAGAAGCTCGACGATCCCCTGGCCATGTACCTGTCGGACATCTTCACGACTCCGGCGAGCCTGGTCGGGCTGCCGGCGGTCGCCGTCCCCTCCGGCCTCGACAGCCGCGGCCTGCCGCTGTCGCTGCAGATCATGGGGCGGCCTTTCGAGGAAGCCACCGTCTTCCGCGCCGCCCGCGCCTTCGAGCAGCAGGTCGGCTGGAACGTGGCGCCCAGCTTCCGGGGCGCGGAGGCGGGAGCGGGCTGATGCGCCAGCATGGGCCGGTGATCTCGGTCCTGGCGGCCATGGCGGCCACGACGGCCGTGGCGGGAGTATCGCTCGCTGCCGCCGCGCCGCCGAGGACCTCGATCGCTCCCGCTGCCGGCAGCCCCGCCGCCGCGCCCGCCGCCGCCGTCGCGCTCGCGGCTGCCCCCGCGGCGGCCTCCGCCGCGGCCGCCCCGCCGGCGGCCGTGCCGCCGGCAATCCCGGGCAAGGGCCTGCGGCTGCGGCTCGAGGAAGGGGTCTACGCCACTGTCAGCGGCGACGGCCAGATCGCGGTCGAGGCCCTGCCCCGCCGCGGCGAAGGGCTCGCCGGCTTTGCCCAGCGCCTGTGCGGGGACGCGCGTCTGGCGCCGCAGCTGCTCGAGTCGAACCGCCTGCCCGCCAACGCGCGTCTCAAGACCGGCTTGCGCTACCGCGTGCCGTTCGAGATCCTGGCGGCCTCCTGGCAGCTCGCGGCGGCGCGGGCGGTGTTCCCGGAGGACCGCGGCGACGCCACCGGCTGGCGCCACCAGGTGCGGGGTTGCGGGCCGCTGCGGCGCGAGAACCTGTGGCAACTGTCCGAGTGGTTCACCGGCAAGGGCGAGAACTTCCGCGCCATCCGCGAGTACAACAGCCTGCGCGACGAGGACGTGGTCCGCGGCGCGGTGCTGACCATCCCCTCGGAGCTGCTGCGGCCGTCCTTCGGGGCGGCGCTGCCGGTGCCGCAGCGGCCCTACGTGCTGGCCTATGGCAAGGACCAGGACGGGGAGTACGCGGTCTACCGCCTGCGCCCCGGCGAAGCGCTCTACTCGGGCGTGGTGGTGCGCTTCACCGGCCGGATCTATGCCGCCGACGTCAACTCCCTGGCCGCCGACATCGCCCACCGCAGCGGCATCGAGGACGTCACCGACATCCCGGTCGGGTTCAAGGTCAAGATCCCGCTCGACCTGCTGCTGCCCGAATACCTGCCCGAGGGCGACCCGCGGCGCAAGGAGTACGAAGCCGGTCTGCGCGCCAGCTCCCATTTCAGCAACCAGGTCCAGGCCAAGGGGCTCGAGGGCATCACCGTGATCCTCGACGCCGGCCACGGCGGCCACGACTGCGGCGCCGCCATGGGCAACGTCTGGGAGAGCCTCTACGTCTACGACATCGCGGTGCGGCTCAAGCGCCTGCTCGAGTCGCGCACCGCCGCCGCGGTCGAGCTCACCACCCGCGACGGCGGCGACTTCCGCATCGTCGACGCGGACGTGCTGCCGACGTCGCGCGGCCACGCCGTGCTCACCAACCCGCCCTACCCGATCGAGGACCCGGTCATCGGCGTGAACCTGCGCTGGTATCTCGCCAACAGCCTCTACCGCCGGGCCGTCGCGGCCGACGACAACCCGCAGAAGGTGGTGTTCCTGTCGATCCACGCCGACTCGCTGCACCCTTCGCTGCGCGGCGCGATGGCCTACATTCCGGCCGCCCGGATGCGCGACGAGAGCTACGGCAAGAACGGCACGGTCTACGAGGTGCGCCAGGAGTTCCGCGAGAGCCCGCGGGTCGAGTTTCCGTGGGAACAGCGGGTGGAGAGCGAGGGGTTGTCGCGGCAGCTGGCCAAGCAGGTGATCGGCGCCTTCGAGGAGCTGGAGCTGCCGGTGCATCCCTTCACGCCGGTGCGCGACCACATCATCCGCAAACGCAGCGAGTGGGTGCCGGCGGTGCTGCGCTACAACACGGTCCCGGCCAAGATGCTGCTCGAGGTCTGCAACCTCAACAACGATCTCGACCGCCGCTTGCTGCAAACCCGCGCCTACCGCCAGCACGTCGCCGACGCGGTGCTGCGCGGCCTGATCGCCTACTACGGGCAGAGCGCGTCGCTGCCGGCGGTGCGGGTCGCCAAGGCAAGGTAGAGATAGGTCGAGGACTGCAAGGTTTTTTTTGCTGCGACGGTCCTTGCAGGAAGGCGGCGTTGTGCACCAAACCCTGCATGGGAAACCCTCGCAGACCCGGGGGGTGGGGGAGGGCAAGGAACTTTCCCGGGGCCTCAGGGGTCTAAGATAGCCAGAGGGTGGCTCGCGCGGGAGGGATCTTGAAGGCAGCCATGATCGCCGCCGCTATAGGCGGCCATGATTTGGACTTCGAGCTGGCCCAGCGGCATGGCCGTGGCGACCTCGGTGCCTTCGACGAGGTCTATGCGCGGTACGCGGCGATGGTCTACAACCTGGCGCTGCGGCTGTCCGGGGACGGCGACGAGGCTGCCGACCTGACCCAGGAGATCTTCCTCCGCGTCTTCCGTCACCTCGACAGCTTCAGCGGCCGCTCGGCGCTCAAGACCTGGATCTTCCGGGTCGCCTTGAACCATTGCCGCGAGCGGCTGTCGCGCTTCCGCCCGCTCACCCTGCCGATCGGCGAGGAGACGGAAGAGGCCGGCGTAGCGCTGGCCGACCCGGGGCGCGGCCCGGAGGAGCAGGCGGTCGCCGCCGACCTCGGGCGGCAGGTGGGGCGCGCCCTGGCGCTGCTGCCCGCGCCGTTCCGCGAGGCCGTGGTGCTGCGGGACCTGCAGGGCCTCTCCTACCAGGAAATCGCCGCCGTCCTGGGAGTGCGGGTGGGGACCGTGCGGTCGCGGATCGCGCGGGGCAGGGAGCAGCTGCGTCACCTTCTCGACCGCCAGGGCATCGCGGCGCCCGGGCTGGACACGCTGGCTACGGTGGAGAATGAGGAGAATTGAGCGCATGCAGCGCATGAATGGCCATATCTCGTCCGAGGCGCTGTCGGCCTACCTGGACGGCGAGACCCCGCCGGCGGAGGAGCGCCGGCTCGCCGCCCATCTGGCCGGGTGCCTGCACTGCCGCTCCCGGCTCGCGGCAACGCGCCGGCTGGTGGGCGGCTTGCGGCAGCTTCCGCCGGTGCCGCCGCCGCCCGAGCTCGCGGCGCTGGTCCGTAGCCGCGTTGCCGCCGCGGCGGCCTCGAGCTCGGCCGGCAGGGCGGCTGCGCCCCCTGCGCCCGATGTTGGAAGTGGGGGCAGGGGGCGCAGTGAGGGCAGCGGCGCCGGTGGGGCAGGCGGGGAACGTCCTCGCGCCTGGCTGCGATCCCTGAGCCGCCTGCGGCGCCTGAGATCGGTGGCCTGGGGTTGGGAGGGCCTGCCGCCGCTGCACGGCTCGTTCAGCATCAGCCGCCCGCTGGTCACCGCGGGGCTGGCGCTGCTGGTGGCGGTGCTCCTGCTCCAGAACGGCGAGAGCGGCGGCATGGCGCCGCTGATCCCGAAGCTGCCCCCGGGAACG
>DASZHY010000478.1:0-23502 GCA_035949675.1 Thermoanaerobaculia bacterium
CGGCCACGTGGTGGTGGGCCGCCCCGGCGAGCTGCCCCGGTGGCAGCGCCTGCTCGGCCGGCGCACGCCGGTCGAGCGCCTGATCGCCGGCGGCGACCACCTGGCCATCGTGGTGGTCGACGAGACCGGGGTGTCCGCGACCGGCACGGCGGCGGCAGCCGTCCCGGGCGAAGCAGTGGCCGCGGGCGCGGCAGGGCGCCCGACACTGGTGAAGACCGGTGCGGCGCTGGCGCCAGCTGCAGCCGCGGAGCCCCGTGAAGCCGCTGGCGCCGCGGCGCGGCGCGGCGTCGTCGCCGGCTGGTCCGTGCTCGGGTCCACGGCGTCCGGGCGGGTACGGATCTCGGACCTGCTGGCGCCCGGAGCCATCGCGTTCTTCGAGGAACCGATCGCCAAGCGGGAGCTGCTGCGACTGCTCGTCGACCTGCTGGGCGGCCGGCAGGAGCGCATGGCCAGCGAAGACATCCTGCGCCTGCTGGAGCGGCGCGAGCAGGAGGCCTCGACCTTCCTCTCCGAGGGCATCGCCCTGCCGCACGTGCGCATCCCTGACCTGGCGCTGCCGCGACTGGCCCTCGGCTTGCTGCGCTCCGGCCTGAGCGACGCCGGCTCGGGCAGCATCGAGCAGGCCTTCCTGTTCCTGTGCCCGGACCGCCGGCCGGAAGGCTGCCTGCAGCTGCTGGCCACCGCGGCGCGGATGTTCCGTCAGGCCGACCTGCGTGCCGAGCTCCGCCGCGCCACCACATCGCAACAGGTGCTGGCCGCCATCCGCGCCTGGGAAGACGCTCAGGAGACGCGGATGGAGTAGGTCTCGAGCGCCTCGCGCTCGCTCCCCGGGGTCCCGGCGGCGGCGCCGGTGCGAGGGGCCGGGCGGCCAAAGAGACGCAGGGTGTAGGCGCCGGGAGCCAGGGCGCCGCGCCGCAACGTGATGTCGAACTCCTCGAAAGAGTCCTGGCTCCCCGGCACGCGGAGCACCCTGGTGGGCGCGCCGACCAGCCGCCCCTGGGCGTCTCGGACCTCGAGCTCATAGCTCTGGTAGCTGTCGCGATGGCGGGTGTGGAGCAGCAGCGTCGCCGCCCCCGAGGAGAGCGGGATGGCGGTCGCCGCCGGCGCCGCGGCGCCGCGCTCCGTCTGCTCCGCGGGCGCCAGGTCGCTCACCACGACGTCGCTCTCGATGCCCGGCGCCGCGGGCAGCTGCGGCGCGGCAAGCGCGGCGGAGCGCTGGCTCAGGTCGGCGGCGGTGCGGCCCAGCTCGGCGACCTGCTGCTGCAACTGCCGGTTCTGCGCGGCGAGCGCCGCGAGCCGGGCCTCGGCCTCGCCGGCGCGTCGCTTCAGATCGGCAGCCTCGCCCCGGCCGGACGGCACCGACGCGGCGGGCGCGGGGGGGTTGGCGGCCGCCGGGGAGGGCCGTGCCGCCTGGGCTGCCGGGGAGGCTTGACCCGCCGAGGCCGCCGGGGAGGCGGAGGCCGCGCCCAGACGCCGCTCGAGGTCATGGGCCTGGCGAGCGCTCGCAAACCATCCGGTCGCGGTCAGCAGCCCGACCAGGCTCGCCGCCAGGGCGGAGCGCCGCCAAGCCCGCCTGGCCGCCGCCTCGCCCGGGGTTGCTGCCTCGCCGCCTTCAGCCGCCCCCTTGCGCCGCATCGGCATGATCGCGATCCGCCCGATGTCTTCCGGAGCGGCCGGATCGGCGAGCAGCCGGCTGGTGCGGACCAGCTCGAGCTCGGCGGCGCACCTGGGGCAGCTCGCCAGGTGCTCCCCGACGCCGGCCGGATCGATCTCATCGCCCAGATCGCCCGCAGTGCCCTCATGTCGCGCATGTCGCACATGTCGCGCATTGCCCGCATCGCCCCCAAGGCGCTCGACGTAGGCCACGAGCGCCGCCGGCTCCGGGTGCCAGTCGAAGATCTGCCATGCCATCCGTGTGTCCGCGAGAGCGGCGCGGCAGCTGTCGCAGGACCGGAGGTGCCCGAGCACCTGCAGGCGCTCGCCGGCCTCCAGGGTGTCGTTGAGCAGCCAGGGGAGAAGCTCCGTCGCCTGATTACAGTCCATCATCATTCGCCCTCTCACTTATGTTGGGCGACGAATCGACGCCGGCGTTACGCCGCCGCGGCGGCTCGCTGCCGAGCTCGCGGCGCAGGGCCACCGCCTTCTCGCGGCACCGCATCACGCGCACCCGGAGGGTCCCTTCGGCCACCCCCAGGCGATGGCTCATCTCGCGGTAGGAGTGACCCATGGCAATCAACCGCCACATCTCGCGGCAATCCCCGGAGACCCGGCCGAGCACCCGCTGCACCAGGTCCCGGTCCTCGTGGCCGCCGGCCGCAGGCAGCGCCGGCGCCGCGCCGCCCTCGTCGAGCGCATCCAGCTCCGTCCACTGCCAGCGGCCTTGGGAGCGCAGCTGGTCGAGACAGGTATGGCTCACCACCTGCCAGAGGTAGGTGCGCAGCGAGGACTCACCGCGGAACTTGCCCTGCCCCAGCAGCCGGGTCACCTCCAGCCGCACCTCCTGCAGCACGTCTTCCCAGCGGCTCGACAGCCGCCGCTGAAAAGGCCAGGCCGCTCGCGAGATCCAGGAGTCGACCGTTCCCACCGCCTGGGAATCTCCCTGCAGGAATCGCGAGACCACTTCCTGGTCACTGGTCTGCATCGTCCCCCCGTCTAATCCTGGCACAACCCTCGGCTTCTGGCGGGCCAATATAGACAGTGTGCGATAGGATCGCTCGGGAGAGCACCCGCTCTTGGCAAACCAGATCATTCGTCGGCCGTCATTTCCGGGCGGGATGCGAGCCGTCCTGGCGCTGCCGGCCCTGTGCCTGGCGGCGGGCGGGCTTGCCTGCGCCCACCTGCCGCCGCCGCGGTCCGGTCCTCCCGCAGGGCTTGTGGCGCGCCAGCCCGAGGCGGCGTTACCGGTCGCCCCCCGGCCGGCAGGTCCGGCCGAGCTGCACCTGACCCTCCCGGCCGCCACCTACGTGCGCCTGGCGATCCTTTCCACGTCGCCGGACCTGGTGGTCCGCCAGTTGGGTCCCGATGGGCAGATCGCCGAGGAGCTGCACCTGACGGGTGGAGGGGTCGAGCCGACCCGGCTGTCGTGGATCACCGCTCGGGCCGGCGAGCACAGCTGGACAGTTGCGCCGCGCAACCCGGAGGGGCCTCCCGGCGGCCAAGCCATCGCGCTCGAAGAGGAGCGGCCCACCGGGCCGTGCGACGCGGCCCGGCTGCGGGCCGAGCGGGCGGTGCTTGCCGCCCGCCAGGAGCTGAACGGGCCGCGGCCCGATGCGGCTGCCGGCGCCCGCGCCCTGCTCGAGCCGGCGGCCGCCGCGGCCGCCGCCGCCGGGGAGCGCGAGACCGCTCTCGCGGTGCAGCTCGAGCTGGCGCGGACCGCCGCGCGGCAGCAGGCTGCCGACCCGGCGAAGCCGGCGGGCCCGGAGAACCCTGAGACACCGGAAAACAGCGCCCGACTCTTCGAGCGCGCCCTAGAGCTGGCCCGCGCCATCGGCGACCGCCAGGCCGAAGCCGACGCCTTGCAAGGCCTGGCCGACCTGCTCCCGGAACCCCGCAATCTCGAATCCCTGCGCGCCGCGCTCGAGATCCGCCGCCAGCTCGGGGATGAGCTCGGGCAGGCCTATCTGCTGCACCTGATTGGGTACTACCACAAGAGCCGCGGTGAGCCCGCGGCTGCGCAGCAAAGCTACCTGCAGGCCCTGGCGTTGCAATGGCGCAACGACGACGCCGGCAACCAGGCCTGGACGCTCGGCGAGCTGGGCGCCCTGTACGGCAGGCAAGGAGATCCGGATCGCGCCCGCGACTACCTGGGCGTCGGCTTCGAACGTGGCAAGGAGGCAGGCGACTTGGAGGCCCAGGCCTTCGCCCTCAGGGAAAGCGCGCGGCTCGACATCGACCTCGGCGAGCTGCAGACGGCCTATCGCGAGTACGTCCAGGCCCAAGAGCTCGTGGCCGCCGGTGGTTCCGGCACTGAGCTGGCCTGGGCGTTGGAAGGCGTGGCCGCTTCCCTGATGTACCTGGGCGAACCGGGAAGGGCTCGACAGAAGTATAGCGAGGCATTGAGCGGGTTCACCGCGCAGCACGATCTGAAAGGCCAAGCTTGGGCGCTTTTGGGCATTGGCTCGGCGCTCACAGCGGAGCACGATGACCACGGTGCGCTCGAGTCCTTCGGAAGAGCCTTGGATCTCGTTCGTGCCACCGGCATCCAAGGTTTGGAAGGCCTGGCCCTCTACGATCTGGGCAGAGTCCACCGCGACCTCCACCAGCCGCAGGAGGCGATCTCCGAGCTCGAGAGGGCCGTAACGCTGGAAGCAGCCGACAGCCGCCTGCGCCAAGCCCAGGCCATGGTCGAGCTCGCGAGCGCCTACGGCGAAGCTGGCGACGCTGCCCGGGCCGACGCCGGCTTCCGGCGCGCCGTCCAGCTCAGCAGCAGCGCACCCGTCGTGGAGGCCGCGGCGCAAGCCGGTCTTGCCCGGCTCGAACGCGACCGCGGTGACCTGACGGCGGCGCGATCGGCGATCGCCAGAGCGATCGAGATCACGGAGAAGCTGCGCGCCGGCGTGATCCGGCCGGACCAGAGCGTGACTTTCCTGGCGTCCCGCCGCAGCTACTACGAGTTCTATGTCGATCTGCTGATGCGGCTCCACCTGCTCGAACCTGGCGCCGGCCACGATGCCGAGGCGCTGGCAGCGAGCGAGCAGGCGCGCGCCCGCGGCCTGCTCGACCTCCTGGCCAAGGAGCGCGTCGACGTGCGCCATGGCATTCCGGAAAAGCTCAAGCAGCGCGAGACGGAAGTTGGCGCGCGTATCGCCCAGCTCCAGACTCGGCTGTGGTCGGAGAGCCAGGTGCTGCCCGAGAAGGAGATCCAGCGCCTCGGGCGTGAGCTCGAGCAGGCCGAGGAGGAGGAACGGGAGCTCGATGCCGAGATCCGTCGCAGCCAACCCGCTTACGCGGACCTGCGCACGACGCGGCCGCTGCCGCTCGAGGAGATCCAGGCGATTCTGGACGGCCGAACGACGCTGCTCGAGTTCTTCGTGGCCGAGAAAAGCTCCTATCTCTTCGTGGTGACCCACGGAGGGTTGGCAGTGCATCCGCTGCCGCCGAGAGCGGAGATCCTGCCGCTGGTCGACAGCGTCAACGCTGCGGTGCAGCGCGACACGCGCTTGCACACTCGGCGCTACGTCGAGGACGCCTACCGGCTATACCGGCTCCTGGTCCAGCCTGCCGCCGGCGAGCTGCGTGAAAAGCTGCTGGTGGCGCCCGACGGGCTTCTCTACTCGTTGAGCTTCGAGGCTTTGTTGACCGGGCCAGTGCCTGCCGGCGACGTGCCCCTGCGCGGCCTTCCGTACTTGATTCGCGAACGCTCGGTTTCCTACATTCCTTCGGCCAGCGTCCTGGCGCGGTTACTGAGCGAACGCCGATCTAATGGGGTGGCGGCAGGAGGCAAGCTCTTTGTCGGCTTCGGCGATCCGGGAGAAGGCTCTCGGCGACCGCTTCCCGCGGCGCGCAACGAGGTCTTGCGGATTGCCAGCCTTTTTCCCGCGGGCCAGGCCGTGGTTTTTCTGGGAGCTGACGCCTCCGAGGAGAACCTCAAGACCAGCACGGTCGTGACCGCTGCCCGGCGCCTGCACTTCGCCTCGCACGGACTTCTCGACGAGACCAGCCCGGAACGCTCCGGGCTGCAACTCGCCCATGCCAGCCCGCTCGAGGACGGCCTATTGCAGGCACGGGACGTATTCAACTTGGAGCTTCACGCCGACCTCGTGGTACTGTCGGCCTGCAAAACCGGGCTGGGCAAAGAAGTCTCCGGGGAAGGGTTGATCGGAATGGCGCGCGCATTCCTGTATGCGGGCGCCGGCAGCATCCTGGTCAGCCTGTGGCAGGTGGACGACGAGTCAACCTCGGATCTGATGGTGAGCTTCTACCGCCACTTACAGGAGCTCGGCGACAAATCCGAAGCCCTGCGGCGCGCCAAGATCGAAGCGATCGATCGTTCGCGGTATGTTCATCCCTACTTCTGGGCGCCCTTCATCCTGGTCGGCCTGCCGGAATGATCGGCAGGTGCTCTGGTAACGCCAGGCGCCGTCGGAGCGCCTGATCATCGAGCCGTTGTCGTTCTGCGCTTTTCCATGGAGGAGGAGACGATGAGCAACGAAACGCCGTCGATAACCACCGCAACTCCGCCGCACAATGGAGGAGTCTGGCCGCCGCCCATGATCCGTTACGTCGTTCGGGTGATCGCATTCGGCCTCAGCGTGGGCGCAGCGGGTGCGGCCTTCTCAGGCCAAATCGCCCTTGCCGGCACCTTGGCCGCGATAGCAGCCGCCCTCCAGCTGACCGATATCATCGGCGGCAAGTAGCACACTAGTCGCGGCAGCCGGGTTCGTCCTCGATTGCCGCGGTCCACTGCTCGACCTGCTCGGGGCTCATGGCGCCGGACGGCCGCAGCCGGGCGTCGAGATAGCCTTGTTTCTCGACGTCGAAGAGATACTGGGCGCGCGACAGGATGGTGCCCCGGCACAGGGCCTCGCCGCCCGCCGCGGCGCCGGCCGCGCTCTCCGCGCCGGCCGCGCCGCCGGCACCCGCCGCCCGGGCGGCTTCGGCCGCTTCGGCCCTCTCGCGGGTTTCCTGCAACAGCCTGCCGATGAGGGTGTCCATCACCTCCGGCGGCACCCGCGCGGCGCTCGCCGGGTGCGCGGGATGTGCCGGGCCCGGCGGGTAGATGTAGCCGAACAGCACCAGGTGGCTGAGCAGGACGCGCCAGTGCTCGCCGAAGCGGTCCAGCAGGCGCCGCCAGTCGAGCTCGCCGGCGCAGCAGTGCAGCAGGTGGGCGACGTCGGCGCCGTCGTAGCGCTCGCGCTCCATGATGAAGGCCTTCGACCAGAGCATCTCCTCGGCAGGACAGAGCCGCGCCGGCACCCCGAGCACCTCGCCGCGGCGCGCGTGACGGAACCAGGCGTCGTCGACGGGGGTGAGGCCATTGCCGGAGCCGAAGATCAGGTCCACGAAGGCGCCGTCCTCCCCGTAGGCCTTGCCGAGCCAGTGGGGGAAGTTACGCTCGACCGTGTAGCCGGCGGCGGCCAGCGCGGCGACGGCGCCGTCGAAGTCGCGAGGCAGGATGAAGAGGTCGAAATCCTTGGTGTGGCGGACGATGCCAGTGTAGTGCGCGAAGGCGTAGGCGCCGCCGACCAGGAACGGGATGCCGGCCTGCTCGAGCACCGACATGCAGTGGCGATAGAAGGCGGCAGTCTCCGGCGAGAGCGGAGTCTGGTGAGGCGAGCGGTTCGCGTGCGCGGCCATCCGGAACAGACTTCCTCCTGGGGATTTGGGTAGGAGCAAGAGCTGTACCATGCGAAGGGGGGCGAAGTGGCACGGCGCTTGCCTTTTCAGCGCGTCGGACCGCGGCGGGAGACATGCCGCCGGAGACACATGCCGCCGTCGCCCCCAGCCGCCCCGCCGGCGGCTGACCGCCGGGGCCGCCCGGCAGCAGGAGAACGATCCGAGGTGAGAAGTGCGGGCTGATGGAGTCGTGCGCATCGCCGCCCTGGCCGATCTGCACTTCGGCCGCGCGGCGGAGCCGGTGCTGCGCCAGACGCTGGCCCAGGCGGGACGCGACGGCGACGTGGTGCTGCTGTGCGGCGACCTGACGGATCATGGGCTGCCGGAGGAAGCGCAGGGGCTGGCGCGCGAGCTCAAGCAGACGGTCGGCGTGCCGATCATCGGGGTGCTCGGAAACCATGACTTCGAGTCCGGCAAGCCTGCGGAGATACGGCAGGTCATGGTCGAAAGCGGGGTCCAGATGCTCGACGGCGAGGCCTGCGAGGTCGAAGGAGTGGGATTCGCCGGCGTCAAGGGCTTTGCCGGCGGCTTCGGCAAGCGCGCCCTGGGTCCCTGGGGCGAGGAGATCATCAAGCAGTTCGTGCACGAAGCGGTCGGCGAGGCGTTGAAGCTCGAGTCGGCGCTGGCGCGGTTGCGACACAAGCCGCGCATCGCGGTGCTGCACTACTCGCCGGTCCAGGAGACGGTCGAGGGCGAGCCCCTCGAGATCTTCCCGTTCCTGGGCTCCAGCCGCCTCGCGGAGCCCTTGGCGCGATACCCGGTGGACGCGGTCTTCCACGGGCACGCCCACCGCGGCCAGCCGGAGGGCAAGACCGCCGCCGGCGTGCCGGTCTACAACGTCAGCTTCTCGCTGCTGCGCCACGCCTTCCCGGAACGGCCGCCGTTCCGCCTGTTCGAGGTGGCAGTGCCCGCCGCGGCCGGCCACGGGTAGCTTTTACAACGGCCACCGAAAGAGCCGGCGGCGCTGTAGTAGACTTGCGAGCCCGTGGGCGGCCGGCGAGGCCAAGACCACCTCGACGCGGTGGGCGTGGACGATGAAGAGCAGCGAAGGCTTCGTTTTCGTGCGGCGCGGGCTGCACCTCTACTACCGGATCCTCGGCGACGGTCCCGAGACGGTGGTGATCCCTAACGCCAACTGGCTGGCCGACGCCCTGCAACCGCTCGCCGAAGGGCGCCGGCTCATCCTCTTCGACCCGCGCAGCCGGGGCCGCTCGAGCACCGTCGGCGACCGGCGCCACCTGGGCCTCGAGCAGGACGTCCGCGATCTCGAGGCGGTGCGCCGCTATTTCGGCCTCGACCGGCTGGCGCTGCTGGGCACCTCGTATCACGCCGCCGTGACCGCGCTGTACGCGATGGAGAACCCCGAGCGCGTGGAGCGCATGCTGCTGGTGTGCCCGATCACGCCGCGGCAGCCCGGCGAATGGGCCCAGGAAACCCCCACCCCCGAGGTGCTGATCTATCCGCCGGGCGTGCCGCGGCTCGAGGAGATGCGGCGCGAGGGCATCGACCGCGAGGACCCGGTGGCCTTCTGCCGCGCCTGGTTCACCTACTTCCTGCTGCCGGCGTTCATGGGCGAGCCGGAAGCGGCGGCGCGTTTCCCGCTCGACGACGTCTGCGGCTTCCCCAACGAATGGCCGGCCCATACCATGACCCTCTACTTCGACCACATCGTGCCGAAGATGAAGGCCTGGGACTTCCGTCCGCGCCTGGGGGGGCTGCGGTTTCCCCTGCTGGTGATGCAGGGCACCGACGACCTGGTGCCGCTCGAGGCGTCACGCGATTGGGCGGCACACAGCGGCAACGCTCGCTTCCTGCGCATCGAAGGGTCCGGACACCACCCCTACCTCGAGCGCCCCGACGAGTTCTTCCCGGCCGCCGCCACATTCCTCGCCGGCGCCTGGCCGGCTGCCGCCGAGATCGTCCGCCCCAAGGCCGCGTGAGCGGCCCTGTGCGATCAAACCGCGTAAGCGGCCCGAAGCGATCGATCTGCCTAGGCGCCCTCCTCGGGATCCACGCGGGGGAGCGCCCGCCGCCGCCGGGCGCGCAAGGTCTCCCGGAAACGCCGCCAGGCGTCCCGAACGCCGCCGCCGGTGGCGGCGCCGGCACCCTGGATGACCTCGAAGTGCGCCGCGTCGCGCGCCAGCGCCTCGGCGGCCAGCGCGTCCTGGGCCGCCTCGAGGCGGGCGGCGATCACCTCGGTCCAGTCGTGCGCGCGCATGCCGGTATCCTCGACCGCCAGCTCCTCGCCGAAGCGCGCCAGCGCCTCGGGCAGAGGGTCGCTCCAGAACGGATACTCGAGCGCCAGCGGCAGCAGCACGGCATGGCGGGCTCGCGCGGCCAGGTGTCCGAGCCCCGCCTGCAGCTTGACCGGCCGCTCGCGCGGATCGGCCAGGGTGCCGCCGGCGGTGATCCAGAGGGTGGCTTCGGGCTGCTCGACCACCCGAGTCGCCATCTCGAGGAAGCGGCGGGCGCCGCGGGCGCTCTCGACGTCGACGCCGAAGAAGCCGAGGTGGGCGAACAGGCGGTGGCGGCGGAGCATCGCCTGCTCGAGCGGGGCGTAGTGGCGCCGGCCCGGAAAGACCTGGCTGGCGAGCTGCAGGCAGATCAGGGGGTCCCACCACGAGCAGTGGTTGAGATAGACGATCAACGGCCGTTCGCGGGCGGCGGTGAGATCAGGACGCTGGGCGCGCGAGAGGCGCACGGCATGGAAGTGCCGGGCCAGGTGGCGCTCGCCGGAGTGCCGGAAGGCTGGCAGCGCCAGCGGGGAGGGTGCGGCTGCGGCCGCATCGACGGCTGGATGCGGCGAGGGCGATGAGGCGCTCGTCGAGCTCACGGCATGCTTCTCCTCTGGCGTCGATCGCTTGCCGGAACGATGCCAGGCCGGCCCGGCGGCACGTCGTCGGTGCCACCGCCGCGGCTCACGGCTCGAGCCGCGGCGAGCTCTCGGCCGCCAGCAGCCAACTCTTACGCTCGACGCCGGCCACGTAGCCGCCAAGTCCCCCGTCGGCGGCGATCACCCGGTGGCAGGCAATGACGATCGGGATGGGATTGGTGAGCAAGGCGGCGAGCACCTGTGGCAAAGCCTCGGATCTGCCGGTGGCGTCGGCGATGCCCTCGAAGGTGCGGGTCTTGCCGTAAGGGATCTTCGCCACCTCCTTGAGCACCCGGCGGGCTAAGCCGGTGCAACCGCTGGGGCCGAGGTTCCACTCGATGTCGAGCTTGCGGCGGGCGCCCGCGAAGTACTCGGCGAGCCGGCCGCAGACCTCGTCGAGCAGCTCGCCGCCGCGCATCTCCTGCAGCGGCGTGAAGGTGGCACGCTCGGGCGCCGCGGGATCGATCACCACTCGCGTCACCGCGGTCGACCGCAGCTCGACGCCGAGCGGGCCGATCGGAGACGGCATCAGGATCCGCACCGGAGCGATCCCGGTCGCCGGCGTGGCAACACTGAAGCGTTGCGCCTGCTGCATCGGTCCGCAAGGGTAGCATGGCCGATCGGCGGCGGCTCCGCGCGGGCCTGTGCCCCGGGGCCGGCGGTGTCGCGGCGACTGGTGCCGAATCGGGGATTAGTTGTCGGATCGGGCCTGGACGCTGCATGCGGCTTTCCACAGCCGGGAACAAGACGCCGTGATCGGAAATGTTCTTCAAGCGTAAACATTTGATCCTCAAAGGGTTACGCTTGCAACGCGGACGCAGCGCGAGTATGTTGCGCGAGTGGAAATGTTCGACTGCGTGGGTGAGACCCTGCGCCGGCTGCGCAAGGAGCGGCATCTGACGCTCGAGGAGCTGGGTGCGCAGGCGGGCCTGGGGCGCGGGCAGCTGTCGCGCATCGAGAACGGCCGCCAGCATGCCACCCTCAAGACGCTGGCCAAGATCTTGAGCTCGCAAGGAGTCAGCCGGCGCGAGTTTTTCCGCCGCTTCGACTTGGTCGAATCCGAGAAGATCCAGGTCGAGCGGACCAGCGCCGCGGAGCCCGGCGCCTACCCGATCGGCACCAGCGCGGCAGCCTTGCCAGGCGAGATCAAAGAGGCGCTCGGCAGGGTGGAATCCTTCATGCAGAGCACTTTCCAGCATTCCCAGCCGGTCGCCCAGGGCGCCGTCGAGGTGGGCGAGTTCGTGGTGCTCTTCCGTGTCGTGCCGCGAGGGTCGGCCGGCGCTACCCTCGGCGGCGGCGCGGCACCGCCGGCGGCGCCGCCGTCTCCGGGACTTCCCAGGCGCGGCCGCCGCAAGAAACGCTGATAGCGCACGCGGCGGGCCGCGGCAGGCAGCCGCCAAGTCTTCCTGAACATTCATCCGTGGACGGCGGGCCGCCGCCGGCGCGGAGGCTTCCTCGCGGCCATCCGGAGAGGTGCGCGGAGAGGTGCCGGATCAGCCGTTCCTGAAACGAGAACTAGGGACGCTTGCCGGCACGCCAAGCGCGTCGCCGCAACCGGTGCGGGTCCCTCGTCGGGAAAAAACGTGACCAGGAAAGATATAGACAACTTTTTGTCTTGATGGTCCCAATGGCTGCGCAATTCGTGGTCCAAATGGAGAACAAGATGTTCTTATCTGGCTAATGCTTGGCCTCTAAATGTATCATTATCAGTGACTTACGCTTGCACGCGGTATGTTCATGCCGCTACATTTCTCCTATGGGCATGTTTGCCAATCTGGGCAGGACCCTGAGCCTGCTGCGCGAGCTCAGGGGCAAGAGCCAGAGCCGCGTTGCGCGGGAGGCCCGAATTGGCAAGAGCCAGCTGTCGAAGTACGAGAACGGCAAGGAGCTGCCCAAGCTCGACTCGCTCGAAAAGATCCTGCGGGTGCTGAAGGTCGACATGTTCGAGTTCTTCTACACCCTCTACCTGGTCGACGGCCGGGCCGCGGCCCTGGCCCGGGCGGCCGCCGGGGCTGCCGCTGCCGGCGACCTGTCGGCTGCCGCGGCCGCGGGCGGCGCAGCGGGTGCGGCCGCCTCTCCTGACGGCACTTCCCTGGCGGAGGCGGCGCCCGGGCCCCTCTACCTGCCGCCCCTGCCGCACGAGCACCCCCTGCTGGCGGAGGCCACGGACCAGGCATTTTCCCGCGTCTTCTCCGACCTCCTGATGCTCTACCGCAGGGTCTTCGAACAAGTAGTCCTGTCGGGTCCCGGCCGGCCCGAAAACCTGAAGGTCTGAGGCGGTGCTGCTCTGCACCGTGGCGCTTGCCGCCTGCGGCATCCCCGCCCGGCGCGCGCTCGCGGTCGACCCCGTGGACACCTTGCGGTCGGAGTGAAGCCGCAGGTCTTGGGCTCAAACCTCGCCGCGGCGTTCCGTCGTCGCCGCTTCCTCCTCGCCCGCCAGGCGGACCACGAGATCCTCCCAGCGCGCCGCGGCGAGCTCGCCGCCGAGGTCAGCGTCGCCGCGGTAGGGGCGTCGCGGGATGCGGCGGCAGGGCACCCGGAAGGTCGTGGCGCCGGCGAGCGGCAGCGGCGCGAGCCGCACCGTCCCGGCGGCGAGCCGGCCGCGCATGCCGGGCAGGTCCAGCTCCCCGGCCCGGCCGGCGCAGGCGGCGAGCGAGATGCTGTCGGCCATGCTCAGCAGGCGGTAGTCCGCCGCCAAGGCGCGCGGGGAGATCCGCTGCTCGCGGCGCAGCCGGCGCTCCCGCTTGGCGAGCCGCCCGAGGAGCTCCCGCCAGCCCGGCTCGCCTGGCTCACCTGGCTCGACTGGCTCGACCGGCTCAACTGGCTCAAAACGCCGGGCGCGGTGGAGCTCTCGCGCATGGCGGACGATCAGCAGCGCCGCATAAGGACGGCGTTCGAGGAAGCGCGCGGTGCCGCGCTCCCAGATCTCGAAGCGTTGTTCCCGCGGCATGGCGATGAAGTCCACCGGCCGGCCGTCGGCGGCGCAGCGCGGCGCCGCGTCGGCCTCCCGCCAGCCGTTGTCGTGCTCGCGCCCGGCAAAGATCACCTCGCCTCGCCGCGGATTCGCGGCCAGCCCGTCGGCGCGCCACAGCGACAGGATCTCGCCCGCCAGATGGGCGTGATCGGGCTGGGTCACCAGCCGGTAGGCGCCGTCCTCGACCGCGACGATCATCAGCAGGTCCCCAAGTGTATGCGAGGTAAGATCGGCCGCCGTGAAGAAGATCCTGCCAGAGGAGGCCCTCGCGTACCACTCGCACGGACGCAAGGGCAAGATCCAGGTCGTCCCCACCAAGCCCACCAACACCCAGCGCGACCTGTCGCTCGCCTACAGCCCCGGCGTCGCCTATCCGTGCAAGGAGATCCAGCGCGATCCGCTGCTGGCCTACGAGTACACGGCCAGGGGGAACCTGGTGGCGGTGATCAGCAACGGCACCGCGGTGCTGGTCCTGGGCAACATCGGCGCCCTGGCCGGCAAGCCGGTGATGGAAGGCAAGGGGGTGCTGTTCAAGCGTTTTGCCGACATCGACGTCTTCGACCTCGAGCTGGCGACCGAGGACCCGGAGGAGCTGATCCGCGCCGTCAAGCTGCTCGAGCCGAGCTTCGGCGGCATCAACCTCGAGGACATCCGCGCGCCGGACTGCTTCGAGATCGAGCGCCGCCTGAAGGCCGAGATGCGGATCCCCGTCTTCCATGACGACCAGCACGGCACCGCGATCATCTCCGGCGCGGCGCTGCTCAACGCTCTCGAGCTGGCCGGCAAGACCATCGAGGAGGTGCGTATCGTCTTCTCCGGCGCCGGCGCCGCGGCACTGTCTTGCGCCAGGCTCTACCTCGCCCTGGGGGCGCGGCGGCAGAACATGATCCTTTCCGACATCGCCGGCGTGGTCTACCGCGGCCGCCGCGAGCTGATGGATCCCTACAAGGAGGAGTTCGCCGCCGATACGCCGGCGCGCACCCTGGCCGAGACGATGGTTGGCGCCGACGTCTTCATCGGGCTGTCGGCGGCAGGGGTGGTGACGCCCGAGATGGTCCGCGCGATGGCGCGCGACCCGATCGTCTTCGCCATGGCCAACCCCGACCCCGAGATCGGCTACGACGAGGCGCGCGCGGCGCGCCCCGACGCCATCGTCGCCACCGGCCGCAGCGATTACCCGAACCAGGTCAACAACGTGCTCGGTTTCCCGTTCATCTTCCGCGGCGCCCTCGACGTGCGCGCCACCGACATCGACGACGGGATGAAGCTGGCGGCGGTGCGGGCGCTCGCCGCGCTGGCGCGCGAGGACGTCCCCGACTCGGTGCTGCGGGCCTACGGCCTCGACGCGCTGCGGTTCGGCCGCGAGTACCTGATCCCCAAGCCGTTCGATCACCGGGTGTTGCTGCGGGTGCCGCCGGCGGTGGCGCGGGCGGCGATGGCGAGCGGCGTGGCGCGGGTGCCGATCGCCGATCTCGACGCCTACCAGCGGCGCCTCGAGACCCTGATCTCGCGGCGCTTCGAGCTGATGCGCGGCATCCTCGACCGCGCCAAGCGCGATCCCAAGCGGGTGGTCTTTCCCGAGGGCGAGCACGACCAGGTCCTGCGCGCCGCCAAGATCCTGGTCGAGGAGGGGATCGCGCATCCCATCCTGCTGGCGCGCCGCGAGGTGATCGCCGGCCGGCTCCGCGAGCTCGAGCTGCCCGAGGAGCGGGTCACCATCCTGCACAACGAGAGCTCGGAGCTGTTCGAGCCGTATGCCCATCGCCTGTACGAGAAGCGGTGCCGGGACGGCCTCACCCTGACGGACGCCCGCAAGCAGATGCGCCTGCGCAACTACTTCGGCTGCATGATGGTCGAGCGGGGAGACGCCGACGGCCTGATCTCGGGGCTCACCCGCAGCTATCCCGAGACCATCAGGCCGGCGCTGCAGATCATCGACACGCGGCCCGGCGTGACGCGGGTGTCGGGGGCCTACGTCCTCATCCTCCAGGACGCGGCGCCGGCGGTGGCCGGCCGCACCGCTCCCCTCGCGGAGCGGCTGTTCTTCCTCGCCGACACGACCGTCAACATCGACCCGTCGCCCGAGGAGCTGGCCGAGATCACCACCCTGACCGTCGAGTTCGTCCGCCGCTTCGGCATCGTGCCACGGGTCGCCATGCTGTCGTTCTCCAACTTCGGGTCCAACGATCACCCGGCGGCGCGCAAGGTGCGCCGCGCGGTCGAGCTGGTGGCCGCCCGCCACCCCGACCTGGAGGTCGACGGCGAGATGCAGGCGGACACCGCGGTGGTCGAGTCGCTGCTGTGCGAGACCTACCCCTTCAGCCGGCTGCGCGGCCCGGCTAACGTCCTCATCTTTCCCGAGCTGCAGTCGGCCAACATCGCCTACAAGCTGATCTGGCGGCTGGCCGGCGCCGAGGCCATCGGCCCCATCCTCCTCGGCATGGGCAAGCCAGTCCATGTCCTGCAGCCCGGCGTCGAGGTGGCGGACATCGTCAACCTGACGGCGCTCTGCGTGGTCGACGCCCAGGAGCTGGCGGCGCGGCGCTAGCGGGCATCAAGAGCCTCCTCGATCGCGGGTCAGCTCGGCGTCGGCGGCGGCCAGGCCCCGCCGGTAGAGGCCGGCCAGGTCGGCGCGGCCGGCGGCGTCGGCGAGCTGGATCGCCTGGCGATAGCCGTCGCGGCTGGCCGCGAACAGTTGCGCCGCCGCCGCGGCGCCACGACCGAGGGCGGCGCGGGCGGCGAGGCCGCGCTGGAACCAGCACAGGGCGAGGCTGCCGCGGGGCGCGGGCTGGCCGGGCGCCAGCGCCACGGCCTGGGAGAGGGCGCTCTGGGCGCGCTCGAGCTGGCCGGCGGCGATCAGCTCCACGCCGAGGTTGTTGAGCGCCCCGGCGGCCCCGGCGTCCAGGGCGGCGAGCACGGTGTGCGCCTCGCTCTCGAGCTCCGGGTCGGCGCCCTGGCGGCGGCCGGGCGTGCCGGCGCCGGCGAAGGTGGCGGCGCTGCCGGAACTGCCGGAGGTCATCGCGGTCAGGGCGCCGGCGAGGCGCCGGCGGGCGGCGAAGTAGTCGCCGAGGGCCTGGGCGTACTCGCCTGCCTCGGCCAGGAAGGAGCCGCGACGCTCGCGGGCGATCGCCCACTCGACCTCGGCCGCGAAAAAGCCCGGGCTCGATTGCGTTGCCTCCTCGAGGTAGGCGGCGGCGCGCGAGGCCTGTCTCACCGCCTGGACCAGGCTCTCGCGGGCCGCGGCGGCGCGGGCCTGGCGCGGGCCGGGATCGCCGGGATGCTCGCGGGCCGCCGCGGCGAGGCGCAGGTGCTCGGCGTGGGTGGACTCGGACCAGCGGGTGGCGGCGACGCCGAGGTTGTACTCGATCGCCGAGTCCTGCTGCCGGACCTCGGCGGCGGAGTAGCACGGCAAGGTCACCGCCAGCCCGGCGCCGGCGAGGAGCGCCAGGTCCAGCGCCGGCCTGGCCGCGCCCCGCCAGGAGGCGGCGCGCGCGCGCGTCGCGACGTCGATCAGCTCCAGCGCGCCGGCGGCGGCGAGCGGCAGGAGGAACGGGACGACCGCCAGGCGGTAGCGTCCGAAGACGAAGAAGAGCACCACCGAGACGCAGGCGGCGCCGGCGAGCAGCGCCAGCAGCAGCGCGCCGCGGCGCTGGCGCGGGCCGCCGCGGGCGAGCGCCAGCAGGCCGAGGGCGGCGAGCGGCGCCACCGTGCCGAAGACCACCGGATCGCTACGCAGCACGACGGACTCGCGGCGATAGACACGGAACCCCTCGGCATCGGGAAGCTCGTAGGCGTTCCAGAACAGGCGGATCTTGCGCCGCATCAGGCGCAGCCAGGCGCCCGGGTCGGCGGCGATCTCGCGCCCGGTCTCGCGCCAGAAAAGGCTTGACACCTCGGCCGGGGTGAGCTGGCCTGCCGCCACCGGCCGGCCGCGCTCCCGCGCGGCGAAGCCGGCCGCCAGCCGCTCCGCATCGGCCCGCTGCCGCTCGGGGATCTGGCTGCCGGACGACAGCGCGGCGTAGGTGCCGGTGGCGCCGCGGGCATTGCCGATGTAGAAGTTCATCCCGCCCTGCGAGCTGGTCAACAGCACCTGGCCGCCGGCCGCGTAATTGAGCAGCGCCGCCGGCGCCAGTGCCAGGGCCGCGCCGGCGAGCAACGCCACGGCGCCGCCGGCCGGCGCCCAACGGCTCTGCCAGGCCCGTCGCCGGCCGTGGGCCGCCGCCTGCCCGGGATCGGCAAGCCGGCCGGCGTCCAGCAGGTAGAGCGCCGCGGCCGGCGCCAGCAGCAGCAGGCTCTCCTGCAGCAGCGCCGCCCCGCCCAGGGCCAGGCCGGCGGCGAGGCCCCGCAACGGCGAGACGGCGCGGCCGGCCGGCGGCAACAGCAGCACCAGGGCCGCGGACTCGCAGAGCAACGTCGGGACTGTCTTGAGCAGCAACGGCGTATAGAAGACCGCCGGCGCATAGAGCGCCGCCAGCACCCCGGCGACGGCGACCCCCGCAGTGGCCTGCCGTCGATCGCGGTCTCCCGGCTCGTCTCCGGGTGCAGGCTCCCAGAGGCGCCCGGCCGCGATGGCGGCCAGGGCCGCGGTGAGCGCGCCGGCCAGCGCCTGCGCCAGGCGCATCGCGGTCGCGGAACGGCCGCTCGCCGCATACACCGCCGCGAGCAGGTAGGGATAGAGCGGCGCCTGGTAGAAGGCCTCGCGCGGCCGCCAACCGTGATCGAGGATGTCGCGGGCCAGCGCATCGTAGCGCTGCGCATCCATCACCAGCTCATGGAGCGTCGGCAGGTTGCGGATCTCGAAGTTGTAGGCGAGCCGCACCGCCAGCGCCAGCACGAACACCGCTCCCGGCAACCATCGTGCCGCGCGCCACCGCGCCTGCTCCGGTAAGGCCATGGTCCAGTGGGTGAGTGGGTCAGCTCTAGCGCAGCTGGCCGGAGTCTACAGCAGGGCCTCTTGAGCCGGCCGGTAACGCCGGCTTAGGCCGCGTCGCCTCTCCAGAGGTGGCGTTCGTGTCCCCTCATGCTGCCGGACTGCGCATCGAGGATCAGGGGAGGGGTCCGGGAGCCGCAGAGCTGGACGTGACTACCCAGGAGACCCTCCGCGCGGTATAATTCATTGCTCTTGCTCGATCTATCGCCGTGCCTGGCTTCCGTCGAAGCCCAGGACGCGAAGCCTCCCGGCCGGGTAGCGGCGGGCGTGTGGAACAACCGGATGGCCGAGATTGGCGCGGGCGGCGCGGGCGGCGCGGGTGGGCCGTCGAGCGAGCACAAAAACGGGGGGCGGGACCCCCACTGCCTTTAGGAGATCGACCCATGAAGCGCTTCCTCACCTTGATGCTTTGCGCCGCCCTGGCGCTCGCCCTGACCGGCTCGCTGCTGGCAGCTTCAGGCAGCAACAGCGGCAAGCCGCGGATCGCGGTCCTCGAGTTCACCAACAAGGCCAACAACCAGTGGTGGTTCGAGAACGGCGCCAACGCCGCTCAGGACGTCTTCGTCACCGAGCTGGTCAAGAGCCGCAAGTTCGTGGTAATCGAGCGCGAGAAGATCAACTCGATCATGCAGGAGAAGGGGCTCACCCTGAGCAAGGACATCGATGCCAAGACCGCGATGCAGATCGGCAAGCTCCTTGGAGTCAACTACATGCTGACCGGCGCGCTCACCGAGTACGGCAACACCGACACCGGCGCCCACGGGCCGGGTGTGGGCAACCTGCCGAGCTTCGGCGTCCACAAGCGGACCTTCGTGGCGGCGCTCAACGCCCGCGTCTTCAACGTCTCGACCGGCGAGATCGTATGGGCAGACGAGGCGCGCAAGGAGGAGAGCAGCTCCAGCGTCTCGGTCGGCGGCTTCGGCGGCGGCGTCCACGACGACCGCATGTTCGACAAGGTCCTGAAGCCGATCATCCAGGAGCTGGTCGCCAGCCTCAAGGCTTCAGACCTGTAATCGCGGGGTGACCTCCGCGGGTGCCCCTGCGCCCGGGCCGTGGGAGACGCGGGCTCCCAGGGCGGCGACCTTCCAGGCTCGCTGGGGCGTGTGCCGAGATCGATAGTTCGTGCCTCGCCTTTTAGAGTCGCCGCCCCGGGAGCCCGCGTCTCCCGCGGCCCTCCGCCTCCCCGCTCCGGTTGCCGATCCCTCCGGCGACCCTCAACTTGTTCTGACCTGCTCTAAGGCACGAAGGTCACTTTCATGCTGATCCACATCTTGACGCGCACGCCGTCCTTGGTCGCGGGCTGGTAGGTGCTGTGGTGGGCGACCTCGATCGCCGCCTCGTCGAAACCCAGGCCCACCGGGCCGCCCACCTCCTCGGCCTTCTCCACGTTGCCCTTCTCGTCGACCAGGATCCTCACCGCCACCTCGGCGGCACGGTTCATGCGCCTGGCGGCGGCGGGGTAGCGGGTCGCGGGGCGGAAGACGATCTTGGGCATCGACACTCCGGGCCCGGGCTGCACCAGGTCGCCCACCTGGATCTGCGGCCCCCGGCTCGCGCCGGCATCGGCAGCCGGCGCTCCCGGGGCTGCCGGGGCCGGGGCCGCGGCCGGATTGCCGGCGGCCGGCGCCGGAGTGCTGCCGCCGGCTTCGCGCTGCGTCGCCGCGCTGGGCGGTTGAGCCGCCGAGGCCGCGGCGCGCGGCGAGCCGGCAGCGGGTGACGCTGCGGCCGGCGATGCCGCCTCCGTCCGCTCGCTTCGCGGCGGCTTGGCCTCCGCGGCGGCCGCCGGCGATTCCGCCACCCCGCCGCCGCCTCCAGCCTGCCGCTCGCTCCGGCTCTTTTCCTTCTCCTTCTCCTGGGCCGCAGCCGCGGCCTTGCGGCTCTCCTCCAGCTTCTGTTGCAGCTGCTTGATGTTGTCGTCGTACTGGCCCTTGAGCTTGCTCTCGAGGTCCTTGCTGCGGGCCTCGATCATCTGCTGGATCTGCGCCTGTAGCGCCGCGGCATTGCGGGCTGCGTCCGCTGCCGTGTTGGCTGGCGCGGGGGCGGCCGGCTTGGCGCTGCCGCCGCGGCCAAACAGCAAGTAGCCGCCCACCGCGAGGACCGCCACCGCCGCGGCGGCGGCAAGCCCGATCCACAGCGGCTTGCGGTCGCTGCCGGCCGTGGCCGCGGTGCCGGCGGCGGCCGCGTGGGAGGACCCGGCGCCTGCCGCGCCGGCGGCCCAGGCGGCGTCGCGTACACCGGTGCGCTCGCGCGCGTCGGCGAAGCCGGCAGGACCGGTCGCCGTGCCGGCGGCCGCGCCGGCGGCCAGGGCGGCGGCCCCGCCGGCCAGGGCGGCGCCTCCGCCGGCAAGGGCGCCCGCCGCGCCGCTCGCTCCGGCCGCGCCACCCGCCGGCAGCTTGCGCGGCAGCTCGAGCTTCTTCTCGGCCTCGATCTCCTGGCTCTCGCGGTCGATCTCGTCGCGGAAGAGGTTGTGCATGAAGAACGCGAGATTGAAGGTGGTCGAGGAAAACTGTCCGTCGATCATCAGCTTCGAGATCGTCTTGTGCCAGGTGACGGCATCGGGGATGCGCTGCTCGCGCGGCGCCAGGCTCTTGTGGAGCAGCGCCGCCACCGGGGCCGGCAGCGGCGTGCCCTCGTTCGGCAGCACCAGCGTGTCGACGAGCTGTGCCAGCTGGCCGTAGGCGGCGGCCGCATCGGCCCCGCCGCTGGGCGGCAGCGGCAGCCGCTCGCTCGCCAGCAGCTCGAAGAGGATGGCGCCGAGCGAGTAGACGTCGTCGGTCTTGGCGGCGGCCGCGGCGGCAGCGGCCTCCGGCGCCAGGTAGCCGCGCAGGTCGTCGTTGCGCCAGCCGCCTGCCCACAGGTCGCGCAGGCCGGGCGCGGCCTCGAACCCGAGCATGCGGGTCTCGCCTTCGTTGGAGATCATCACCAGATGCGGCACCACGAAGCCGTGCAGCAGCCGCTCGTCCTGCACCCGTGTCTCGTAGGCCGCCGCCAGCGCCAGCGCCATCCGCTCGGTGATCAACAGCGCGTGCTCGATCGGGATCGGCTGGCGCTGCCGCGCCGCCTGGGCGAACAGGGTCGCGAGGTTCTTGCCCGAGATGTAGTCATAGGCCGCGTAGGGAAAGCTGCGCACCTTGCCAAGGTCGACGCCGGTGCCGATGTTGGGGCTGCGCAGCGCCTGCTGGACGGCGGCGCGCCCGGTGATCCGCTGCCAGAGCCGCTCGCCATCGATTCCCAGACCGTTGAAGACGCGCAGCAGCACGACCTGCTCGATACCGTCCCGGCCCACCCGCCCGGCGCGAAACGTCTCCCCCAGGGCGTCCTCTCTCAATTTCTTGAGCAGGAGGTAATTCCCGAATTCTTCTGGGATGTTCATGGATGACTCCTCTCGACCCGGGCCACAGCTGCGGGTGGTGTCCTGCTAGGGCGGCGCGGCAGGTCTACGCTTTTCACCTTGATACACCAGCCCCTGCGCCCTGTCAATGAAGCGACACCCGGCGGTCACGCCGCCGCTCGTCACGCCGCCGCTCGCCGCTCGCCGCTCAGCGATGGCGCCCGCGCTGCCGCCCGCCGCTGCCGCGGCCGGGGCTGCCGGGCGGCGCCGGCGCGCCGTCGTTGCCGCCGGCAGCCTCGCGCCTCTCCTGCTCGCGCCGGTCATGCCAGTATTGCCGCTGCCAGATCTGGACGTTGCGGTTCTGTTCCTCGAGCGTGGCGGCGAAGACATGGGTGCCGTCGTTGCGGCTGACGAAGTAGAGGTAGGGAACGTCCGCCGGCCGCGCCGCGGCTTGCAGGCTGGGGAGGCCGGGCGAGCAGATGGGCCCCGGCGGCAGCCCGGCATAACGGTACGTGTTGTAGGGCGACTCGAGCCGCAGGTCCTCATGGTGCAGGCGGCCGTCCCAGCGCTCGAGGCGGCGCAGCGCGAAGATGATGGTGGGGTCGGCGTCGAGCGCCATGTGCCGTCTCAGCCGGTTGCCGTAGACGCCGGCGACGACCGGCCTCTCGGCGTCGGCCCGCGCCTCCTTCTCGACGATGCTGGCGAGGGTGACCACCTCGCGCACCGTGGCCGGTTTGCCGGCCATCTCGGCGCCGGCCATCAGCGGGCGGACGGAACGCTCGAAGCGCGAGCGGAACATCTTGACCAGGGTAGCGACGATCTCGGCCTCGGAGGTGCCGACGCGGAAGCGATAGGTCTCGGGGAAGAGATAGCCCTCGAGGTCAGGGGCGGCGGGATCGAGGTCGGCGATCAGCGCCGGCGAGCGCATCTGCTCGAGGAAGGCCTCGCGCCTGCCGGCGCCGGCCTGCGCCAGCTGGTTGGCGATGTCCTCCATGGTGAAGCCCTCGACCACGGTCACCTTCCGCGACACCACGTCGCCGCGGATCAGCTTGCGCAGCACCTGCTGGAACGTCATCGGGCCGGCGAAGCGATACTCGCCGGCTTGCAGCGGCGGGTTCCTGAGCACGTAGACCAGGTAGGCGCGGGCGACCAGGGAGCTGGCCAGCACCCCTTCGCGGCCCAGCTCGTCGAGGATGCGGGCGGCGCCGGTGCCGGGCGCGACGTCCACCAGCTTTTCGCTGCCGGCGTACCCCTGATAGGGGCGGGCGACCCACCAGCCATAGGCGAGAACCCCGCCGGCGGCGAGCACGGCGAGCGACACTCCCAGGCAGCAGCCGAGCCGCGCACGGCGGCGGCGCCGGCGGCGGCGGCGAGCTGGGGGCACGCCGTTGTTTTCGGGCTTTGCGGCTTTTTCCGCCATGGGCTCAGTCTTCGACCGTCTTGGGGTCTTGCGCCGCCTGCTCTCCGCGGGCCGGCGCGCCGCCGCGATCGAGGTCCTCTTGCAGCAGGATCTGGGCGGCGGCGGCGTCGATCCGCTCCGGCGCCCGCCGCGGGTCGATGCCCGCTGCCCGCAGGCGCGCCGCCGCCTCGACGCTGGTCAGCGCCTCGTTGACGAAGGTGAGCGGCAGCGCCGTCCTCGCCGCCAGCCGGTCGCCGAAGCGGCGAGCTCTCGCCGCCGCCGGCCCCCGCGTGCCGTCGAGGCTGACCGGTTCGCCCAGCACCAGCCGGCCGACGCCCTCGCGGCGGGCGATCTCGGCGATCGCCGCCATCGCCGAGCGGTCGTCGCGGCGCACCAGGGTGGTGAGGGGCACCGCCAGCCGACCCTCGGGGTCGGAGATGGCCAGCCCGATCCGCTTCTCGCCAAAATCGATGCCCAAGACCCTCATGACCGCCTCCGATGCACACCGCCCGGCACGCCTCCCAGGCACTACCCGCCCGGCCAAGCCGGGAAGACGTCCCGGGTGGCGACGCCAAGGCTCGGTGAGGGGCGGTGCCACGATCGAGGTCCTGTGCTTCGCCTTTTGAGTCGCCACCCGGGCCGTCTTCCCGGCTTGGCCTCC